>NZ_JBEOSP010000018.1:0-129717 GCF_040303105.1 Kitasatospora sp. NPDC096128 | reverse complement strand
GAGGCGGTGGAGTGGGGGCACCATGTTGAACATCGGAGACTTCGCCGGCCACGGCCGGGTGTATCGAACCGTCCGCCCCTCTGCAGTGCTCCCGTCAGGCCAGCAGGGCCTCGATGACGCCGGTGTGGGCGTCCTTCAGCTCGGCCAGCGTGACGCTGAACTGCCCCTGGACGTCGATGCTGTCGCCGTCCACGACACCGATCCGGGTGGCCGGCAGGCCACGCGCGGTGCACATGTCGTTGAAGCGGAGCTCCTCGCTGCGCGGCACCGCCACGACGGCGCGGCCGGCCGACTCCGAGAACAGCAGGACGAACGGGTCGGTGCCCTCGGGCACGACGATCCGCGCGCCGTGGCCGCCCTTGAGGCAGCTCTCCACGAGCGCCTGGCCGAGGCCGCCGTCGGAGAGGTCGTGCGCGGCGTCGATCATGCCGTCGCGCGAGGCGGCGATCAGGATGTCGCCGAGCAGCCGCTCGCGCTCCAGGTCCAGCTTGGGCGGCAGGCCGCCGAGGTGGTCGTGGACGACCTGCGACCAGGCCGAGCCGCCGAGCTCGTCCGCGGTGTCGCCGAGCAGGTAGAGCAGCTGCCCCTCCTCGGCGAAGGCGATCGGGGTGCGCCGGGTGACGTCGTCGATGACGCCGAGCACCGCGACCACGGGGGTCGGGTGGATGGCGACCTCGCCGGTCTGGTTGTACAGCGAGACGTTGCCGCCGGTGACCGGGGTGCCGAGCACCAGGCAGGCGTCGGCCAGGCCGCGGGTCGCCTCGGCGAACTGCCACATCACGTCCGGGTCCTCGGGGGAGCCGAAGTTGAGGCAGTCGGAGACGGCGAGCGGCTTGGCACCGCCGGCCGCGACGTTGCGGTAGGCCTCGGCCAGGGCCAGCTGGGCACCGGTGTACGGGTCCAGCTTGGCGTAGCGGCCGTTGCCGTCGGTGGCGACGGAGACGCCGAGGTTGGTCTCGTCGTCGATCCGGATCATGCCCGAGTCCTCGCCGTGGGCGAGCACCGTGTTGCCGAGCACGTACCGGTCGTACTGGTCGGTGATCCAGGACTTGGAGGCCTGGTTCGGGTGGCTCGCGACCTTCAGCAGGTCGGCCTTGAGGCCCTCGCCGGTGGTCGGGCGGGCCAGCCGCTCGGCGGTCGGGGCGTCGGCCTGCAGCGCGTCCTGCCAGCTCGGGCGGGCGTAGGGGCGCTGGTAGGTCGGGCCCTCGTGGGCGACGGTGCGCGGGGGCACGTCCACCACGAGCTCGCCGTGCCAGAAGATCTCCAGGCGCTCGCCGTCGGTCACCTCACCGATGACGTTGGCGATGACGTCCCACTTCTCGCAGATCTCCAGGAAGCGGGCGACCTTGTCGGGCTCGACGATCGCGCACATCCGCTCCTGCGACTCGCTCATGAGGATCTCCTCGGGCGAGAGCGTGTGGTCGCGCAGGTGCACGGTGTCGAGGTCGATCCGCATGCCGCCGGAGCCGGCCGAGGCCAGCTCGCTGGTGGCGCAGGACAGGCCGGCGCCGCCGAGGTCCTGGATGCCCTTGACGAGCTTCTCCCGGAAGATCTCCAGGGTGCACTCGATCAGGAGCTTCTCCTGGAACGGGTCACCGACCTGGACGGCCGGGCGCTTGGCCGGCTTGGTGTCGTCGAAGGTCTCGGAGGCCAGCACCGAGACGCCGCCGATGCCGTCGCCACCGGTGCGGGCGCCGTACAGGATGACCTTGTTGCCGGCGCCGGAGGCCTGCGCGAGGTGGATGTCCTCGTGCTTCATGACGCCCACGCACAGCGCGTTGACCAGCGGGTTGCCCTGGTAGCAGGAGTCGAAGACGACCTCGCCGCCGATGTTCGGCAGGCCCAGGCAGTTGCCGTAGCCGCCGATGCCCGCGACGATGCCGGGCAGCACGCGCCGGGTGTCCGGGTGGTCGGCCGCACCGAAGCGCAGCGGGTCCATCACGGCGACCGGGCGGGCGCCCATCGCCAGGATGTCGCGCACGATGCCGCCGATGCCGGTGGCCGCGCCCTGGTAGGGCTCGATGTACGACGGGTGGTTGTGCGACTCGACCTTGAAGGTCACCGCGTAGCCCTGGCCGACGTCGACCACACCGGCGTTCTCGCCGATGCCGACGAGCATCGCGTCCGAATCCGGCTTCTTCTCGCCGAACTGCTTCAGGTGGACCTTGCTGCTCTTGTACGAACAGTGCTCGGACCACATGACCGAGTACATCGCGAGCTCGGCGCCGGTCGGACGGCGGCCGAGAATCTCCCGGATGCGTGCGTACTCGTCCTGCTTGAGGCCGAGTTCGGCCCACGGCTGGGCGGCGTCCGGGGTCTGCTCGGCGTTCTTGACGGTGTCGAGGCTCATCAGGCGTTCACCAGCTGCTTCAGGACGGAAGTGAAGAAGCCCAGGCCCTCGGTGGTCGGACCGGTGAGCGGCTCCACGGCGTGCTCCGGGTGCGGCATCAGGCCGACGACATTGCCGGCGGCGTTGGTGATGCCGGCGATGTCGCGGTACGAACCGTTCGGGTTGAGGTCCAGGTAACGGGCCACGACCCGGCCCTCGGCCTCGAGTTCGTCCAGGACGTGGGCGTCGGCGACGAAGCGGCCCTCGCCGTTCTTCAGCGGGACGACGATTTCCTGGCCCACCGAGTAATCGCCGGTCCAGGCGGTGTCCGCGTTCTCGATCCGGAGCTTCTGGTCGCGGCAGATGAAGTGCAGCGAGTCGTTCCGGTGGAGCGCGCCGGGCAGCAGGTGCGATTCGCACAGCACCTGGAAGCCGTTGCAGATACCGAGGACCGGCATTCCGAGCTTGGCCTGCTCGATGACGGTCTCCATCACCGGCGAGAAGCGGGAGATCGCGCCGCAGCGCAGATAGTCGCCGTAACTGAATCCGCCGGGCAGGACGACGGCGTCGACCTGGTGGAGATCCTTGTCACGGTGCCAGAGGGCGACCGGCTCCGCGCCGGCCAGGCGGACCGCGCGCTGGGCGTCGCGGTCGTCGAGGGATCCGGGGAAAGTGACGACGCCTACGCGGGTGGTCACTTCGCGCCCCCGACGACGGAGGAGGAGGGGGCCGAAAGTTCGGTCTCCTCGACCCGGACGGTGAAGTCCTCGATCACGGTGTTGGCGAGAAAGGTCTCGGCGGCTTCGCGGATACGGGCGAGCGCGGCGTCGTCGACCGGACCCTCCAGCTCCAGCTCGAAACGCTTGCCCTGGCGGACGTCGGCGATCCCGGTGAATCCGAGACGGGGCAGTGCACGCTGCACCGCCTGTCCCTGGGGGTCGAGGATCTCCGGCTTGAGCATGACGTCGACTACGACGCGTGCCACTGGCACTCCCGGTGGTGTCTTCGGTGAGGCGGGGGAACTCCAGACTACCGGCCGTTCGGGGCAGGATTGCTGGCCGGGGCGGGTGACGCGCGTAGACCCAGGACCCTTACGCCACAAGGGTTCCGGCACCGCCACCCCCCGCCCCGGCCGGCCCGTTTCCGGGGATTCGGGGCCCCGAACCGCGATGCCCGAAGAACACCCGAATACGGCACTTGGGGACAGATCCGCCCGTCCCGCACTCCGGTATCCGGCAGTCCCGCGAAGACTCGTGAATATCCGGAAAAGAATGCCGGACTCTTCGATTTCGACCCCCTTCGGGTGCAGAATAGGGCCACCTGTCGCGGCAAGTGCTGCGTATCCGGCGGGCCACCAGGCCTGCCCGTATGCGCTTACGCGGGTTGGTGCACATCAGGCCGGCGGTCGCACTCCGCGAACCGGCGGCCGAATTGCCCGAGAGGATTGACACCCATGGCTCAGCGTGTAGTTGTCACGCTCTCCGACGACCTGGACGGCGGCGCCGCCGCAGAAACCGTCCACTTCGGCGTCGACGGGAAGTCGTACGAGATCGACCTGTCCGTGGACAACGCGGAAAAGCTGCGGGAGGCCCTCGCTCCGTTCGTCGCGGCCGGCCGTCGCCAGAGCCGCACCGGAAAGTCCTTCCGCCGCACCGCGCTCACCCCGGACCCGGCCGCCGTGCGCGCCTGGGCCCTGTCGCGCGGCATGGAACTCCCGGCCCGCGGTCGCATCCCCAAGCACGTGTACGAGGCGTTCGCCGAGGCGAACTGACCTCGTCGGGGCACCGCCCCGGTCGCCCCGCCCGCCTGGACCGAAAGGGTGGGGCGACCACCCCGAACGATGCTGTAGAGTATTCCTCGTCGCCGCAACGGAGAGATCCGAAGAGGCGGCGGGTGCCCCACCAGGCACCATGCGGACGTGGCTCAGTTGGTAGAGCATCACCTTGCCAAGGTGAGGGTCGCGAGTTCGAATCTCGTCGTCCGCTCGCAGTGCGCGAGCACAGCACAACTCAATAGTTTGACCCTGCGGACGTGGCTCAGTTGGTAGAGCATCACCTTGCCAAGGTGAGGGTCGCGAGTTCGAATCTCGTCGTCCGCTCCAGAGCGAAGGCCCCCTCGATCGAGGGGGCCTTCGACGTTTCCGCTTCCGGTTCGCTTCCGGTTTCCTTCCGGCCCGCTTCCGGTGATCGCCGCCCGGAAGCTCCTCCCCATGACATTTGTCATCGCCGACCCGTGGATCCGCACCGCCGGTTCATGACGGCGCGCACTGCCCGCCCGGCCGTACCGGCGGAAGGCTTGGGGCATGGAAAAGAGCCACCCCGCCCGCCGCGACGACAGTGTGATCGAGGTCACCGGCCTGCACCGCCGCTACGGCACCGGCACCGCCGAGTACCACGCCGTCCGCGGCGTCGACCTGACCGTCGGTCGCGGCGAGCTGTTCGCCCTGCTCGGCACCAACGGCGCCGGCAAGACCTCCACCATGGAGGTCATCGAGGGCCTGGCCGCGCCCGGCGCCGGCACCGTGCGGGTGCTCGGCCACGACCCCTTCGCGGAGCGCGCCGCCGTCCGGCCGCGGATCGGCATCATGCTCCAGGAGGGCGGCTTCCCCGGCGAGCTCACCGCCGCCGAGACCGGCCGCACCTGGGCCGGGATGACCAGTGGCGCCCGCCCGGTCGCGGAGGCGCTGGAGCTGGTCGGCCTCGGCCACCGCGCCGACGTCCGGGTCAAGCAGCTGTCCGGCGGCGAACGGCGCCGGCTCGACCTCGCGATGGCCCTGCTCGGCCGCCCCGAGGTGCTGTTCCTGGACGAGCCCAGCACCGGCCTCGACCCGGAGGCGCGCGCCGCCGTCTGGCGGCTGGTCCGCGAACTGCGGGCCCAGGGCACCACGGTGCTGCTCACCACCCACTACCTGGAGGAGGCCGAGGAGCTCGCCGACCGGCTGGCCATCATGCACGGCGGACAGGTCGTCACCACCGGCACCGTCGCCGAGGTGATCGCCGGCCGGCCCTCCCGGATCACCTTCGAGCTCCCCGAGCGGCTCGACCCCGTAACGGCCGGAGCCGCGCTGCCCGTCCTGCCCGGCGCCGAGGTCACCGTCGACGGCCTCAAGGTCACCGTGCAGAGCACCGGCCTCCAGGACACCCTCACCGACCTGCTCGGCTGGGCCCGGCACCACGGGATCGCGCTCGGCGCCCTGGACGCCCGCAGCGCCTCGCTGGAGGAGGCCTTCCTCGCCATCGCCTCGGAGGCCGCCCACCAGGCCCCGCCGCAGGCCCCCACCGGCCCCACCGGCCCCGCCCGTTCCGCCCGTTCCGCCCGTTCCGCCCGCCGCCTGATCGGATCCGCCCGATGACCACCGCCGCCCCCGCCACCGGCTCCGACCGGAGCACCACCGGCCCGCAGAGCACCGCCGCCGGCCGCCTGCTCGCCCTCGGCCGCGCCGAGGCCACCCTGCTGCTGCGTAACCGCACCGCGCTGTTCACCGCCGTGGTGCTGCCGGTGGTGCTGATCGGCTCCCTGCGCGGAATGCTCAAGAAGCAGGCCGAGAACACCCCCGGCCTGGACGTCGACTCGCTGCTGGTCTACGGCTCGGTCGGGATGATCCTGGCCTTCGTCGTGTACTACAACCTGACCGCCGCGTACGTCGGGCGGCGCGGCGAGCTGGTGCTCAAGCGGCTGCGCACCGGTGAGGCCCAGGACCTGGAGATCCTGCTCGGCACGGCCGTCCCCTCGCTCGCCCTCGGCCTGCTGATGTCCGCCCTGATCGGGATCGGCGGCAGCGTCGGCCTGCACCTCACCGTGCCGGTCAACCCGCTGCTGATGCTGGTCGGCCTGGTGCTGACGCTGGCCACGATGATCGCCCTGGCCGCGCTGTCCAGCGCCTTCACCAAGACCGTGGAGAGCGCGGGCATCACCACCCTGCCGGTCATGCTGGTCATGCAGTTCGGCTCCGGCCTGTTCGTCCCGCTGGAGGTCATGCCCTCGCAGCTGGCCGACGTCTGCCGGCTGCTGCCGACCACCCCGGCCTTCCAGCTGATCCGGGTCGGCTGGTTCGGCACCGACGGCTCCGCCGCCGCGACCGACTTCCTGGGCAGCTGGGCGGCCGCCGCCCCGCACCTGGTCACCGGCACGGTCTGGCTGGGCCTGGCGGTCTGGGGCGCCGTCCGCTACTTCCGCTGGGAGCCGCGCCGCTGAGCCGGTCTGCCGAGCCGGTCTGCCGAGCCGCTCTCCGTACTCCCCCCGGTTCGACCTCTGATAGGAAGGCGGAGGAATGATCAGGACCGAACAAGAGGCGGAAGATTTGAGAATGCGGTCACCGCTTCGCAACTGGCGGCGTCTGAGCAAACCGCAGCGCACCGAGTTCTACCTCCGCTGGTGCCTCTACCTGATGGCCCTGTTCCTGCTGCCCGGTGTGCTCTTCGCCATCGGCGCCGGAGCCGGGGCGGCCGACCACCACTCCGCGGTCCAGGTGTCCCTCCTGATCGGCCTCGCCACCACCCTGGTGCTGCTGCGGACCTTCCGGGTGTCCCTCGACCACTACCTGCACAGGCCCGCCGACCACCGACGCTGGGTCGTCCTGACCGTGGGCCTGGTGGTGGCCGGTTCCTGGGCGGTCATGCTGCTGGGACCGACCGGCGACATGACGGGGAAGCCGGCGCAGGTCCCGTTCACCGCACTCGTCGTCGGCTACCTGCTGGCCTTCGGCTTCACCCCGGTGTGCGTGGGACTGACCCCGCGCTGGTCCTCCCTCACCGGCCTGGGCACCGTCCTGGCGGTCGTCCCGGCCCTGGTGCTGGGCGGGGTAGGCCTGGCCACGGCCGCCGGATTCCTGACCGTCATAGCGGCCTGCATGGCCTTCCTCGGGGCCAGCTGCCGCAGCTTCGCCTGGCTCACCGCCATCGTCTGGGAGCTGGACGCCGCCCGCGAGGCCCAGTCCCGGCTGGCCGTCGCCGAGGAGCGGCTGCGCTTCTCCCGCGACCTGCACGACGTGATGGGCCGCAACCTCACCACCATCGCGCTGAAGAGCGAGCTCGCCGTCCAGCTCGCCAAGCGCGGGCGAGCGGAGGCCGCCGACCAGATGGCCGAGGTGCAGCGGATCGCCCAGGACTCGCAGCGCGAGGTCCGGGACGTCATCCGCGGCTACCGCACCGCCGACCTGCACGCCGAGGCGATCGGCGCCCGCGCGGTGCTGCGCTCCGCCGACGTCGCCTGCGAGATCGACCTCGGCGAGGACCTCGACCGGCTGACGGCCCCGGTGCAGTCGGTGCTCGGCTGGGTGATCCGCGAGGCCACCACCAACGTGCTGCGGCACAGCGAGGCCGCCCGCTGCCTGATCCGGCTGCGGCAGGAGGACGGCCGGGCTGTGCTGGAGCTGGAGAACGACGGGGTGCCCGCCGAGCCGTTGCCCTCCCCGGGCGGCGGCACCGGGCTGCGCGGCCTGCGCGAGCGGCTGGCCGCCCACGGGGGCGAACTGACCGTCCCGACCGCCGCACCCGGTACCTTCCGGATGCTCGCCACCGTCCCGCTGCCGACCTGAGGGAGACCGTCCGATGACCGAGGCCACCGCGCCCGTGCGCGTCCTGCTCGCCGACGACGAGCACCTGATCCGCGGCGCGCTGGCCGCGCTGCTCTCGCTGGAGGACGACATCGAGGTGGTCGCCCAGGCCGGCTCCGGCCCGGAGGCACTGGCGATGGCCCGGGCGCACCGGCCGGACGTCGCCGTGCTGGACCTCCAGATGCCCGGCAAGGACGGCATCGAGGTGGCCACCGAGCTGCGCCGGCTGCTGCCGGACTGCCGCTGCATGATCGTCACCGGCCACGGGCGTCCCGGCTACCTCAAGCGGGCCCTGGAGGTCGGGGTGCGCGGCTTCCTGCCGAAGACCGTCTCGGCGGCCGACCTGGCCGGCATCATCCGCACCGTGCTCTCCGGCGGCCGGTACGTGGACCCGGAGCTGGCGGCGGACGCGATCAGCGCCGGGGAGACCCCGCTGACCCCGCGTGAGACGGATGTCCTGGAGCTGGCCGCGGACGCCACCCCGATCGCGGAGATCGCCGAGCGGGCCGGGCTGTCCCAGGGCACCGTGCGCAACTACCTGTCCTCGGCGGCCACCAAGCTGGGCGCGGAGAACCGGCACGCGGCGGTGCGGATCGCCCGCGAGCACGGCTGGATCTGACGGATCCCGTACCCGCGGGCGGTCCGGCGGCGTCAGACCCAGCTGGTGCCGGTCAGCCGCTCGTACACCTCGATGTACTTGGCCCGGGTCCGCTCGACCAGCTCGGCCGGCAGCGCCGGCGGCGGCTGCTCGCTGTAGCGGTCCCAGCCGGAGGCCGGGGAGACCAGCCAGTCGCGGATCAGCTGCTTGTCGAAGGACGCCTGCGAGCGGCCCGGCTGGTACTCGTCGGCCGGCCAGTAGCGGGAGGAGTCCGGGGTGAGCACCTCGTCGCCGATGATCAGTTCGCCGTCCAGCAGGCCGAACTCGAACTTGGTGTCGGCCAGGATGATGCCGCGGTCGCGGGCGATGTCGCGGGCCCGGGCGTAGACGTCCAGGGTGGTGCGGCGCACCTGGGCGGCCAGCTCGGCGCCGATCCGGCGGGCGGTCTCCTCGTAGGGGACGTTCTCGTCGTGCTCGCCGACCTCGGCCTTGAGGGCCGGGGTGTAGATCGGGGCGGGCAGCTCGGAGCTGTTCTCCAGGCCCTCCGGCAGGGCGATGCCGCAGACCGTGCGGCTCTCCCGGTATTCGGTGAGACCGGAGCCGGCCAGGTAGCCGCGGGCGACCGCCTCGACCGGGATCATGTCCAGGCTCTTGCAGATCAGCGTGCGGCCCTTCCAGTCGGCGGGGGCGCCGGCCGGGACCTCGGTGGAGATCACGTGGTTGGGGACGATGTCGGCGATCCGCTCGAACCACCACAGCGAGAGCTGGGTGAGCACCCGGCCCTTGTCCGGGATCTCGTTCGGCAGCACCCAGTCGTGGGCGGACATCCGGTCGCTGGCCACCATCACCAGCTCGCCCGACTCGGTGCGGTACAGGTCGCGCACCTTGCCGGTGTGCAGGTGGACCAGGCCGGGTACCAGCACCGGCTCGGGCTTGGTGACAAATCCGCTCAAGGTGTTCAGTCCTCAGGGGTCGTTCACGGCGTGGGGCACCGCGAAAGGGGAGGTCACTGCCCCCGCAGTCTTTCACGACCGCTGAACGTCAGTTCTTGCAGAGCCGGTCCAGCAGGTTGGCGGTGGCCCGCTGGACCCGTTCGTCGGTGAGTCCGGGGCGGCCGAGGGCGGGCGACCAGGCGAAGGTCCCGGCCGCGAAGACGTACGCGCCGCTGGGCGCCCGGTACAGCGAGGTCTCCTGGTAGCGGGTGCGGCCGGCCAGGTCCCGGTACGGCGAGTGGGCCAGCAGCACCCGCTCGGTGTGCTCGGGCAGCGCGACCTTCGGGTAGTACCGGTCGGCCTCCCCCGCGACCAGGCCGGGCAGCTCGTCCCCCTCCTGCAGCCCGGTGCCGTCCCAGAGCCAGTGCGCGGTGTGCCGGGCGACCAGCGGGACGGGCGCGGCGACCCGGCCCGAGTACTGCACGCCCAGCAGGTGCTGCTCGGGCTCGCCGGCGTCCCGCCACAGCGCGCTGGCCGCGCCGGGCACCCCGGCGGCCGGACTGCCCGGGCCGACCTTCTGCCGCTTGCGGCAGTTGAGCAGCCGGTTGGGTTCGCCGGAGGCGGCGGCGGTCAGCTCGACCCGCCAGTACATGGTGTTGGCGGACAGGAAGACCAGCGAGGTGCCGCCGTCCCGGGCCCGCTCGGCGGTCCGGCGCATCGGCTCGGACCAGTACTCGTCGTGGCCGGGGAAGACCAGCGCGCGGTGCTCGCCCGGGTCCACCAGCCCGGCGTGCAGGTCGGTCGCGGTGGCGTAGGAGAGGTCGTAGCCGTAGCGCTCGGCCCAGCGGATGAAGTCGTACGCGTGGCCGACGTGCAGCGGCAGCCCGGCGGTGGCGTGCGGGCGGTCGAAGGAGACCGTGACGGCCGCCTCGGGCTCGCCGACCAGACCGCCCCGGTCGTCCCAGGCGTGGTAGAGGCTGGCGCCCGTACGGCCGTCCTCGGGGAACAGGTTGTACGCCTGCCAGGTCACGTCCGGGACCACCAGAAGCAGTTCGGCGGTCCGCTCCTGATCGGCGAAGTCCCTCACGGTGAACGGGATGTGGCTGCGGTGCGCCATGTCCGCGGTGGTCAGCACGGCGACGTACGCGCCGGGCTGCCAGTGCAGCGGGACCTGCAACCGCCAGGAGTGCCACCAGTGGTGGCAGGAGACCGTCCGCTCGACCACCAGCGGGGCGGGCTGGGCCAGGCCGGCGATCAGCGGACTGGACGTCATGTGGCGGGCGCCGTCCCCGCCGTAGTGGCCGATCCGGTAGACGTCCACGGTGAACTCGCGCGGCGGGTTGACGGTGACCCGGAAGTCCACCGAGCCGCCGGGGCGGATCACCCCGGCCGAGGCGAAGCCCTTGATCTGCTGGTCCACGTCGTTGGCGCTCTGCGGGGTGCCGACCGGCGGCTTGGGCCGCACGCCCGCCGACAGCGGCTGCTGGCCGGGCGCGTCCACCGAGACGTACCAGGGCACGGCGCCCTCGGCCCCGGCCAGGTACTGGTCGGGACTGCGCAGCCAGGGAAGCGGGCCCTGGCCGAAGGGATCGGAGACGCTGTACGCGTGCGTGCCCGACTCCCAGCGGCGGTTGAGTTCGGTCCCCACGCGCCCCTCCCAGGTGCACTTCCGTGAATCCCTCGCTCGCCTCCGGGCGCTCCTGATCCGGTGTCGACGTTCCTCGCTCCGGCGCTCGCTGCGCCCGCTCGTCGCCTTCGACACCGGCGCGCCCTTCGGCTCCCGAGGCCCGGTTGGCACGTGCCCCCCGGATGTGCGTGCGGTCTAATACACCACACAGTGCTGGCGCTCCGTCACCCCACGGTAGCAATTGGTGTCGGCAATCTCGCGCCCCGCCGGGACAGGGCCCCCGGCCTGCGGAGACGGCCGGCGGCCGGGGCCCCCGGGGGCGCGTGCCGGGGCGCCGAGCGCCGCCCGGGGCCGCAGCGGCCTCAAGGGGCCTCAGAGGCGGACGGGCTTCTCCAGACGGACCTCGGCGGCGTCCAGCCAGGCGCGCAGCGGGCCGTCCTGGCCCTGCTCCACCGCCTGGGCGACCGGTCCGGCCAGGTCCGTGCGGCGCACCCCGCCGAGCAGCAGCACCGGGCCGTCCAGCCAGTCCAGGCCGGGGGCGCCGCCCGCGGTGTCCACGGCGGCGCAGCAGACCATCGCGGTGACGTGGTCCACCAGCAGGTCGCGGCCGGTGCGGTCGGGTTCCAGCAGCGGGGCCGGAGTGGTGGTGCGGGCGAGCTGGGCGGCCAGGGCGGCGGCCAGCTGCTCGCCGTCGCCCTCGGCGAGCCGGACCAGCAGCCGGGTGAGGGTCGGGGCGCCCGGGCGGGACTGCGGGGCGAGCCGGTCCAGGGCGGCCTGGAGGGCGGCGGCCCGGGCCCGCCAGCCGGCGTCCACCGCCTCGGCCGGGTAGTCGGCCCACTCCAGCTCGTGCCAGGCCCCGGCCGCCGGGCGGCCGAAGAACAGCTCGGCGGCGAGCCGGGAGACCGCTCGGTCCACCGTGCCGGGCTCCTCCAGCAGGTCGCAGGCGGGGCGGTCGCCGAGCCGGGTGCCGTAGCCGTCGGCCAGCCGGTCGCGGCGGGACAGCTCGGTGAGCGCGGCGACCACGCCGGCGTTCAGGTGCGCGGGGTGGCGGCCGAGCCGCCAGGCGGGCAGCGCGACCCGGGTGAGCAGCCGGTCCCAGCCGGCGTAGGCCAGGCCGACCTGCTCCTGGGCGGCGATCCGCAGGCCGTAGTCGACCGTCCTGGCCTGCTCGGAGGCCCAGCTCGCGACCGACCGCTCCAGCTCGGCGGAGTGGCCCCGGCAGGCGCCCAGCAGCCGGCGGGTGATCCGCCGGGCGATCCGGTCGGCGAGCCGGGCCGGGCCGCGGCGGGGCGGGGCGGGCGGGGCCGCCAGGGTGCCGCCGCCGAGGCCGGGGGCCGCGCCCGAACCGGAGTCCAGACAGGCGTCCAGGCTGCGCAGGAAGCGGCGGGCGGCGGCGATCTCCGGGTCCGCGGAGGCGGCGGTGCCGGCCACCACGGGGGCGAGCAGGGCCCGCAGTTCGCCGGACCGCATCCACCACAGGAAGGGCGAGCCGATCACCAGGACCGGCGCGGGGGGCTCGGGGTTCGGTCGCAGCGGGCGGGGGCGGCGCGGCGGCGCGACGTCCTCCAGCCAGCTGTCGCAGTCCGGGGTGAGGGCCACCGCGGACGGCGCCGGGACGTCCAGCCGATCGGCCAGCTCGTCGATCAGGCGGTACAGCTCGGGGGCGCTCGCCCGCTCGACCGGCACGGCCGGGATCTGCGGCGGCACGGCCCGGCGCACCGCCCGGGCGGTCAGCCCGGCCACCAGCAGGGTCAGCGCGGCGACCGAGCAGACCACCCAACGGGCGGCGTCCCAGCCGGCGGCGTCGGAGGAGCCGGCGGCCCCGATCCGGCCGGTGAAGCGGCCCGCGAGCAGGACCACCGCCACGGCGGCGGGCAGGACGGCCGCGGCCAGGGCGAGGCCCCGGATCCGCAGGACCGCTTGGGCGTGAGCGCGCGCGGTGTCGACGGCCATACGGTGCGGCACCCCCTTCGGAGCCCTCGGGCACCCGGTACGGGCCCTGAGCCGACTCGAAACGATCAGTTCCGACCGGGAAGCGGAGGCGTCCGATCCCCGGCAGTGCATGCTGTGTGGCGCTACTGACATTTTCGACGCCCCGGTCCGGGCGGGCGTTCCGGATCTCCCCGGTTTCCACTCGTCCCGGTGACGCCGCCAGGTCGTCCGGTGACGCCGCCCGGAAGCCCGCGACCGGTCCGGTGCGAAGCACCGGGCGACCGTCCGGCCGATCGCCGTCCAGCATCCCCCCGCGGGCGCGCCGCTACCCGGCGGCGACCCCGGCGCACGGCACCGTCGGACGGCGATCCAGCGCACCATAAGGCCGGGCGCCCGGCTACGTCAGCCGGATGCGGGCGCTGTCACCCGATGGGCTGGAATCCGCCCGCCGAACGGTGCGTCGGGCCCCCGAACCGCTCCGGCCCCGGAAACGCCCGGGTCGCTGCGCCCTGCGGGTTGTTCCGGCTCGTCCGGAGCTCACTCGCCTCCGGGGCGCTCCGACCCGGTGCCGACGGTCGGTGCTCCGGCGCTCGCGCCCCGCCGGTTGCCTGCCCTCCTGCCCGTCGGCGGGCAGGAGGGCCCACCCTCTCGGCGCCGGCGCCGCTCCGGCTCGCTCGCGGCGCATCGCCGCGCCCCCCGACCACGGCAGCCCCCCATGCACCGCGGCCCCCGTGCGAAGGGTTCGCACGGGGGCCGCCGGGGTCGCGGTGCCGTCAGGCGGTGGCCGCCTTGAGCGCGATGTCGGTGCGGTGCTGGCCGCCCCTGAGGGAGATCCGGTCCACGGCCGCGTACGCGCGGTCGCGCGCCTCGGCCAGGTCGGTGCCGGTCGCGGTGACCGACAGGACGCGGCCGCCGGCGCTGAGCACCCGGCCGTCCCGGTCCGCCTTCGTCCCGGCGTGCAGCACGTACGCGGTGCCGTCCGCCTCGGCCTCGGCGAGGCCCTCGATCGGGTCGCCGGTGCGCGGCGCGGCCGGGTAGCCCTCGGAGGCGACGACCACGGTGACGGCCGCCCCCTCGTCCCAGCGCAGCGGCTCCAGCTGGTCCAGGGTGCCGGTGGCGGAGGCGAACAGGACGCCGGCCAGCGGGGTGTGCAGCCGGGCCAGTACGACCTGGGTCTCCGGGTCGCCGAAGCGGGCGTTGAACTCGATCACCCGGGTGCCGCGCGAGGTGAGCGCCAGGCCCGCGTAGAGCAGGCCGGAGAACTCGGTGCCGCGGCGGCGCAGCTCGTCCACGGTCGGCTGCAGGACGGTGTCCAGGACCTCCTGGACCAGCCCGGCGGGCGCCCAGGGCAGCGGCGAGTAGGCGCCCATGCCGCCGGTGTTGGGGCCCTCGTCGCCGTCCAGCGCGCGCTTGAAGTCCTGCGCGGGCTGCAGCGGCAGCACGGTGGTGCCGTCGGTGATGGCGAACAGCGAGACCTCGGGGCCGTCGAGGTACTCCTCGATGACCACGCGCTCGCAGGAGGCGGCGTGCGCCAGCGCGGCCGCGCGGTCGGAGGTGACCACGACGCCCTTGCCGGCCGCCAGGCCGTCGTCCTTGACCACGTAGGGGGCGCCGAAGGCGTCCAGCGCCTCGGCGGCCTCCTCGGCGGTGGTGCAGACGTAGGAGCGGGCGGTGGGCACGCCGGCGCCGGCCATCACGTCCTTGGCGAAGGCCTTGGAGCCCTCCAGCTGCGCTGCCGCGCCGGAGGGACCGAAGACCGGGATGCCGGCCGCACGCACGGCGTCGCCGACGCCGGCCACCAGCGGGGCCTCAGGGCCGACCACCACGAGGTCGGCGCCGAGGGTCGCGGCCAGTTCGGCGACCCGGGCGCCGTCCAGCTGGTCGACCGGGTGGACCGTCGCCACCTGGGCGATCCCGGCGTTGCCCGGGGCACAGTGCAACTCGGTCACGGAGGGATCTTGGGACAGGGAGCGGCACAGGGCGTGTTCGCGGGCGCCGCCGCCGATGACGAGGACCTTCACGCCAGGCAGCGTAGTCGGTGGCCTGTTCCGGCCGCTCTCCGGTCCCGTCCGATCCTCCAGGAAGAGCGGTCCGTACACCGATCACGTAGGAGGATCCTCCAAGTCCGGACGCCCTGGATGCGCGCCGGGTGCACGGGTCAGGACGGCGGGTCACCGGACCCTCGCTCGGACGGGTGAAATCCCGCCGACCCCCGCAACCCTCCCACCTCGTGTTCCGGTGGCCGAAACCGGTAACGATCACCGGGGAAGCGCCCCGCGGTCAGCCATTTGGCGGTAAGAAGTGCTGTTGGACAACGACCGGCAGACGTCACGTCAGCCGATGCGCCGACAGACCATGCCGCCCGCCCGCCACAGGGAGTCCCACAGGTGAGCCAGCCGGAAATGCAGCCCGAGGAGAGTGCCTGGGGCAAGGAGATCGGTGAGGAGGACCAGCCCGCCGCAGCCGTGGCCCGGCGGGCCCCCACCCGGCACCGGACCGATCTGAGCGCCCGCCAGTTCCCGCTCGGGGACTGGGGCGAGCCCGCGGAGCGGCTGGAGGAGCTCTACCGCTGGTCCGAGGAGCGGGCGGTCGAGGCGATCGAGTGGTACCGCCGGGACCGGATCTGGAAGCGCCGCTGGGCGCGCCTGCTGCGCTTCGGGTCGGCGGGCTTCGCGGTGGCCGGGCTGACCGCCCCGCTGCTGGACCTCGCCGGCGCGGTCGCCCACGGCACCAGCTGGGGCTACGTGGGCCTCGCCCTCTCCGCCGCCTGCTACGGCGCCGACCGGGTCTTCGGCCTCACCTCCGGCTGGATGCGGGACGTCTCCACCGCGCAGGCGCTGCAACGCCGGCTGGAGGCCTTCCAGTTCGACTGGGCGTCGGAGTGCGTGCGCGAGGTGCTCGGCCCGACCGAGGGCACCGCGGGCGAGGCCGCCGAGCGCTGCCTGGGCGTGCTGCGCCGGTTCTGCGAGGACGTCTCGGACATGGTCCGCACCGAGACCTCGGAGTGGATGCTGGAGTTCCGCGCCTCGATGACCCAGCTGCCCACCCAGTCCGCGGGGACCTGGGGCGGGCGCACCGAGCCCGGGGTGGGCGCCCAGGTGCGGGTGCTGCCGCCGCCGGGGACGCGGCCCACCATGCCGCGCCAGCGGCCGCCGGAGGGCCCGCTGCGGTAGCCCTCGGCGGGGGGCGGGCGGCGCGGCACACCCGCCCGGACCGGCTACGCGAAGACGACCATCGAGCCCTGGCTGAGGCTCCGGGTCGCCGCCGCGTACAGCCCCGACCAGGCGTGCCGCTCCCGGGCGAAGGGGTGCAGGTCGTCGATCGGCGGCCCGAACGGCTGCTCCAGCCCGGTCGGACCGAGCGGCCGGGTCGGGTTCGGCGGGTTGAACGGGTCGATGCCCAGGGCCGGTGCCACGGCCTGCAGTTCGCGCAGCAGCCCGTGGCTGGAGCCGAGCGGGCCGCCGGCCGCGAGCAGCGTCTCGTCCACCAGCGGGGCCTGGAACTCGACCGGCACGTACGCCCCGGCGTGGTCGAAGTGCCAGACCAGGTGGGACTGCTCGGCGCTGCTCTCGAACATCTCCAGCAGCTGCTCGTAGTCGCTGCCGAGCGCGTCGACCGGGGTGATGTCCAGACCGGTGAGGCCCAACAGGTAGGCGCGGCGCAGGAAGTGCAGCGAGTCGTAGTCGAAGGCGGCTATCGGCTCGACCGCTCCGCTCAGCCCGGGGACGAACTGGTAGACCGGCACCTCGGGCAGGCCGCGCGAGGCCAGCACCGCGTTGTAGAGCGCGAGGTCGTCCCGGAAGGGGTTGTCGGGGCTGTGGCTCAGCACGTCCACCAGCGGGACGAGCCAGAGGTCGCAGGCCATGGCCGGCAGTTCCTCTCCGGACGGCGGGATCGCCCGCGGGGCGGGGCGACGACGGGGGCGGGGTCGGTACCCGGACGGCCTGTGGGGCGGCCGGTCCGACGCCCGCCCACCCTACCGGCCCGGGGCCGGATGCGGATCTGGCCGCCCCTGCGGAGCCTCCGGGGGCGACTCGGGCAGCCGTCGGCCGAACCTGGTGTGCGGCACCCAGCGCGGCTGCGGCACCAGTCCGAGGCCGAGGCCCAGCTCACGGCCCAGCTCCCGGCCGACCTCGTCACCCCGCCGCCCAGGCCCACCCCGGGCCGCACCGGCCTCCGGCTCGGTCTCCGTCGCGGTCTGCGGCCCGGTCTGCGGTACGGGCAGCGGCTGGGTATGCGGCGCGGCCCCGAACGAGGGCTGCGCAGCGGGGAACGGACGGGACCACCGGTCCGACGGCTGCGCCGCGGGCGGCTCGACCGGGACGGGCAGCGGCTCACCGTCCGCGACCTCGGTGAGCAGCCCGAGCACCGTCACCGACTCCAGCGGGCGACCGGCCAGCCCGGCCAGCAGCCGGACGGTGAACAGGTTGTACTCGCAGATGATCCGGTGCGCGCCGTGCAGGTCGCGGGCCCCGATCGCGTCGACCAGGTCCGGGTGGCGGTCCCAGCAGACCCCGCCGAGGGTGGGCATCGCCCGCAGGTGGCGCGCGGCGAACATCCAGGACTGCACCCGCAGCCAGTCCAGGTACTCCGCGATCCGGCGGTTGCCGAGCAGGGCGGAGACCTCCTGCCAGAACCGGCGGTCACAGCCCACCATCACGTCCAGGTTCCCGGCCCGGGCGGCCCGCACCGCAGCATCGGCCCGGCGGCTCAGCGAGGGCAGCCGGGTGAGGTCGGGCAGCGCCCGGCGGGTCGCGAACTGGCGGTAGAAGCTGTCGGTGAGCAGCACCCTGGCCTCGAAGATCTCCAGGAAGTCCTCCCAGCCCAGCTCCGGCACCGTGAAACCGCGGTGGTGCTCGGCCCGCAGCAGCCCCTGGGCGCCGAGGTCGACCAACGCCTCGCGGGCCGGGGTCGCGGAGACGCCGTACAGCTCGGCGATCTCCTTGACGGTGAAGTTGCGGCCGGCCTCCAGCCGGCCGGCCATCATCTCCTCGCGGAGCGCGCCGGCGATCTGCTCGCGCAGGCTGTTGCGCTGGATGACGGGGCGGGGGGTGTCGCCGGCGCCGGTGCCGGACATGCGCGCGACCTCCTGGGGCGGGCCACCGTACCGACCCGCGACGGACCGGCCGACCGGCGGCGGGGAACACGACGAGTGCTCATCTTCTCAAACCGGCCCGGAACAGGTACGAACCAACCCTCCGGAAACCCGCGCCCCCGCCTGCGCCCGGGCCCGCGCCACCGCCCGCGCCACCGTCGGTGCCTACCGCTGGACCGGCGCCGGGATGCCGAGCAGGCGGTCCCGCAGCACCGGGAACTCCTCGCGCGCCCGGCCCACCTCGGCCGGGTCGAACGCGACGGTCAGCACCTCCTCGCCCGCCCCCGCCTCGGCCAGCACCCGGCCCCACGGGTCCACCACGACGCTGTAACCGGCCTGCTCGACCCCGGCGTGCGTCCCGGCGGTGTTGCAGGCCAGCACGAAGGCCTGCTCCTCCAGCGCCCGGGCCCGGGCCAGCAGCGTCCAGTGCTCGCGCCGCTTGGCCGGCCAGGCCGCCGGGACCACCAACAGCTGGGCCCCGGCGTCCAGCAGCGCCCGGAACAGCTCCGGGAAGCGCAGGTCGTAGCAGGTGGCCAGGCCCAGGGTGCCGAACTCGGTGGGCGCGGTGACGATCTCCTGCCCGGCACCCATCACCACCGCCTCGCCGCTGTCGAAGCCGAAGCGGTGGATCTTGCGGTAGGTGTGCACCAGCTCGCCGTCCGGGGCGAACACCATCGAGGTGTTGTAGATCGGACCGTCCGGGTCCCGTTCGACGATCGAACCGGCGTGCAACCAGACCCCGGCGGCCCGGGCCGCGGCCGCCATCGCGTCCGAAGTGGGCCCGTCGAGCGTCTCGGCGCCCTCCGACCAGAGGTCGTGGGCGAAGCCGCCGAGCGGCCACAACTCCGGCAGGACCACCAGGTCGGCGCCCTGCTGAGCCCGTACCAGCGACGCGGCCCGGGCCCGCCGTTCGGCGGGCGGCTCGGTGTCGGAGACCGCGAGTTGGATCAATGAAGCGCGCACAGTACCACCGTCCACGGCAAGAGACCTACGATCGTCACCCGAAAGCGCTGCCCAGCTGTCTCCCGGCAGCGTAACGTGCGGTTAGCGTGTGCGCCCGGAAGCCGGACCATCCCGGCCGACCGCGACGGCCGGGCGCGGAGCGTAGGAAAGCTGACGGAGGGCCGGAGATTCCCGTGACGGACAACCAGACCGTGCAGGCTTACACGGAGGCGTGGACCCAGAGCATCGAGTCCATATCGGAGCTGGTCGCCCCCCTCCCCGAAGGCTCCTGGAACCGGGCCACCGAGTGCCCCGGCTGGTCGGTCCGGGACGTCGTCTCGCACGTGATCGCGGTGGAGTCGGAACTGCTCGGCGACCCGCGCCCGATCCACTCGCTGCCACGTGACCTTCGCCACGTCACCACCGAGTTCGCCCGCTACATCGAGCTGCCGGTCGACAAGCGCCGCTGCCACACCGCACTGGAGATGACCAGCGAGCTGGAGTACACGATCATCCGCCGCTCCCGCGCGCTGCGGAACGCCAAGCAGACGCCCGGGGAGCCGGTCCGCTGGCCGGCCGGTCCGCTGGCCACGGACGTGCCGTACCACGAGCTGCTGCGGATGCGGGCCTTCGACGTCTGGGTGCACGAGCAGGACCTGCGCCGGGCCCTGGAGACCCCCGGCAACCTGGACGCCCCCGGCGCGCTGATCGCCCGGGACGTCCTGCTGGAGCGACTGCCCAAGGCCGTCGCCCACACCGCCGGCGCCCCGGCCGGGACGGCCCTGGTGCTGGACGTGACCGGCCCGGTCGAGTTCCTGCGCACCGTCCGGGTGGACTCCACCGGGCGCGGCAGCGTGGACGAGTCCATCAGCCTGGCGCCCGACGTCCAGCTCACCATGGACTGGGAGACGTACGTCCGACTCGCCTGCGGCCGCGGCCGGCCCGGCCCGGTGAGCGTCGAGGGCGACAAGGAACTGGCCGAGCGGGTGCTGGCCAACTTCTCCGTCACCATCTGACGCCGTCGGGCGCACCATCTGACGCCCCGCGCGCACCACCCGGCGTACACGCACCACCGCGCGCCGGGTCGGCACCACTCGTGCACCCATGCGTCAACCCCGCACCAGCAACCTCACCTGTTCGGCCTCGTTGCTCCGAGTAGTCCAACTGTCACCCGGAGGAATGAGGAGCGTCCCCATGGACGACGCGCAGGAACAGCAGGAACAGCAGGAACAGCAGGAACAGCAGGAACGGATGGTGCTGGTGCGGTCAAGCTTCCCCGTCACGGGGCAGCCGATCCGCGTCGTAATGATCGACGGGGAGCCGTGGTTCGTCACGGCGGACGTGTGCCGGATCGTGGGCCGACGAAACCCGACCACTGCGACCAGCGGGTTGGAGCCCCACCAGCACCGCACCGTCGACCAGCGCGCGGTATCAACCCATCAGATGGGTTCATTCGACGTTCCCGCAGGTCAGAAACCCTACCGGCAGGGGAATCCGCTCCTCGGCGTGGTGAACGAGGCAGGGCTGTACAACCTCCTCATGAGGTCGGACAAGAAGTCCGCCCAGCCGTTCCGGGCATGGGTCACCGAGGAACTGCTCCCCTCCATCCGGCGGGGCGACACCGACGTACCGAAGCAGCAGCGGCGGATGGCCGAGACCCTGGCCGAGGCGATCGGCCAGCAGGTGGAGATCGTCGCTGAGCTCGATCAGGTCGGCGGGCCCGAGGTCCATGTACGGTCCGACGGGACGGTCTGCTGCGCACACGGGGAGATGCTCTTCTCCGTGCCGGCGCGCGAGGACGACAGCGGCCCGCCGTTCGGTGGCTACTACTCCTGCCCGAGTGCCGAGCGGGTCGGCATCAGGGGCGGCACCGTCATCCCCCGGTGTCCGAAGCTCAAGCTGGTGGATCTGGTGCGCCTGCTCCTGCTGGTGCCCGAACCGCCGCCGCTCGGTGACGGAACGTTGACCGTGGAACTGCACGGCGCCCGGATCCACGGCAGCGCCCGGCAGGTCGCGGACCTGATGCGCGCGTACGGGCGCTGATCCCTCCGCCGGTGCCCTCGGGGTTTCCGGGGGCACCGGCGGTTGCGCGGGCCGGCGACCCTACGCGGGCGACGCCACGACCTTCCGCCGGAGCCGCAGGATCATCAGCGTCCCCACCGCCAGCGGCGCGTACTGCCAGCAGAACGCCCAGCGGAAGGCGTCGGCGGAGTAGCTGCCGGCGCCGGGCGGGGAGAGGGCGTCGAGCAGGACGCCGATGCCGAACAGGGTGATCATCGTGCCGATGAAGCCGCCCATGTTGACGATCCCGGAGGCGGTGCCGAGCCGTTCGGCCGGGTTGCGGGTGCGGGCGTAGTCCAGGCCGACCAGGGAGGCCGGGCCGTTGCTGCCCATCACCAGGATGATCCCGATCAGGAGCCACATCGGCGGGTGCCCGCCGGGCCAGGCGAGCACCAGGGCCCAGCCGAGCCCGGTGGTGGTGACGACGGTGAGCACGATCGGCATCCGGGCCCGGGCGGAGCGGGAGAGCAGCCGGCCGAAGAGGAACCCGAAGGCCATGTTGGAGAGCACCAGCAGGGTCAGCAGCCCGCCGGCCCCGGTCCGGGTCATCCCCTGAGCCTCGATCAGGTAGGGCATGCCCCAGAGCAGGCCGAAGGCGTTGCCGGGGAACTGGGTGGTGAAGTGGATCCACAGGCCCAGTCGGGTGCCGGGCTCCCGCCAGCTGTCCTGGACCAGGCGCCGGACCTTCGGGCGGGCGGCCGGCGGGTCGACCGGCGGGTCGACCGGCGGGTCGACCGGTCGCACGACCGCCGGTGCGTCCTTGAGGAACAGCGCGACCAGCGCGAACACCGCCACGCCGAGCAGCGCGATCGCGGTGAAGGTGGGCGTCCAGCCCTCGCTGTGCAGGGCCTGGGCGAGCACCACGGTGGTGACCAGGTTGCCGCCCATCCCGGCCAGGCCGGTCAGCTGGGCGACGAACGGGTTCTTCGCCGCCGGGAACCACCGGGCGGCGATCCGCAGCACGCTGATGAAGGTCATCGCGTCGCCGCAGCCGAGCACCGCCCGGGAGGCCAGTGCCGGGGCGAAGGAGGAGCTGAAGGCGAAGGCCAGCTGGCCGGTGCTCAGCAGCAGCACGCCGAGCAGCAGCACCCGGCGCGGTCCGAAGCGGTCGACCAGCAGGCCGACCGGGACCTGCATGGCCGCGTAGACCAGCACCTGGAGGATCGAGAAGGTGGACAGTGCCGAGGCGCCGATGCCGAAGCGCTCGGCGGCGTCCAGGCCGGCCACCCCGAGGCTGGTGCGGTGGATGACGGCCAGGACGTAGACGCTGACGCCGACGGACCAGGCCAGCCAGGCCGCGCGCCCGCCGGGCGGCACGGGGGTCCGGGCCGCCGGCGGCTCGACGGTGGGACGAGGAGCGGGGACGGACAGGGACGCGGCTGAACGAGCGGGCTCCACGGTCATAGTCCGTCCAGACTAGTCATCCCATGATTGGACGCCCAGGTCCCCGCGGTGTGAGCTCGCGAACCCCTCAGCCGGTGACCGTCCAGGAGACCGACCGGGTCATGTAGCGGTCCCGGAAGGCCTCGTCCCGCACCCAGTCCGTGGTGTCCCGGACGGTCGCCGTCACGGTCGCCGTCCGGCCCGGGGCGAGGTCCAGCTGCGCGGTGTCCAGTCGGCCGCCGTCCACGGCCGGCGAGGGCACCGGGGCACCGTCCACCTTCCAGTCCACGGTCAGCTGCCGGGTGCCGGTCAGCGGCAGCGGCCGGACGTCCAGCCGGGGGCGCCCGGCGACCTCGCCGGGCGGCGGCGACGGGGCGTCGGTCGGCCGGACCTTGCGGTACAGCTCCTCGACGATCGCCTCGCGGGAGGGCAGGTTGTAGGCGCTGCCCAGGGTGCGCATCACCGAGTCGGGGGTGGGCCGGTACAGGCCGTTGGCGCTGCGGTACGCCCCGACGGTGCCGGCGCCGTCCGGGGAGACGGCGCCCAGCCAGCGCCACCACTTGGTCTGCTTCTTGAGCATGTCCTCGGCGTTGAGGGTGGAGAGGTTCGGGTAGTCGGCGTCGTCCGGGGCGCTGTCGTACTCGTCGCCGAGGTCCCCCACGGTGTGGCCGATCTCGTGCTGGATGATCCGCCCGGCGTCCGGACTTCCCCCGGCCAGGGTGGTCACCCCGGTGCCCCCGGCGCCGCCGTACTCGACCGAGTTGGCCAGCGCGATCAGGTACTGCGGCCCGGCACTGTCCCCGGCGTAGCGGGCGGTGGCGCCCTCGTCGGCGCAGAGCAGCCGGGCGGTGCCCTCGCACCAGAAGTGCATGCCCAGCGGGGTGGCGGGGTGGCGGCCGCGGCTCTCGGTCTCGGCTATCCCGGAGGTCGGGGAGACCACCTCGACCCGCCGTATGTTGAAGAACCCCTGGTAGGTGCGGAACGGCTCGATGTCCATCAGGGCGCGCCAGGCCTTGTCGGCCTGCTGCCGGAACGCCTCCTGCTCGTCCGCGGTGTAGCCGTCGCCGAGCAGGACGAGGGTGATCCGGTTGGACGGGTCCCCGGTGCGGCGTATGTCGAAGGTCGGGGCGGCCGCGGGTATCCGCTGGTCGGCGCGGAGCGCGGTGTGCGGGGGCACCGCCCGGTCGACGGGGGCGCCGGTCCCGATCACGCCGAACGGCGAGGGGCCGACGAGTTCCAGGGCGGCCGGGAGTACGGCGGTGGACACCAGTACGAGGGCGGCCAGACTCCGGACGAGACGGCCAGGGTTGCCAGCAGGCATACGGGTGCGTCCTCGGGGCTCCGGTCACCCGGTGTCGCCCGGGTGGTGGAGCGGAGACGTACCCGGACCGGCGTGTCGCCCCCACCGGCCGCCGCAAATGTCACCGACCTGGCCGAACGATTCCCGTCTTGCCAGTCATACCAACCAATCCAAGAGCGACTCTGTCCGGAGCTCACCGGAACTCACCGGGACCGCTTCCCCAGCTCCAGCACCAGGTGCGTGCCGAGCCCGAAGAGCAGCCCCCAGAAGGCCGAGCCGATGCCGAACAGGCTCATCCCCGAGGCGCTCGCCAGGAAGGTCACCACCGCCGCGTCCCGCCCGCGCTCCTCGGCGACCGCCGCCGCCAGGCTGCCCTGCAGCGAGGCCAGCAGCGCGACCCCGGCGATCACCGCGATCAGCTCCTTCGGCAGCCCGGTGAACAGGCTCACCAGCACCCCGCCGAAACTGCCGACCACCACGTACAGCACGCCCGAGGACATCCCCGCGACGTACCGGCGGCGCGGGTCCGGGTGGGCCTCCGGGCCGGAGCAGATCGCCGCCGTGATCGCCGCCAGGTTCACCCCGGGCGAGCCGAACGGCGCCACCAGCATCGACATCACGCCGGTCGAACCGATCAGCAGCCGGTCGTCCGTCCGGTAGCCGAAGGCCCGCATCACCCCGAGCCCGGGCGCGTTCTGCGAGGCCAGGGTGACGATGCCGAGCGGCAGCGCCAGCCCCACCAGGGCCGACCAGGAGAACGCCGGGGCGGTCAGCACCGGCACGGTCGGCCCGCCCGAGCCCAGGTGCAGCGGCAGCCCGACGGTCAGCGCCGCCAGCACCCCGCCGACCACCAGGGCGATCAGCACGGCGTACCGGGGAACGAGGCGCTTGGCCAGCAGGAAGGCCGCGAAGCTGCCCACCACCAGCACCGGGGCGCCGTGCACCGCCCCGAAGATCCCGGCGCCGAAGGAGAACAGGATGCCCGCGAGCATCGCGTTCACGATCCCCACCGGCACCGCCGCGATCAGCCGGCCGAACCAGCCGGTCACCCCGAACAGCGCCACCAGCGCCGCGCTCACCAGGAACGCCCCGATCGCCTCCCGGTACGGGTAGTGGCCCAGGCTGGTCACCAGCAGCGCCGCCCCCGGGGTGGACCACGCGGTGATCACCGGGGTCCTGGTCCACCAGCTGAGCGCGAAGCCGCTCACCCCGCTGCCGATCGCCACCGCCCAGATCCAGGACGTGGTGTGCGCCGGGTCCAGCCGCCCGGCGGCGGCCGCCGCGAGCACCACCACCAACGGCCCGGAGAACGACACCGCGACGCAGACCAGGCCCGCCAGCAGCGCCGGCGCCGACACGTCCCGCCGCAGCGACCGGGCTTCTCCGCCCCTGCCCGACGCCGCTTCCGGGCTGATCGTCAGTTCATCCGTCATTCCGGCAGTATCCCGAAGCCGGTCATCGGCCGTCCCGGAAAAGCCCCGAACCCGGTAGGCGCCCGAACGACCGGGACGGCGAACGACCGGGACACGGACAGCGGGCACGACGAAGGGGTCCCGCTCCGCACAGTGGTGCGGAGCGGGACCCCTTCGCTACGGACGACGGACCGTCAGCCCCAGGTGATCAGCCGCTTCGGGAACTCCAGCAGCCCGGCCACGTCGGCCAGCACCCTGGAGCCCAACTCCCCGTCCACCAGCCGGTGGTCGAAGGAGAGCGCGAGCGTGGTCACCTGGCGCGGGACCACCTTGCCCTTGTGCACCCACGGCAGCTCCCTGACCGCGCCGAAGGCCAGGATGGCCGCCTCGCCCGGGTTGAGGATCGGGGTGCCGGTGTCGACGCCGAAGACGCCGACGTTGGTGATGGTGACCGTGCCGCCCTGCATGTCGGCCGGCGAGGTCTTGCCCTGGCGGGCGGTCTCGACCAGCTCGCCGAGCGAAGTGGCCAGGCCCGAAAGGGTCTTGGACCCGGCGTCCTTGATGTTCGGAACGATCAGGCCGCGCGGGGTGGCCGCGGCGATGCCGAGGTTCACCTGGCCCTTGACCACGATCTCCTGGGCTGCCTCGTCCCACTGGGCGTTGATCTCCGGGTGCCGCTTGATCGCCACCAGCAGCGCCTTGGCGACCAGCAGCAGCGGGCTGACCCGGACGTCCCGGCCCAGTTCGCCGCTCTCCTTGAGCTTGCGGACGAACTTCATCGTGCGGGTCACATCGACCTGGACGAACTCGGTGACGTGCGGGGCGGTGAAGGCCGAGGCCACCATCGCCTGCGCGGTCGCCTTGCGGACGCCCTTGATCGGCACCCGGACGTCGCCCGTTCCGGACACCGGCAGCGGAGCCGCCACAGCCGCCACGGCCTCGACGGCCGCGGCCACGACCGGCACGGCGGCCGGAGCGGCCTGGGCTGCCGCGTGGGCGTGCAGGTCCTCGCGGGTGATCACCCCGCCCGCGCCGGTCGGGGTGACGGACCGCAGGTCGATGCCCAGGTCCTTGGCCAGCTTGCGCACCGGCGGCTTCGCCAACGGCCGCTCACCGGTGGGCAGTTCAGCGGGCGCGACGGGCACCACAGGAGCGACCGGAGCAGCCGGAGCCGCGGCCTTCGCCGTAGCGGTGGCCGTGGCCGTGGCCGTCCGCCGGGCCCGGCGCTGGGCGGTGCCGGTGCGCGGGCCGTACCCGACCAGCACCTCCCGGCGCTCCGGCTCGGCCTCGGCGGCCGGCGCCGCGGCCACGGCGGCCACGGCGGGCGCGGCGGGCGCGGGTACGGGCGCGGCGGCCGGAGCGGCCCCCGCCTCCCCGGCGACCGCCACCGAGATGATCACGGTGCCGACGTCGACCGTCGCGCCCTCGGGGAAGAAGAGCTGCTCGACGACCCCGTTGAACGGGATCGGCAGCTCCACCGCCGCCTTGGCGGTCTCCACCTCGCAGACGACCTGCCCGTCGGTGACGGTGTCACCGGGCTTGACGTACCAGCTGAGGATCTCGGCCTCGGTGAGGCCCTCGCCCACATCGGGCATCTTGAACTCGCGGAGCGAGCGAACTTCGGTGGTCATCTACGCTCCCCGGTATCAGTACGCGAGCGCGCGGTCGACGGCGTCGAGCACGCGGTCCAGGTCGGGGAGGAAGGCCTCCTCGACGCGGGACGGCGGGTACGGCGCGTAGTAGCCGCCGACCCGCAGGACCGGTGCCTCCAGGTGGTAGAAGCACCGCTCGGTGAGCCGGGCGGCCAGCTCGGCGCCCATGCCCAGGAAGACCGGGGCCTCGTGCACCACGACGGCCCGCCCGGTGCGCTTGACCGACTCCTCCAGGACCGTGAAGTCGACCGGGGAGAGCGAGCGCAGGTCGACGACCTCCAGCCGGCGGCCGTCCTCCTCGGCGGCCGCGGCGGCCTCCAGGCAGACCTTGACCATCGGGCCGTAGGCGATCAGCGTCGCGTCGGCGCCGGGGCGGACGATCCGGGCCGCGTGCAGCCCCAGGTCGGCAGCGGCACCGACCTCGCCCTTGTCCCAGTAACGCCGCTTGGGCTCCAGGAAGATGACCGGGTCGTCCGACTCGATGGACTGCCGCAGCATCCAGTGCGCGTCGTGCGCGTTGGACGGGGTGACCACCCGCAGACCGGCGGTGTGCGCGAAGTACGCCTCGTGCGACTCGCTGTGGTGCTCGACCGCGCCGATGCCACCCGCGTAGGGGATGCGGATGGTGACCGGCATCTTGACGTGCCCGAGCGCGCGGGCGTGCATCTTCGCCAGCTGGGAGACGATCTGGTCGAAGGCCGGGTAGACGAAACCGTCGAACTGGATCTCCACCACGGGGCGGTAGCCGCGCAGCGCGAGGCCGATCGCGGTGCCCACGATGCCGGACTCGGCCAGCGGGGTGTCGATCACCCGGTCCTCGCCGAAGTCCTTCTGCAGGCCGTCGGTGATCCGGAAGACGCCGCCGAGCTTGCCGATGTCCTCGCCCATCAGGACGGTCTTCGGGTCGTTCTCCAGCGACTTGCGCAGCGCGTCGTTGAGCGCCTTGGCGATGCTCAGCTGACCGGCCATCAGTGGTTCTCCCCCGCCTCGAAGGAGGCCGCGTACTCGACGTATTCGGCCCGTTCCTGATCGACCAGCGCGTGCGGCTCGCTGTACACGTGGTCGAAGATCAGCGTCGGGTCCGGGTCCGGCATGCTGCGCACGCCCTCACGCACCCGCAGCCCCAGCTGCTCGCTCTCGGCGTCGACGGCGGCGAAGAACTCGTCGTCCGCCAGGCCCTCCTTCTCCAGGAGGGTGCGCAGCCGCAGGATCGGGTCCTTGGCCTTCCAGGCCTCGGTCTCCTCGGTGGCCCGGTAGCGGGTGGGGTCGTCGGAGGTGGTGTGCGCGCCCATCCGGTAGGTGAAGGCCTCGATCAGCACCGGGCCGTTGCCGCTGCGGGCGTGGTCGAGCGCCCAGCGGGTGACCGCGAGGCAGGCCAGCACGTCGTTGCCGTCGACCCGGACGCCCGGGAAGCCGAAGCCGGAGGCGCGGCGGTACAGCGGGATCTTGGTCTGGGTGGTGGTGGGCTCGGAGATCGCCCACTGGTTGTTCTGGCAGAAGAACACCACCGGGGAGTTGTAGACCGAGGCGAAGGTGAAGGCCTCGTTGACGTCGCCCTGGCTGGACGCGCCGTCGCCGAAGTACGCGATCACCGCGTCGTCGGCGCCGTCCTTGGTGATGCCCATCGCGTAGCCGGTGGCGTGCAGGGTCTGCGAGCCGATCACGATGGTGTAGAGGTGGAAGTTCTTCTCGTTCGGGTCCCAGCCGCCGTGGTTCACGCCGCGGAACATGCCGAGCAGGTTCAGCGGGTCGACGTCGCGGCACCAGGCCACGCCGTGCTCGCGGTAGGTCGGGAAGGCGTAGTCGCCGGTGCGCATGGCGCGGCCGGAGCCGACCTGGGCGGCCTCCTGGCCCAGCAGCGAGGCCCACAGGCCCAGCTCGCCCTGGCGCTGGAGCGAGGTCGCCTCACCGTCGAACCGGCGCACCAGCACCAGGTCGCGGTAGAGGGAGCGGAGCTCCTCCGGAGTGGTGGTGAGGGGGTAGTCCGGGTGCTCGACCCGCTCGCCTTCCGGCGTGAGCAGCTGGATGAGCTCCGGCTGGGCGTCCGTACCCGGGGCGCGGAGGGTGTCAGGGACAGCGGGGGCCGCCTTCTTGCGAGCCCTCGCCGTGCTTTTGACGGTCACGTTCACTCCTCGGTCTGTCCGGCCGCCCGGGGTCGCCGGTGACCGGTCCGGTCACCGCCTCGCGGGGCGCGCGTGGGTGTGCGCACCTACTGCGTGGCAGGTGGTGATCCTGTTCCGACGGCGTCCCTCACGAGAACGTTACCCAGCGTCCGCCCTCGGCGCGCTTGCGCTAGGACGTCCTACTTGTTCAGGGTCTACAACCCCGAGGGTGCTACGTCCGGCTCGCCGTCGGAAGGGTGGGGGTGACGGTCGGCGTGACGCAGCTCTCAATTCGAGCGCCTTCAGGACACCAGCGCACGTTATCCGGGCGGACGCCCGTACGTAAGGGGGTTCTCGGTATCGGTTTCGGTCGGGTGTGGCTGGATCCCGCCTTTACGACACTGAGGACGATAGGCCTTTTGTACGGTGGTATGGGAGGCTTTGGGCGTGACTGATAACGGACAAATCAGGGTGTTCCTGCTCGATGACCACGAGGTCGTCCGACGGGGCGTGCACGACCTGCTGTCGGTCGAGGACGACATCGAGATCGTCGGCGAGGCCGGCACGGCCGCCGAGGCGCTCACCCGGATCCCCGCGGTCCACCCCGACGTCGCGGTGCTCGACGTCCGGCTGCCGGACGGCAACGGCGTCGAGGTCTGCCGCGAGATCCGGTCCCGGCTGCCGGAGATCAAGTGCCTGATGCTGACCTCGTTCTCGGACGACGAGGCGCTGTTCGACTCGATCATGGCGGGCGCCTCCGGCTACGTCCTGAAGGCGATCCGCGGCACCGACCTGATCACCGCCGTCCGGGACGTCGCGGCCGGCCGCTCCCTGCTCGACCCGGTCGCCACCAGCCGGGTGCTCGCCCGGCTGCGCGACGGCGGCGAGAAGGAGGACGAGCGGCTGGCCCAACTCACCAAGCAGGAGCGGCGGATCCTCGATCTGATCGGCGAGGGGATGACCAATCGTCAGATCGGCAACGAGTTGCACCTGGCCGAGAAGACGGTGAAGAACTACGTCTCCAGTCTGCTCGCCAAGATGGGCATGGAGCGACGCACCCAGGCGGCGGCGTACGTGGCGCGGCACCAGGCCGATCACCAGTACTGACCGTTCGGTTGCACAGTTCTGACGGTTTGTCAAGGGCCCCCACCAGAGGGCCATAACCTCTGCACGTGACTTTCAGCCAGACCCTCGCCTGCGCCCCGGCCCGCCCCGACCTCTCCGCACCGCCGATAGGGACTCTCAGTCCACCCGTCCCGCGCAGCGCACTCGCCGAGGTCCTGGCCCGCTTCCGGGTGGGGCGGCTGCTCACCGCCGAGCCGGTCGCCGAAGGCCTGCTCAACCGGGGTTACCGGATCGGCACCGAGGCCGGCGCGTACTTCCTGAAGTGCTACGTCGACGCCGCCACCGCCAACCGCCCGAAGATCCTCGCCCACCACCGCGCCATGACCGACCTGCACGCCCTCGGCCTGCCCGTGGCACCCCCGCTGAGCTGCTCGGACCGCGGCGGGACGGTGGCCGGCCTGAACGGCCGCCTGTTCGCCCTGTTCCCCTGGACCGATGGCCGACACCGGCACGGTACGGAGCTCGATCCGTCGCAGTGCGACGCCCTCGGCGCGCTGCTCGGTCGCCTGCACGGCGCGCTCGACGACGTCTGCGCCCCCCTCGACCAGCCCGACGGCTACCGCAGCGCCGACCCCCTCGACAGCGCCGAACTGGCCCGCGACCTGCGGCGCCGCGCCCGTGCGCACCGCCCCAACGGCGATCTGGACGCGCTCGTCGTCCGACGGCTCGACGAACGGCTGGAACTGCTCGCCGAGCACGCCCACCGCCGCCCCGACCCGCTCGCCGCCCCGCCCACCGGCTGGACCCACGGCGACTTCCACGGCCTCAACCTGATCCACGCCGGGGGCCCCGACGGCGAGCGGGTCGCCGCCGTGCTCGACTGGGACAAGCTCGGCCCGCAGCCGCGCGCCGAGGAGGCCGTCCGGGCCGCCACCCTGCTGTTCAACGACCGCACCACCGGCACCCTCGACCTGGTCCGGGTCCGCCGCTACTCCCAGGCCTACCGGGCCTCCGGCGCCGCCACCGCCGAGCACCTGGCCGCCGCCGTCCACCGGGTCTGGTGGGAGCGGCTGAACGACTTCTGGATGCTGCAGTGGCGCTACCAGCGGGCCGACCACCGGGCCGACCCGCTCTACCCCGCCTCGGCGGGCCAGCTGGCGTGGTGGTGCCAGGAGTACGAGCAGGTCCTGGACGCCTTCGCCAACTGATCCGTCAGCCGCCGCCGGCAGGCAGCGTGGGCCCGCCGATGCCACCGCCGCCGGTCGGCTTCGTCGTCGGAGCCGGCGGCTTCGGGGTGGACGAGCTGCCACCGTCACCGGGCGGCGCCGACGCCGAGGAGCTGGCCCCGCCGGTCGAGGTCGCGGTGGCGGACGACGTGTGGCTCGGCGTCGTGGTCGGCGACGCCGAGTGCCTGCCCGTACTCGGCGACGGCGACATGTTGTTGTCCCCACCGCCCCCGCCGATGCCACCGCCGCCGGTACCGGTCGCCGGCAGCGTCGGCCGACGACTGCCGGAGGTCGACGGCGGCTGGGTCGGCTGGCCGTTCTGGTTCGGCGTGGTCGACTCGACGGTGCTGACCGCCGGCTCGGGCGTGCTCGGCACGACCGGCGTCTTCACGTCACCGCCGCTCAGCGCGAAGGCGATCCCGGCCCCGGCCGCGACCAGCACGGCGATCCCGCCGGCCACCCAGCCCCAGGGGCCGCGTCGGCGGCCGTCGTGGTCATCGTGGTGGTCATCGTCGCCGCCACCGCCGTACCCGCCGCCGCCCTGGTACCCGGAGGGGCTGTGCGGGCCGCCCGTGGGGTACGGCAGCATCGAGGTCTGGTCGCCGGCGCCGACCGCGCCGAAGGCCTGGGTGGCCGCGGCCTGGTCCGGCCGGAGCACCTGGGTGGCCCCGGTGTCGCCGGGCATCCCGGTGCCCGCGCCGACCCAGCCGGCCCCGGCCGCGCCGTGCATCTCACGCAGCGCGTGCTGCAGGTGGGCGCGGAACTCGTCGGCGTCCTGGAAGCGGTCGTCCGGGTTCTTGGCGAGCGAGCGCAGCACCAGCGGGTCCAGGCCGACCGGCACCCGGCTGTTGGCCTGCGAGGGCGGCACCGGCGGGTCCTGGACGTGCTGGTAGACCACCGAGAGCGGGGTGTCGCCGGTGAACGGCGGGCGCAGCGTGAGCAGTTCGAAGAGCATGCAGCCGGCCGCGTACAGGTCGGACCGGTGGTCGACGGCCTTGCCGAGCGCCTGCTCGGGCGACAGGTACTGCGGGGTGCCCATGACCATGCCGGTCTGGGTCATCGTGGTGGCCCCGCCGGTCAGCGCCCGGGCGATGCCGAAGTCCATCACCTTGACCGCGCCGGCGTTGGTGATGATCACGTTGGCGGGCTTGATGTCGCGGTGCACGATGCCGTTGCGGTGGCTGTAGGCCAGCGCCTCCAGCACCCCGGCGATGATGATCAGCGCCTGGTCGACCGGCGGCGGCGCCTCGTCCGCCAGCAGCTCGCGGACCGTCCGGCCCTCGACCAGCTCCATCACGATGTACGGCGTGGACTCGTCCCCGACGTACTCCTCGCCGGTGTCGTAGACCGAGACGATCGAGTGGTGGTTGAGGGCCGCGACGGCGTGTGCCTCGCGGGTGAAGCGCACCCGGGCGATGTCGTCCTGCGCCAGCTCGCCGCGCAGCAGCTTGACCGCGACGGTGCGGCCCAGCCGCACGTCCTCGGCGGCGAACACCTCGGCCATGCCGCCGCGGCCGAGCCGGTGGGTCAGCCGGTAGCGGCCGTCGCCGACCGTGCCCATCGGCACCCCGCGGCCCGGGGTCTGCTGGCCGCCGAACGGCGGCAGCGCGGAGGTCGCGGCTTCGCTGCCCGGCTCGGGGATCCTCGGCGTGCCGCCGGTCCGTCCGTCCGCCCGGGCACCCGACTCGTCGCCCGGCTGCTGCGTCTGTGCCATCGCTCCTCGCCCCGGGCGTTCGCTCGGATTCGCGGTGCCCTGTCGCTTACGTATCCCCGAACGCTACCGCTTCCGACGCGCACCCGTGACACGCGCGAAGCGGCGGGAAACGGTCAGAGCAGACCGCCCCGGTCGACCTGCGGGCCCACCACCACGACCGCGGCCGGGCGCTCGGAGTGGAACTTGCCGTTGGTGTTGTTCTGTGCCTTGTTGACCACGATCGCGATGATGATGCCCGCCAGCACCAGCACGCCGACGATGATCGCGATGACCACGAAGGCCGTGGAGCAGCCGCCGCCGCTGGGCTTCGGCTGCTGGTACGGCGGCATCGGCTGCGGGCCCGGGGTGTGCATCGGCCGCTGGAAGGGCTGCGGCGTGTGCGGGGCCTGCGGGCGCGGGGTCTGGTACGCGGGCGGCGGGGTCTGGTACTGGGGCTGCGGCGGCGGGGTCTGGTACTGCGGCTGCGGCGGCGGGGTCCGGTACTGCGGCTGCGGCGTCTGGTAGGCCGGCGGCGGGGTCTGGTACTGCGGCTGCTGCTGCGGGAACGGGTGCGGGGTCTGCGGCGCCTGCGGAGTCGCGTGCACCGAGCGCGGACCCTCCTTGATCACCAGCGGGGAGCTGGCCTGCAGCGCGTGCCCGGCGCCGCCGCCCTTCAGCTCGGCGATCAGCCGCTCCGCCTCGTCCCGCATCGCGGCCGCGCTCTGGAACCGGTGCGCCGGGTCCTTGCGCAGCGCCTGCGCCACGAAGGCGTCCACCGCCGGGGTGATCGACCGGTTGAGGCTGGAGGCCGCCGGCGGCTCCTCCTGGACGTGCTTGTAGGCGATCGAGAAGGCCGAGTCGCCGTCGAAGACCAGCTGGCCGGTGAGCATCTCGAAGAGCATCACGCCGACCGAGTACAGGTCGGAGCGGGCGTCCACCGGCTTGCCGAGCGCCTGCTCGGGCGACAGGTACTGCGGGGTGCCGACCACCATGCCGGTCTGGGTCATCGACGTGACGCCGGACTCCAGCGCCCGGGCGATGCCGAAGTCCATGACCTTGACGTTGCCCTTGCGGTCGAACATGACGTTGCCGGGCTTGATGTCGCGGTGCACCAGGGCCATGTCGTGCGAGGCCTCCAGCGCGTTCAGCACGCCGACGATGACCCGCAGGGCCTCGTCGGTCGGCATCGCGCCGTACTGGGCGACCGCCTCGTTGATCGCCTCGCGCAGGCCCTTGCCGTCGATCAGCTGCATGACGATGTACGGCGTGCTGGAGCCGTCGGGGGCGACGTCCTCGCCGCTGTCGTACACCGTGACGATGTTCGGGTGCTCCAGCCGGGCCACCGCCTGGGCCTCGCGGCGGAACCGCTCCTTGAACGAGTCGTCCCGGCCCAGCTCGCTGTGCATGCTCTTCAGCGCGACCTGCCGGTCCAGCACGCTGTCGTACGCGAGGTGCACGGAAGCCATGCCGCCCTCGCCCAGCAGCCGCTGCAGCACATAGCGGCCGTTGCCCAGGGAGAAGCCCTCGGCCGCCGCGTTGCCGTGCTCGCTCATGGTCCTCTGCTCCCCCTCGGCGCGGTGGTGCCGCCGCAACCGTGACGTTCGGTCTCGTCCGTGCGTGGTGGGCCCGGCCCGCTGGCCCGGCGAACCCTGTCGCGGCGGCTCGACCGGCCAGCGACAGGGGTCAGGGTATCGGCTTCCGCCGACGGTGATCGGCCCAGGGCCGATCCTGCCCCCGGACCGTCGGCGCCGGGTTCCGGCGCCCCGGCCCGGGGCGGATCGTCGTGGTACGTCCGGCCCGGGGACCGGGTCCGGGTCCGGCGGGGCCCGCCGGGCCTACAGGTACGGGCCGGAACGGATGCCGCGGCCCTGGCCCGGCTCCTCCTCGTCCGGCTCGCCGCCGTTCAGACCGGGCGGCAGCGCGCGCCGCATCTGCTCCAGCTGCGCCCGCGCGGCCATCTGCTGGGCGAACAGGGCGGTCTGGATTCCGTGGAAGAGGCCCTCAAGCCACCCCACCAGCTGGGCCTGGGCGATCCGCAGCTCGGCCTCGGTCGGGATGGTGTCGTCGGTGAACGGCAGCGAGAGCCGCTCCAGCTCGGCGACCAGCTCCGGGGCCAGCCCGAGCTCCAGCTCCTTGATCGAGCTGGCGTGGATGTCCTTCAACCGGACCCGGCTGGCCTCGTCGAGGGGCGCCGCCCGGACTTCCTCCAGCAGCTGCTTGATCATGCTGCCGATGCGCATGACCTTGGCGGGCTGCTCGACCATCTCGGTCACCGGAAGCTCACGCGGCACGTCCGCGTCCTCGTCCCCCTCGATCGGCGCTCCGGCGAACCCCTGGCCCACCGGCAGTCCGTCCGGTCCGACGATCAGCACCTTCTGGCCGTCCTGCGACTGCCCGCCGGCGGCCCGGAAGGGCTCCTGCGACGAGCGCTCGTTCATCGGATTCGTCATGAACAACATTCTCTCTCACTGGGGTTGGTCGGGCGGAAGCCCCCGTGCGTCCCGCCGGCCTGCGCCAACCGTGACGACGGTACGCCCCCGCGGCCCGCCCGGGAATCCGTACGGGTACTCGGCTCCCGCCCCGACCCGCCCGTCCGCCCCCGCCGGGCCGCCGGCTCCCCCGCCACCCCGGTCGCACACAGCACCTCCCCCGGCACCCCGCGAAACCCACCCGTCGCACCGGGCGCGTCCCCCGCGAACCCGCACCGAATCTCCACGCCGCCGGGCCCCGGGCCGCCGGCTCAGCCCTTCCGCAGCCGCAGACCCACCAGCCCCAGGCCGCAGCCGATCAACCCCAGGCCCACACCCAGCGGCAGCTGGAGTGTGGAGGGGTCCTGCCAGCGGGCGGGGAGGAGCGCGGGGACGGCCGCGGCGGCCACGGGCTGGGCGGCCGTCGTGACGGTGTCCTCGTCACCGGCGGGTGCCGGGGCGTCCGCGGCCGGGTCCGGCTGGTCGGCCGTGACGTCCTGGTCCGGGGCCTGCACCGGCGACCGGTCGACGGCCTGGTCCGGCGCCTGGTCGGGAGCCCGGTCCGGCACCTGGCCGGAGGCCTGCTCCACGGCCGTGTCCGGCCGCTCCAGCGCCGCGGCCGGCCGGTGGCGGTGCGCCCGGAGTCCGGCGAGGTCCGGGCGTGACCGCTCGGGCACCGAGTGCTGCGGCGGCGCCGCGTTCGGCCAGGGCCCGGCCTGGTCGGGCCGGTCGGCCTGGCCGGCCTGGTCGGGCTGGCCGGCCTGGTCGGGCTGGCCGGCCTGGTCGGGCTGGTCCGCCTGCTCGTCATCGGCCCCCGGCCCCGGCGCGTCGGCGGACGCCCCGGGCCCCGGCGCGTCCGCCCGGGCGTCCGCCGGGGCTGCGGCGCCCGGGGTGGGGGCCGCGACCGCGACGGTCGCGGCGGCCAGCGGGAGTGTCAGCCCCAGCACGGCCGCCGCGAACAGCCGCCGGGTCCGACCGGTCCGACCGGCGCGGCGGACCCGGCGGACGCAGCGGTCACGCCGGTGGTGGAGCGAGGCGGGCAGCGGCCCGAGGACGACGTGCGGGGGTGCGGCCACGGTCGGAGTCCTTCCGACGGCCGAACGCGCCCGGGGCGGGTTCGGCGGCGGGACAGCTCCGCACCAGCCTCACACAGTCCGACAATCCCGGCATTTCGAACACCCTGGCACGCCGGACACCGCTGCGGCCCGGCTCAGACCGTCAGCACGACCTTCCCGAACTGCTCCCCCGCCTCCAGCACCCGGTGCGCGTCGGCGACCGCGGTCAACGGCAGCACCCGGTCCACCACCGGCTTCACCACCCCGGACTCGACCAACGGCCACACGTGCTCCCGCACCGCCGCCACGATCGCCGCCTTCTCGGCCAGCGGCCGCCCGCGCAGGTTGGTGGCGATCACCGCCGCCCGCTTGCGCAGCAGCGTGTTGAGGTCGAGCTCGCCCTTCACCCCGCCCTGCAGCCCGATGATCACCAGTCGGCCGTTGACGGCCAGCGCCTCCACGTTCCGCTGGAGGTACTTGGCGCCCATGATGTCCAGGATCACGTCCGCCCCGGCCCCGTCGGTGGCCTCCCGGAGCACCTCGACGAAGTCCTGCTCGCGGTAGTCGATCGCGATGTCCGCACCCAGCTCGGTGCAGCGGGCCAGCTTCGCCGCGCTGCCCGCCGTCACCGCGACCCGGGCGCCGACCGCCTTGGCCAGCTGGATCGCCATCGTCCCGATCCCGCTGGCGCCGCCGTGCAGCAGCACCGTCTCGCCCGGCCGCAGGTGCGCGGTGAGGAAGACGTTGGACCACACCGTGCAGGCCACCTCCGGCAGCGCCGCGGCCTGCTCGGGACTCAGCCCCTTCGGCAGCGGCAGCAGCTGTCCGCTCGGCACCGCGACCCGCTGGGCGTAGCCGCCGCCGGCCAGCAGCGCGCACACCTCGTCGCCGACGGCCCAGCCGGCCACGCCCGGGCCCAGGGCGACGATCCGCCCGGCGCACTCCAGCCCGGGGTAGGGCGAGGCGCCGGGCGGCGGGTTGTAGAAGCCCTGCCGCTGGAGCAGGTCGGCGCGGTTGACGGCGGTGGCCGCCACCTCGACCAGGACCTCGCCCTCGCCGGGCACCGGGTCGGGGACCTCGGCCCACACCAGTGCCTCGGGACCGCCGGGTACGGGAATCGTCATCGCATGCATGCCCCGAACCTACTGCGCGTCACGCCGGTCCGGAGCTCAGGCCCCGCCCCGCGCGGCCGACTTGATGACGATCACCCGGTCGGTGAGCTGCAGCACGGCGGCCTCCGGCTCGGTGTAGTTGAGCACCCGCCGGCCCCGCACCACCGCGACCACCAGTTCCTCGCACTCGCGCGGACTGTGCCCCGCCTCGGCCCGGGTGACCGGGCGCTCGACCACGTCCAGCCCGTTCCCGTACGTCAGCAGGTCCTCCATCACCGCCCCGGCGTGCGGGCTGAGCATCGACAGCCCGAGCAGCCGCCCGGCCGAACTGGAGCTGGTGACCACGACGTCGGCGCCGCTCTGCCGCAGCAGCGGTGCGTTCTCGTCCTCCCGCACGGCCGCGACAACGGTGGCGCCCTTGTTCAGCTGCCGGACCGTCAGGGTGATCAGCACCGCCGTGTCGTCCCGTTCCGGGGCGACGACGATCCGGGCCGCGGCGGGGACGGCGGCCCGCACCAGGGTGTCGGTCCGGGTCGCGTCGCCGACCACCCCGACCAGGCCGTGCTGCGAGGCGTGCTCGATCACCTTGCGCTGCGGGTCGACGACGACGATCTCCTCCGCCTTCACCCCCTGCCCGAGCAGGGTGTCGACGGCGCTGCGCCCCTTCGTCCCGAACCCGACGACGACGGTGTGCTCACGCACGGTGGACCTCCAGCGGTTCAACCGCCATTGCAGGCGGGTCCGTTCGGTGAGCACCTCCAGCGTGGTGCCGACCAGGATGATCAGGAACACCACGCGCAGCGGGGTGATCACGAGGATGTTGGCGAGCCGGGCGCCGTCGCTGTACGGGGTGATGTCGCCGTAGCCGGTGGTGGAGAGCGTCACGGTGGCGTAGTACGCCGCATCCAGGAAGCTGAGCTCGCCGCCCGCGTTGTCGTGGTAGCCGGCCCGATCGAGGTAGACGATCACCGAGGTGGCGACCAGCACGGCCAGCGCGAGCAGCAGCCGCGAGCCGACCTGCCGGACGGCGGGCGCGCTCCGCCGGGCGGGCAGCACGATCCCGGCGTCCGCCCACGGCTCCGTCCCCGGCGCCGAGATGCGCCTGAGCCGACTCATCCGCCCACCTCTCCCGCGCCCGCCGACCGGACGTACTCCCGCGGCCCGCTCACGGCGCCTCCACCAGCTCGACGGTCTCCCCCGCACCCGCCCCGCCGGGCGGCACGACGGCCAGTGCCTCGGCCCGGGCGAGGCCGCGCAGCATCGCGGGCCCGTCGAAGGCGAGCGGCACCACGCCCGCGGCGGTGCGCCGCACCGGCTGCAGCCGGGTGTCCACCGGGTGCCCGGGCAGCGGGACGGCCGCCACGGCGAGCACGGGGGCGGTGCCGGCCCGGCCGCCGCGGGCGTGCAGCAGCGGCAGGGCCAGGGTGACCATGCCGGCCACGGCGGCCAGCGGGTTGCCCGGCAGGCCCACCAGGTGGCGCCCGCCGGGGAGTTCGGCCAGCAGCATGGGGTGTCCGGGCCGGACGGCCACGCCGTCCACCAGCAGTCGGGCGCCGGCCTCGGCGAGCGCCCGGTGCAGGAAGTCCACCGGGCCGGCCGCCGTCCCGCCGGTGGTGACCACGATGTCGGCGGTGGAGTGCCGCAGGGCGTCCCGCAGCAGCCCGAAGTCGTCCAGGACGCAACGGACTTCGGCCACCTCGGCACCGGCCGCCCGCAGCCAGGGCGGCAGCAGCGGGCCCAGTGCGTCCCGGACCAGTCCCGGCCCGGGGATCCCGGTGTCGAGCAACTCGTCTCCGAGCACCAGCAGTTGGACCGCCGGTCGGCGGCGCACGGCGAGCCGGTCATGGCCGCAGGCGGCGGCCAGGCCGAGCACCGCGGGACCGACCACCGTCCCGGCGGGCAACAACTCCTCGCCCCGGCGGCACTCCTGGCCGCGCGGGCGGACGTCCTGGCCGGTGGTCAGCTGCTGCGGACCGCGGTCGCGCAGCAGCGCGCCCTCCGTCCGTCCGTGTTCGCGGCGCAGCACGGCCGTTGCGCCGGGCGGCAGTTGGGCCCCGGTGGCGATCTCCACGGCGTTGCCGTCGGCCAGCGGCGCCACCTCGGTGCGACCGGCCAGCACCCGGCCGGTGACCTGCCAGGGGCCCGGTCCGGCGACCGCCCAGCCGTCCATCGCGGAGGTGTCGAAGGCGGGCAGGTCGGTGAGCGCGCCGAGCGGTTCGGCGAGGACGTGGCCGAGCGTCTCGGCCAGCGGCAGCCTGACCACCGGCAGCGGCCGCAGCCCGGCCCGGCGCGCGGCCTCCCGGGCGCGCGACCAGCTCAGCACGCCGGGTCCGGGAGCAGGTCCGGGAGCGGGGGCGGGAGACGAGGCGGGGGCGGCCACGGCGGTCCGTCCGGCCCCGCTCACGGCTCCCCCGGGCCGTCGGCCGGCTTCCACCGCTCGGCGAGCGCCGAGGTCCGCCGGGCCGCCTCGGCGACGGCCTCCGACCCGCCGCCCTGCTGCGCGGCCGCGTAGCCGATCAGGAAAGCGGTCAGCGGCGCGGCGGGCCGGGCCACTCCGTGCGCGACCACCCGGGCCGTGTCGAGCAGTCCCCGGACGTCCACGTCCAGGTCGATGCCCAGGTCGGCCTTGACCTCGGCGATCCAGTCTTCCAGCGTGCGCTCCATGCGCCCATGCTGCCCGATCAGCGGTTTCCCCGGTGCGTCCGCCCCGTGTGCGGCGCGCGTCGCTTCCCGCCCGCCCCGGGGGCGGGCCCGGTGAGCCCCGCTCAGGAGTCCGGGCGGGGCCGGCTCAGGACCTCTCCCGTTCCCGGGCCTGCTCCAGGTCCTCCCAGGTGTCGCAGTCGTACGCGACGTTGTCCGTGTCGGCGACGCGCAGCCCGGCCAGCCCGCCGACCAGGCGGCGCAGCGGCTGCCCGGCCGGGTCGCCGAGCCCGGCGAGCGCGGCGCGCAGCGGGGCGGTGCGGTAGGCGGCGGTGAGCGGCTGGTCGCGGCCGCCCGCGTCGACCAGCACGGCGGCTCCGGTGTGCCGGTCGGCCCGGTCGAGGGCGGTGACCAGCCGGTCCACCGTGCGGCGGTCCAGGAAGGGCAGGTCGGCGGCGAGCAGCAGCACGGTGTCCGCGGTGACCAGCTCGAGCCCGGCCGCGACGGCGGCGACCGGCCCGCCGCCGGGCGGCTGCTCCCTGGTCCAGCGGACGCCCTCGTACGCGGTGGGGCGGGCGGGGCCGACCACCACGGTGGTCCGGGCGCCGGCGCAGGCGGCGAGCACCCGGTCCAGCAGGGTGGTCTCGCCGACGGTCAGGCCGGGCTTGTCGACGCCGCCCAGCCTCCGGGCCGCACCGCCCGCCGGGACGATCACGTCGTACGGCGTCGTCATGCGGCCAGTATCCCGCCCTACCCGTCCGCCCCGTCGGCGTCCTGGTCCTCGGCGGTGTCCTCGTCCCGGTCCTCGTCCGGCGCCGAGCCGGCGGCGGGTGCGGCGGCGGGCCGGGCGGTGTTGGCCGCCGCGCCCAGGTCCAGGAAGGACGGCAGGGTCAGCTCCCCGTACCGCTCGTTCATCGCCGTGACCAGGGCCTCCGGGTCGTCCGGGTGCTCGGCCAGCAGCCGGTCGAAGTCCCGCAGGTACTCCCCGGTGAAGGCGAGCACCCGGGCCGCGTCGTCGCCCTGCTCGGGGGCGCGGTGCCCGGCGATCACCCGGTCCACGCCGAGGTCGGCGATCCGGCCGAGGTTGTGGCCCCAGGTGGTGCGCTGCGCCGGGGTGGTGTCGGCGGTCCACACGTGGGTGCCGTTGCAGACGAAGTCCCCGGCGATCACGGTCCGGATGCTCGGCACGTGGACGACCGTGGACTCCCCGCAGTCGGCCTGGCCGAGCAGCAGCACCGGGATGACCTGGCGGTCGAGCATCAGCGGCTGCGGCAGCAGCGGGGCAGGGACCAGCGGGTGGTCGGGGATGTCGTCGCCGTAGACCGGCTTCCACTGGGCGACCTTCGCCGCGACGGTGCGCCGGATGCCCTCGACCACCGCCGGGGCGGCCAGCAGCTGGGCGTCCGGGAAGAGCCGGAGCACCTCCTCGGCACCGAAGTAGTGGTCCGGGTGCTGGTGGGTGACCAGGATGGCGAGCAGCCGGCGGCCCTTGCCCGCGACCCATTCGGCCAGTTCGCGCCCGGCGCTGCGGGTGAGCTGGGCGTCCACCAGGATCGCGCTCTGTTCACCGAGGATCAGCGTGGAGGTGGTGAAGAAGGCCGATTCGGGCCCGGTGAAGACGGCGACCTCCAGTGGCGGGGCGGGCCGTTCGGCGCCGCCGGGGGCCCCGGCCGCGACGGGCTCGGCGTCCACCCGTTCCGCGCCGGCGCTCTCCTCGGGCGGGGACGTCGTCACGGGCTGCTCCCTCTGGTCGGCGGTCGGACTTCCTGCGCCCTACAGCATGGGAGCACCGGCCGCCGATTGCGCGGAAGGCGCGCCCGGCGGGGCGCGCCTTCAGACGCACGTCACACCGCGGCCCGCGCGGCGAGCTCCTTGCCCCGGGCGGCGGCCAGCTCCAGGGCCTTGGCCTTGGACTCGGCGGCGACCGGGACGAACTCGGCCAGCGCGGGGACGGCGGCCGCGAGGGTGAACTCCGGGACGATGAAGTCGACCTCCAGCCCGAGTCCGCCGGCCAGCACCTTCTCCAGGTAGGTGGTGACGAACTCGAAGGGCTCGCGCGGGGCGCCGGGCGCGTAGGAGCCGCCGCGGGAGGCGACCACGGTGACCGGGGTGCCCTTGGCGGAGGGGTTCTCGCCGGCCGTGCGGCCCATCAGGATCACGTGGTCCAGCCAGGCCTTGAGGGTCGACGGGATCGTGAAGTTGTACATCGGGGCGCCGATCAGCACCGCGTCGGCGGTCTCCAGCTCGACGATCAGCTTCTCGCGCAGCGCGAAGGCGGCGGCCTGCTCGGCGGTGTGGGTCTCGGCGGGGGCGAATCCGGCGGCGATGCCGTGGCCGTCCAGGTGCGGGATCGGGTCGGCGGCGAGGTCGTGGTGGATCACGGTGCCGCCGGGGTGCTCGGCCTCCCAGGCGGCCCGGAAGGCGGCCGTGACCTCGCGGGAGACGGAACCGTCGGTGACCGCCGAGGAGTCGATGTGCAGGAGCGTGGGCATGGCTGGCCTCCAGAGTATTAGTAGCTGCCTTTTCCTCTGCAGCTGCAAGTACAGTAGCAGCTTACTTTTCTATAGTCACTAGTGCCGAATCGAGTACGCTGGATCCATGGCCGAGCACGAGGTAGTGACCGACGCAGTCCCGACCGCGGTCGACGCGTGCACCGCCCCTGCGGTCCGCGGCGGCTGCCGCACCGTCGACCTGGCCCTCAACCGGGTGTTCATCCTGCTCGGCAAGCGCTGGACCGGCATGCTGCTGGGCGTGCTCAACAACGGTGGCCCGGCCTACTTCTCCGAGCTGCGCCGCGCCGTCCCGGGCATCAGCGAGCGGATGCTCTCCGACCGGCTGACCGAACTGACCGAGGCCGGGCTGGTCGTCCGCGAGGTCGACCCCGGCCCCCCGCTGCGGGTCAGCTACCGGCTCACCGAGGGCGGCGTCGCCCTGAAGCCGGCCCTCACCGAACTGGCCGTCTGGGCCGACCGCTACCTGCCGGAGAGCGCCCTCAAGGGCGGCTGCTGACCGGCCGGCCCCCGGCCCGCCCGCCGGGCACGAACCCGCCTCCGGGTACGACGAAGGGCCCGTCCGCCGTTCCCCGGCGGACGGGCCCTCCTCACGATCAGCTGCGGATCAGCGCTTCGCGGCGCCGCCGCGCACCCGGGCGACCCGGTCGGCGAGGCCCCAGGAGGTCACCCGCCAGAGCGCCTCGACCACGATGTTGCGGCTCATCTTGGAGGCGCCGAGCTCGCGCTCGACGAAGGTGATCGGCACCTCGGCGACCTTGAAGCCGGCCTTCACCGTGCGCCAGGCCAGGTCGACCTGGAAGCAGTACCCGGCCGAGGCCACCTCGTCCATGCCCAGGCCCAGCAGGGTCTCCTTGCGGAAGGCCCGGTAGCCGCCGGTGACGTCCCGGATCGGCACGCCCAGCATCAGCCGCGAGTAGGTCGAGCCGCCGCGCGAGAGCAGCAGGCGCGACTTCGGCCAGTTCACCACCCGGCCGCCCGGCACCCAGCGCGAGCCGAGCACCAGGTCGGCGCCGCGCAGCGCGCTCAGCAGCCGGTCCAGTTCCTCGGGCTGGTGCGAGCCGTCCGCGTCCATCTCGACCAGGACGTCGTAGCCGTTGTCGATGCCCCAGCGGAAGCCCGCGAGGTAGGCGGCCCCCAGGCCCTCCTTGCCCTTGCGGTGCATGACCTGGACGTTCCCGTCCTCGGCGGCCAGCTTGTCGGCCAGCTCGCCGGTGCCGTCGGGGCTGTTGTCGTCGGCGACCAGCACGTGGGCCTCGGGCACCGCGGCACGGACCCGGCCGACGATCCGCTCGACGTTCTCCGCCTCGTTGTAGGTCGGGATGATCACCAGGACCCTGCCGAGATCAGCAAAACTCTGCTGGTTCACGGTCACGTACAAACCTCTCGGCCGATGGCGGGGAGTGTCAGAACACCGTCGCCCGCACTCTGGAACGCGGCCCCGCCGACAGCCCGCCGACGGGATGACCACGGTGGGGAATGCTGCGGGGGGCGGAGACTACTGCGTCCTGGCATCCTACTACCGCGCCCGGGAACCGCCGGTCGGACCACTGCACTCCCACCGGATGCCCACCGTTTCCCCGCGGGCGACCACCGTCGGCTAGGGTCGATGCCCTTGCCCGTGCCCGGACCGCCCGCACCGGCGGGCCCGCACCGGCGATCCGGACTCGGGACGTCCGGGGGCCGCCCCGTCAGCGAAGGAGTAGGACCGCGCGCATGGACAGGCTCGTCAACACCGTCCGCCCGTACGCCTGGGGGTCGCTCACGGCCCTGCCCGAGCTGCTGGGCCAGGAACCGACCGGCGAACCGCAGGCCGAGCTGTGGATGGGCGCCCACCCCGGCGACCCGTCCCGCGCCGACCGCGGCGACGGTCCGCGGCGACTCGACGAGCTGATCGCGGCCGACCCCGAGGGCGAGCTCGGCGCGGCGAGCGTGGCCCGGTTCGGCCCCGGCCTGCCGTTCCTGTTCAAGGTGCTCACCGCGGGCCTCCCGCTGTCCATCCAGGCCCACCCCACCCTGGACCAGGCCCGGGCCGGCTTCGCTTCCGAGAACGCCCTCGGCATCCCGCTGGACGCCCCGGGGCGGAGCTACCGCGACGACAACCACAAGCCCGAAATGGTGTGCGCGCTGGGCGAGTTCGAAGGCCTGTGCGGCTTCCGCCGACCCGCCGACGCGGCCGCGCTGATGGCCGCCCTCGGGGTGCCCGGGCTGGACCCGCTGATCGCGCTGCTGACGGTCGGGGAGGGTGCCGGCGCCGAGGCGGAGGCCGAGGCGCTGCGCGGCGCGCTGGCCGCCCTGCTCACCATGGACGACGCGACCGCCGAGCGGACCGTCCGGGAGACCGTCGCCGCGCTGGCCGGGACGGACCGGGACGGCGAGCACGCCCCGTACGCCCGGATCGCCGAGGACTTCCCGGACGACCGCGGCGTGATCGCGGGCATGCTGCTCAACCACTTCCGGCTGCGGGCCGGCGAGGCGCTCTACCTGGGCGCCGGGGTGCCGCACGCCTACCTGTCCGGCGTCTGCGTGGAGCTGCAGGCCAACTCGGACAACGTGCTGCGGGCCGGCCTCACCCCCAAGCACATCGATGTCCCGGAGCTGCTGAAGGTCGTGCTCTTCGAGCCCGGCGCCCCCGAGCTGGTGCACCCCGTCCGGGTCGACTCCACCCCCGGCGAGCAGCTCTACCCCGTCCCGATCGACGAGTTCCGGCTGTCCCGCTTCGAACTGGACGGCACGGAGCGGGAGATCGACGGCCGCACCCCGCAGATCCTGCTCTGCACCGAGGGTGCCGTACGGCTCATCGCCGCCGACGGCGAGGTGCTGGACCTGGCCCGCGGCCAGTCCGCCTTCCTCCCGGCCACCGGCGCCCCGACCCGGCTCTCCGGCACGGCCGGCACGCTCTTCCGCGCCACCGTCACGGTCTGATCCGCGCTTGATCCGCGCCTGATCCGCCGCCGCACCGGACGGGTCCGGTGCGGCGCGGTGCGGCGGACCGGTCGGAAACCCGCTTGCCCCGACCGCCGGTCACCGCTGGACTGTCGCGGGCGCCACGAACCGTGGGGCCGCACCCAGGGGAGGGCACAACAGCGATGGAAATCCGTTCCACGACCGAGAAGGACCTCGACGTCCTCGTCGAGACCGTCCACGCCGCGTTCGGCCGCTTCCCGGAAACCCCGGCCGAGGACGGCGGCGGGGTCTGGTGGTCGGCGATCGAACCGGAGCGCGGCCTGCTCGCGGTGGCGCCCGACGGCCGTCCGGTCGGCACCGCCGGCGCCTACTCCTTCGAGCTCACCCTGCCCGGCGGCGCCGTCACCCCGGTCTCCGGGGTGAGCTACGTCGGTGTCCTGCCCACCCACCGCCGCCAGGGCGTGCTGACCGCGATGATGCGGCGCCAGCTCGCCGACCTGCGGGCCCGCGGCGAGTTCCTCTCCGTGCTGCTGGCCTCCGAGCCCGTGATCTACGGCCGGTTCGGCTACGGCCCGGCCACGTACACCGGGCGGCTGACGGTGCCGCGCCGCCGGGCCGCCCTCGCCGCGCCGCGGGCCGGCGCCGCGGCCACCGGGTCGGTCGAGGTACTGCGGCGCGCCGACTGCCAGGACCTCCTGGAGGAGCTCTACGACCGGTACCGCCGCGCCCAGCCCGGCGCACTCTCCCGCCCGCACCGCTGGTGGGCCCGGCGCGCGGGCCAGCCCCCGGTCACCGCCGCGCCGCGCTACATCGCCCTCCACCGGGATGCCGACGGCGCCCCGGACGGCTACGCCAGCTACTCGCTGGACGGGAGCACCCTGACGGTCGACGAGACCATCGCCGTGGACGACGCCGTCACCTCGGCGCTGACCCGGTTCCTGCTCGGGCACGACCTGGTCGAGCAGGTCGTGTTCAAGCACTTCCCGGCCGAGCACCCGCTGCGCTGGCAGCTCGCGGACTTCGGCGCCGCCCAGGTGGGCAACAGCACCGAATGGCTCTGGGTCCGGCTGCTGGACGTCCCCCGGGCGCTGACCGCGCGCGGCTGGCTCACCGACGGCGAGCTGGTCCTCGACGTCGACGACCCGTTCCTCGGCGAGCGCGCCCGCCACCTGCTGACCGTCCGGGACGGCAGGGCCGAGTGCGTCCCGACCGACCGGGAGCCCGACCTCTCGCTGGACGTCCGGGACCTCGGCGCCGTCTACCTCGGCGGCACCCCGGTGAGCACGCTGGTACGGGCCGGGCACATCCGGGCCCACCGCCCGGAGGCGGCCGCCCTGGCCGACGCCCTGTTCCGCGCCGAGCGCACCCCGCACTGCCTGAACTGGTTCTGAGCCGACGGCCCGGCCCCGGATCGGGGCCGGGCCGCGGCCGGCAGGCGTCCGGGGTCAGTCCCGGGTCATGTCGACGAAGCGCGAGTAGTGGCCCTGGAAGGCCACCGTGATGGTCGCGGTCGGACCGTTACGGTGCTTGGCGACGATCAGGTCGGCCTCGCCCGCGCGCGGGGACTCCTTCTCGTAGGCGTCCTCGCGGTGCAGCAGGATGACCATGTCGGCGTCCTGCTCGATCGAGCCGGATTCACGCAGGTCGGAGACCATCGGCCGCTTGTCGGTGCGCTGTTCGGGACCACGGTTCAGCTGGGACAGCGCGATGACCGGGACTTCCAGCTCCTTGGCCAGCAGCTTGAGGTTCCGGGACATGTCCGAGACCTCCTGCTGGCGGTTCTCGGCCCGGCGGGAGCCGCCGGACTGCATCAGCTGGAGGTAGTCGATGACGATCAGCTTGATGTCGTTGCGCTGCTTGAGCCGGCGGCACTTGGCCCGGATCTCCATCATCGACAGGTTCGGCGAGTCGTCGATGAACAGCGGCGCCTCACTGACGTCCGGCATCCGGCGGGCGACCCGCGTCCAGTCGTCGTCCGTCATGTTCCCGGAGCGCATGTGGTGCAGCGCGACCCGGGCCTCGGCGGAGAGCAGGCGCATGGCGATCTCGTTGCGGCCCATTTCGAGCGAGAAGATCACGCTCGGCAGCTTGTGGTGGATCGAACAGGCCCGGGCGAAGTCCAGCGCCAGGGTGGACTTGCCCATCGCGGGGCGGGCCGCGATGACGATCATCTGGCCGGGGTGCAGTCCGTTGGTGAGCGCGTCGAAGTCGGCGAAGCCGGTCGGTACGCCGGACATCTGGCCGTTGCGGGAGCCGATCGCCTCGATCTCGTCGAGGGCGCCCTCCATGATGTCGGCGAGCGGTGCGTAGTCCTCGTTGGTGCGCTGCTCGGTGACGGCGTAGATCTCCGCCTGGGCGGCGTTGACGATCTCGTCCACGTCGCCCTCGGCGGCGTAGCCCATGCCGGCGATCCGGGTGCCGGCCTCGACCAGCCGGCGCAGCACCCCGCGCTCGGCGACGATCTGGGCGTAGTACTCGGCGTTGGCCGCGGTCGGGACGGAGTTGACCAGGGTGTGCAGGTAGGCGGCGCCGCCGACGCGCTGCAGCTCGCCGCGCTTGGTGAGCTCGCCGGCCACGGTGATCGGGTCGGCTGGCTCGCCGCGGGCGTACAGGTCGAGGATCGCGCCGTGCACCATCTCGTGCGCGGGCCGGTAGTAGTCGGCCGGCTTGAGCACCTCGACCACGTCGGCGATGGCGTCCTTGGACAGCAGCATGCCGCCCAGGACGGACTGCTCGGCGGCGAGGTCCTGCGGGGGGACGCGCTCGAAGCCGTCGACGCCGCCCCGGCCCTCGTCGTCCCGGCGGTCGTCCCGGCCGCCCTTGCCGTTCTTGCCGCCCCTGAAGTCGCCGCCGCCCTTGCGGAAGCCCTCGCCCCGGCCGCCGCCCTGGCCACCGCCCTGACCGCCGCCGCCCTGGCCACCGCGGTTGCGGGTGACCGGCAGCCGGTCGCCGGGACCGTCCGGGAAGGGGGCGTCGTCGAAGGCACCGGCCGGGAAGGGGTCCTCGGAGTTCTGCCAGTCCTCCTCCGGCGGCGGGGCGTCGTGGTCGTCGTACTGGGGGCCGGTCACGCGTGTTCCCCGATCAGCGAGTGGTGCGAAGTTTGGAGCGGGCCTTGCCGGTGGCTGGGTGGAGCGGAGTCGCTCCTCTTTGTACGCCACGGCTCCGACAAATCGGACGCCGGGAGCGGTGGGAGTGTCGGGTGGAGGGCCCACGCTAAGGCGCCGGACGCCCTGGCGCCAAGGCGGTTATCCACAGGGGGTGTGGACGAGCGGCCCTCGGCTGTGGAGAACTGCCGCAAAGCTGTGGACACCCCTGTGGAAGCTCCTGTGGATAACCGGACGATCACTCCACCGTCAACCTGTTGACCTGCGATTACCTCTCCCGAGGCCTGTGCATGAGAAATTCTTCACACACTGCCGAACGGCTGTGGGCGCGGACCGGGCGGAGCTCGCCGCCCACAGGTTCGAGTAATGACTGAATAGGCAATTGGCCTCTTACCTGTGGATGAGTACCCTGGAGCGCATGAGCACCGCCCCCGCCGAGCCCTCCAGACGCAGCCCCGTCGGGCCCGGCCGCACCCGACGCGGCCGCACCGGACGCAGCCACGACCGCGAGATCCTCGCCCTGGCGGTGCCCGCCTTCGGCGCGCTGGTCGCCGAGCCGCTGTTCCTGATGGCCGACTCCGCGATCGTCGGCCACCTCGGCACCCCCCAGCTCGCCGGGGTGGGCGTCGCCTCGGCCGCCCTCACCACCGCGACCGGGGTGTTCGTCTTCCTCGCCTACGCCACCACCGCCGCGGTCGCCCGCCGGATCGGCGCCGGGGACCGCCGGGGCGCCGTCCAGCAGGGCGTCGACGGCCTCTGGCTCGCCGTCGGCCTGGCCGTCCCGGTGGTCCTGCTCACCCTGCTGCTGGCCCCCTGGGCCGCCGAGGTGCTGGGCGCCTCGCCCACCGCGGCGCCGTACGCCGTGACGTACCTGCGGATCAGCTCCCTGGGCATCCCGGCGATGCTGCTGGTGCTGGCCGCCACCGGCGTGCTGCGCGGCCTCCAGGACACCCGTACGCCACTGCTGGTGGCCGTCGCGGGCTTCACCGCCAACATCGGCCTGAACGCCGGCCTGGTGTACGGCGCCGGACTCGGGGTGGCCGGCTCGGCCTGGGGCACCGTGCTGACCCAGACCGGGATGGCCGGGGTCTACCTGGTCGTGGTGGTCCGCGGCGCCCGCCGGGAGCAGGCCTCGCTGCGGCCGGACCCAGCGGGCATCCGGGCCGGGGCCAGGGCGGGCGGCCCGCTGCTGGTGCGCACGGTCAGCCTGCGCGCGGTGCTGATGATCGCCACCGCGGTGGCCGCCCGGCTCGGCGACGACCAGGTGGCCGCGCACCAGATCGCCATGACGCTGTTCAGCTTCCTGGCCTTCGCGCTGGACGCCATCGCGATCGCCGGCCAGGCCATCATCGGCCGCTACCTGGGCGCCTCGGACGTCCCGGGCGCCCGTGCGGCCACCCGGCGGATGGTCGAGTGGGGCCTGGGCTCCGGGGTGGTACTGGGCCTGCTGGTGGTGCTCGCCCGCCCGCTGTACGTCCCGCTGTTCACACCCGATCCGGTGGTCCAGGGGCAACTGCACACGGCCCTGCTGCTGCTCGCGCTCTGCCAGCCGGTGGCCGGCCTGGTCTTCGTGCTGGACGGCGTGCTGATGGGCGCCGGGGACGGCCCGTACCTGGCCCGGGCGGCGCTCGCCACCCTGGCGGTGTTCGTCCCGGCGGCCCTGCTGGTGCCGGCCACCGGCACCGGGCTGGCCGGGCTGTGGTGGGCGATGAACCTGTTCATGCTGGTCCGGGCGGTCTTCCTGGTCGCCCGCGCCCGCGGCGGCCGCTGGCTGGTCACCGGGGCCGTGCGCGGCTGACCGACCCCGGGAACGACCGAGGGCCGGACTCCCGGTGGGGAGTCCGGCCCTCGGGCCGGTGCTACGGAACTCAGGCAGCCACGACGGCGACGTCGAGGTTGGCCACGACGTCCGAGTGCAGCTTGACCGAGACCTTGTGGGTGCCCACGGTCTTGATCGGCGAGGCGATCGCGACGGCGCGCTTGTCCACAGCCGGGCCGCCGGCGGCCTTGATGGCCTCGACGACGTCGGCCTGGGTCACCGAGCCGAACAGACGGCCGGCGTCGCCCGAGCGGACGGCCAGCTTGACCTGGACGCCCTCGAGCTTGCCCTTGACGTCGTTGGCGGCGTCAAGGGTCTGGATGGCGTGGATCTTGCGGGCGCGACGGATCGCGTCGACGTCCTTCTGGCCACCCTTGGTCCAGCGGATGGCGAAGCCACGCGGGACCAGGAAGTTGCGGGCGTAGCCGTCCTTGACCTCGACGACCTCGCCGGCGGAGCCGAGACCCGGAACCTCGTGCGTGAGGATGATCTTCATTACTCGGTCACCCTCTCTTAGCGCGCGGTGCTGGTGTAGGGCAGCAGCGCCATCTCACGGCTGTTCTTCACGGCCGTGGCGACGTCACGCTGGTGCTGGGTGCAGTTGCCGGTGACACGGCGGGCACGGATCTTTCCGCGGTCGGAGATGTACTTCCGCAGCAGGTTCGTGTCCTTGTAGTCAACGTAGTTGACCTTGTCCTTGCAGAAGACGCAAACCTTCTTCTTCGGCTTGCGAGCAGGCGGCTTCGCCATGGTGTGCTCCATTTGGGGTTCACGGCCCGACCGGCGTCCGAGGACGCCTGCGGCCGGGCCGCACGAAATCTGTCAGCTCTTAGAACGGGGGCTCTTCCGAGTAGCCGCCGCCGGACGGGGCGCCGCCCCAGCCGCCGCCGCCCTGGTTTCCACCGGAGGACGGAGCGCTGGACGCCCACGGGTCGTCGGAGGGGCCGGACTGGCCGCCGCCGGAGTTTCCACCCCAGCTGCCGCCGCCCTGCTGGCCGCCACCGCCGCCGTTCCAACCGCCCTGGCCGCCACCCTGCTGGCCGCCGAAGCCGCCACCGGGGGCGCCGGACCGGTTGGCCCGGGTGACCTTCGCGGTCGCCGAGCGCAGGCTCGGGCCCACCTCGTCGACCTCGACCTCGAAGACCGTCCGCTTCTCGCCTTCCTTGGTCTCGTAAGACCGCTGGCGCAGTCGGCCCTGCACGATGACGCGCATGCCGCGCTGCAGCGACTCGGCCACGTTCTCCGCCGGCTGCCGCCAGACGTTGCACGTGAGGAAGAGGCTCTCGCCGTCCTTCCACTCGTTCGTCTGACGGTCGAAGGTGCGGGGGGTGGACGCGATGCGGAACTTCGCGACCGCCGCACCCGACGGGGTGAAGCGCAGCTCGGGGTCGTCGACGAGATTGCCGACGAGGGTGATGACGGTCTCGCCTGCCATGGTGGTGATGACCTCTCGGGAAGATGTCCGTTCACCGCTGTTTCACGTGAAACAGCGGACGCGAGCTACCCGAGACCCGAAGGCCTCAGAGGTGGCTCAGTGGGTGTCCGGGCGCAGGACCTTGGTCCGCAGAACCGACTCGCTCAGGCCCATCTGGCGGTCGAGCTCCTTGACGACCTCAGGCGTGGCCTTGAGGTCGATGACCGAGTAGATGCCCTCGGACTGCTTGTTGATCTCGTAAGCCAGACGGCGACGACCCCAGGTGTCGACCTTCTCCACCTTGCCGCCGGCGTTGCGGACGACAGTGAGGAAGTTCTCGATCAGGGGGGAGACAGCGCGCTCCTCGACCGAGGGGTCGAGGATGACCATCAGCTCGTAGTGACGCATGAGTAACCCACCTCCTTTGGACTCAGCGGCCACGGTCTCTCCGTGGCAGGAGGGTTGTGCGTAGCGTCGGCACCGGCGCGGTGACGACTCCGGCCACCGTAGCGGCCGGGTCGGACAGTCGGGCCCCGCTCACCCGGAAGAGGGTGACACCCGGAAGAGGGCGCAAGGGGGCACAACTACACCAGTGCAGACGGCACAGCCTACCTGCACCCGGACGGCCGAACAAAACGCATAGGGGTTGTGAGACGGACCCAACCGCCGCAATCTGGACGGAACGGGATTCCTGCCCGTTCGTCTCCACGCCAGGAGGTGGGACACATGGCCCAGTCCGTCCACCGCATGCCCGCCCTCACGCTGAACACCGACGGCCACCCGCACCCCCGCGAGAACACCCTGGTGGCCCTGACGGCCGTGCTGGGCGTGATCGCCTTCACCACCTCGTTCTTCCACAACCTGCACCTGCTGAGCTCGTGGACCGGCCTGGCCGGGATCGTCACCGGCCTGTGGGGCATGTTCGTCTCGGTCACCACCGCCGAACGCTTCGTCCTGATGATCACGCTCGGCGCCTCCGCGATCGGCTTCTACCTCGGCATCGCCCGGGGCGGCCTCTGGGGCTGAGCACCCGGCCCCAGGAACCCCCGGCGCCCCCGTCGCGTATCTGCAAGGAGACAGGTACCCGACGGGGGCGCCGTCGTGCCCGCACCGGCGGGCGCCCGGGCCCCGGACGATAAGGTCAGCCCGAGAACCTGGGGCCGACCGCAGCCCGACCGACGAGGAGCACCGAGCAATGAGCCTGCGCCTGAGGACGATCACCCGCGAGGAGCACCTCGCCTTCATCAGGAGCCGCGCCTCGGCCAGCCACATGCAGGTGCCGTCCTGGGGCGACGTGAAGGCCGAGTGGCGCTCGGAGTCGATCGGCTGGTTCGACGACGCCAACCAGCTGGTCGGCGCGGGCCTGGTGCTCTACCGGCAGCTGCCGAAGGTCAAGCGCTACCTGGCCTACCTGCCGGAGGGCCCGGTGATCGACTGGTTCGACCGCGACCTGGACCGCTGGCTCTCCCCGATGCTCGCCCACCTCAAGTCCCAGGGCGCGTTCTCGGTGAAGATGGGCCCGCCGATCGTCATCCGCCGCTGGAACGCCCCCACCATCAAGGAGGCCATCGCCGCCAAGCAGGCCAAGCGCCTGCGCGACGTCGAGGCCGACTGGTACGAGGCGCGCGCCTTCGAGGTGGCCGACCGGCTGCGCAAGGCCGGCTGGCTGCAGGGCGAGGACGGCGGCGCCGGCTTCGGCGACGTCCAGCCGCGCTACGTCTTCCAGGTGCCGCTGGCCAACCGCTCGCTGGACGACATCCACAAGAACTTCAACCAGCTCTGGCGCCGCAACATCAAGAAGGCCGAGAAGAGCGGCGTCGAGGTCTACCAGGGCGGCTACGACGAGCTGCCGATCTTCCACCAGCTCTACCTGGTGACCGCCGAGCGCGACAAGTTCACCCCGCGCCCGCTGTCCTACTTCCAGCGCATGTGGCAGGCCCTCACCGCCGAGGACCAGAACCGGATGCGGCTCTACATCGCCTACCACGAGGGCGAGCCGCTGGCCGCGACCACGATGCTGGTGGTCGGCGAGCACGTCTGGTACTCCTACGGCGCCTCCGCCAACCACAAGCGCGAGGTCAAGCCGTCCAACGCCATCCAGTGGCGGATGATGCGCGACGCCTACGCCCTCGGCGGCGGCGTGTACGACCTGCGCGGCATCAGCGACACCCTGGACGAGAACGACCACCTGTTCGGCCTGATCCAGTTCAAGGTCGGCACCGGCGGCCAGGCGGCCGAGTACCTCGGCGAGTGGGACTTCCCGCTGAACAAGCTGCTGCACAAGGCCCTCGACCTCTACATGTCCCGCCGCTGAGGAGGCTGCCCCGATGACGCTGTCGCTCTACCTCGACACCGAACGCTGGCGGACCCACCAGCGCTCCGTCCTGGCCGAGTTCCCCGGCCTGGTGCCCGTCGCCAAGGGGAACGGCTACGGCCTGGGCAACCACCGGCTGGCCGAGGAGGCGACACTGCTCGGCACCGGTGTGCTGGCCGTCGGCACCGCGTACGAGGCGGCCGACGCCGCCGAGTGGTACGGCGGCGAGCTGCTGGTGCTCACCCCCTACCGGGTCGGCGAGGAGGTGCTCCCGCTGCCGCACGCCCGGGTGATCCGGACGGTGGCCGGCGTGGAAGCGCTGCGCGCGCTGCACGGCGCCCGGGTGGTGCTGGAGTGCATGACCACCATGCGCCGACACGGCGTCAGCGCGGCCGACCTGCGCACCGTCGCCGCCGAGTTGGACGGCGTCTCCTTCGAAGGCCTCGCCCTGCACCTGCCGATGGACCGGCCGGACGGCTCCAGCCCGGTCGAGGAGGTCGTGTACTGGGTGGACACCGCGAAGGCGGCCGGCATCCCGGTGCACACCGTCTTCGTCAGCCACCTGGGCGCCGCCGGCATGGACCAGCTGGCCGAGCGCTACCCGGACACCGTCTTCCGGGCCCGGATCGGCACCCGGCTCTGGCTGGGCGACCACGGCGCGCTGGAGGTCCGGGCCACGGTGCTGGACGTCACCCCGCTGAAGAAGGGCGAGCGCTACGGCTACCGCCAGCACCCGGCGCCCTCCGACGGCCACATCCTGGTGGTCGCCGGCGGCACCGCGCACGGCATCGGCCTGGAGGCCCCCAAGTACGTGGCCAGCATGGGCGCGCGCGCCAAGGGCATCGCCCGGGCCGGTCTGGCGACCGTCAACAAGACCAAGTCGCCGTTCCACTGGGCGGGCAAGCAGCTCTGGTTCGCCGAGCCGCCGCACATGCAGGTCTCACTGCTGTTCCTGGACGCGGAGACCGCGCCCCCCGCGATCGGCGAGGAGCTGGGCCTCCAGGTCCGGCACACCACCACGCACTTCGACCGCGTGGTGGACCGCTAGGACGTGCCCGACACGCCGTAGGGCCCGTCCTTGAAGACGGGCCCTCGGGCTACACCTGCTTCTCGGCCGGCTCCGACAGCCGTGGCTCGTCCAGCCACTGCTCGAAGGAGCCGGCCGGCGCGTATCCGGCGTAGCTCTCCTCCTCGCGCAGCCGCCGGGCGGTACCCAGTGAGAAGGCGTCCGGAGCACCGTCGAGCACCCCGCCGGAGGGGTCGTCGGTGCCGTCCCAGCGGACCGGGTCGCGGTCCGGGTACAGGGCGTCCCGGACCACCAGCACGACCAGGTAGAGCGTGCCCAGCAGGTGCAGCACGATCGCGAAGTGGTACCAGGACTCGCCGATCCCGTGCTGCTTGGGCCCGGTGACGAAGCCCAGGTGGGACCAGATGCCCAGGGTGTAGAGCACCTCGCAGGCCTGCCAGATCAGCAGGTCGCGCCAGCGCGGCCGGGCCAGCGCCGCGAGCGGCAGCAGCCAGAGCGCGTACTGCGGCGAGTAGACCTTGTTGACCAGCACGAACAGTGCGACCACCAGGAAGGCCAGCTGCGCGAACCGCGGCCGGCGGGGCGCCGAGAGGCCGAGCCACGCTATGGCCGCGCAGCCCACCACCATCAGCACGCCGATGTAGAGGTCGAGGTCGGCCAGCCCCACGCCGCGGCTCTGCATCAGGATCAGCCAGAACGAGCCGTAGTCCTCGCCGCGGTGCTTGCTGAACACGTAGAAGGTCGACCAGCCCTGCCAGTTGGCCAGCATGATCGGCAGGTTGACCAGCAGCCACGAGCCCGCCGCGCCGCCCAGCATCACCCGGAACTCGCGCCACTTCCCGGCCCGCCAGCAGAGCACCAGCAGCGGGCCGATCAGCAGCAGCGGATAGAGCTTGGCCGCGGTGGCCAGGCCGATGAAGACGCCGGCCCAGCCCGGCCGGGAGCCGGACCACCAGGCCATCGCCACGGCGGCCAGGGCGACCGCGAGCAGGTCCCAGTTGACCGTGCCGTTGAGCAACAGGACCAGCGAGAGCGCGAACAGCATCGCGTCCCAGGGGCGGCGGCGGTGGGTGCGCGAGAGCGCGACCGCGGCCACCACGGCGCAGGCCATCAGCAGCCCGGCGTTGATCGCCCAGAACCACTGCTCCTGTGCCTGCTCGGTGCCGCCGCCGGGCGTCAACCAGGCCGCGACCTGCATGAACAGGCCGGTCAGCACCGGGTACTCCAGGTACTGGAGGTCCCCCGTGGTGCCGGGGATCCGGTCCACGTACGGGTGCAGCCCGGCGGCGAAGCCGCGGCCGGAGAACAGGTGCGGGATGTCGCTGTAGCAGGCGTGGATGTACTGCGGCGAGCCCGGCTGGAACCAGGCCTGGTCGTAGCAGGGCAGGTTGTGCACCATGCCGAGCGCCGAGACCACGATCACCGCCAGCGCCAGCACCCGCACCGGGATCCACCAGGAGACGCCGAGCAGCGCCCGCCGGCCGGGCGGGCCGCCGAACACCTCGCTGCCGGCCGCCGCCACCCGGTCCTCGTCGGCCGGGACGACCACGGTGTCGGCCGGTGGCGCGGCGGTGGCGACGGCTGCCGGGGTGGGCCCTGCGGCGGCGCCGGGCCCGTCCGGGCCGCCGGTTTCGTCACGATCGCTCGACGTCATGCCGGACATCCTGCCGCACCGGATGCGGTGGGACGAGGAGGACCCCGCGGTGGTCCGGCGGTACGGACGGGGCGGGCGCGGCGAATCGTGACGAAACGGCGGTGGCGGCCCTCCGAGGAGGACCGCCACCGCCGTTTCAGCGTCTCACCGGCTCACCGGCTCACCGGGCTGCTAGCCGGCCGCTCCGCCGGCCTGTGGGCCGCCGGTGCTGCTGGGGGTCGGCTTGCCCGGTTTGGTGCTGCCGCCCGACGTGTCGCTCGGCGTGGGGTTGGGCGGGCAGTTGACGAGCGGGATGCAGCTGCTGGCCGTCGGCTTGGGGGTGTGGGTGGGCGGCTGGGTCGGCGGGCAGTCCACGCCCGGCACGCAGCCACTGCCCTGGGTGGGCTGCGGGGGCTGCGGCTGGTTGGGCTGCTGGGTCGGCTGCTGGGTCTCCGCCGTGGTCGGCGCGGAACTCGGGGTCTGGGTGGCCGTCGCGGTGGCCGTGGACGGCGCGCCGGAGGAGTCCACCTCGGTGCCGACCGGCTGCGGGGTCGGGAAGTCCATCTTCTTCTCGTTGGCCAGTGCGGCCTTCATGTACCGGGTGAAGATGTCGGTGGGGATGTCACCACCGTGGATGGACTCCTTGCCGCCGGTGCCGTTGAGCGACTCCCGGTCGTGCTTGTTCGGGTCCTCGCGCCACATCGCGACGCTGGTCACCAGCTGCGGGGTGTAGCCGACCCACCAGGCCGACTTGTTCTGGTCGGTGGTACCGGTCTTGCCGGCCACCGGGCGGCCCAGGGTGTTGGTCTTCGTACCGGTACCGTTCTTGGCCACGTTCACCAGCACGTCGGTGACGTTGTCGGCCACGGCCGGCTCCAGCGCCACCTTGGGGTCCTTCTTGCCGAAGCCCGGGCGCTCCTTGCCGTCCACCTCGACCTTGGTGACCGAGTAGGGCTCGGCCTCCTTGCCGCTGGCGGCCAGGGTGCCGTAGCCGGTGGCCATCCGGATCGGGCTGATGGTGGAGGTGCCGAGCGGGAAGGTCGCGGTCTTCGGGTCGGCCAGGCTCTCCCGCTTGATGCCCATCTGCACCGCCATGTCGGCCACGGCGGGGCCGCCGACGTCCTGGTTGAGCTGGACGAAGGGCACGTTGTACGAGTACTGCATGGCCTGCCGCAGCGTGACGTAGCCGCGCTTGCCGGCGTCCTCGTTCTTCTGCCGGTAGGGCTTGCCGTCGTCGCCGATCACCAGCGAGCCGTCCGGCTTGCGGATCTCGGACATGTCGTCGGCGAGGTAGCGGCTGTCGGCGCTGATCCGCTTCGGCTTTCCGTCGCTGTCCTTCGCGGTCTGCACGCCGGTCTGCATCGCGGTGGCCAGCACGAAGGGCTTGAAGGTCGAGCCGACCTGGACGCCGCCCGCGTTGGCGTTGTTGTCGAAGTGGCCGTTCTCCACGCCGTCGCCGCCGTAGATGGCGACCATCGCACCGTCACCGGGGCGGATGCTGGCGGCGCCGAACTGGACGAAGGTGTCGTTGTTGGGCCGCTTCTGCGGGTCGAGGTTCTCGCCCTTGACGTCGTCGACGGCCTTCTTCAGGGCGTCGACCTTGTCCTTCTCGAAGGTGGTGTAGATCTTCAGGCCACCCTTGTCGATCACCTGCTGGGTGATCGACTTGTCGGTGGACATCACGTACTGGTTGGCGGTGTCGACCAGGTAGCTGATCTCACCGTTCATGTTGGAGCTGGCCTTCGGCGCGATCGGCTCGGGGAAGGTGGTGCACTTCGCCCGCTCCTCCGGAGTGGCGTTGTGGGTGATCACCATCCGGTCGAGGATCCACTTCCAACGCTCCACCGCGCGGTCGTGGTTGGCCGGCTTGGAGGGGTCGTAGTAGTTCGCACCCTTCAACAGCCCGGCCAGCATGGCGCTCTGGCAGAGGTTCAGGTCCTTGGCGTTGACCCCGTAGTACGCCTGGGCGGCGGCCTGGGCGCCGTTGGCGTTGCGGCCGAACCAGCTGGTGTTGAGGTAGCCCTTGAGGATGTCGTCCTTGGACTTCTGCTGGTTGATCTTCAGCGTGATGAAGAATTCCTTCATCTTGCGGCTGATGGTCTGTTCCTGGCTGAGGTAGGCGTTCTTGACGTACTGCTGGGTGATCGTCGAGGCGCCCTGGGTCTCGCCGCCCTTCGCCATGTTGTACACGGCGCGCAGCATGCCCTTGGGGTCGATGCCGCTGTCGGTGCGGAAGGTCTCGTTCTCGGCCGAGATGACGGCGTTCTGCAGGGTGGGGTTGATGTCGCTGAGCTCGACGATCTGACGGTTGGTTTCGCCCTTGCGGGTCATCTCCGTGTTGTCGGCCCAGTAGTAGATGGTGTTCTGGTTGTTCACCAGGTCCTTGAGGTTCGGGACCTCGGTGGTCTGGTAGAGGTAGAACACGCCGCCCACGCCCATGGCGAAGAACAGCAGGAAGACGCTGAACACCAGCTTCCAGGAGGGCAGCCAGCGCCGGACGCCGGTCTTGCCGAAGCGCGGGTAGTCGATGAAGCGCTTCTTCCCGGGGCCTGCGGCGGCCGCGGCGGAGGCGGCGGCGGGACCGCGGCGGCCACCACCGCCCTTGCCCTTCTTCTGGGCGGCCTTGCGCAGCTCGGCGCGGGTCATCCGGGGTTGTTGGGCGGTCTCCCGGACCCCGGGCGGGCGTCGGCGGCCGATGCCTTCCGAGCCCAGTTCGTCGGGGCCGGGGCCGCCTCGACGGCCTCCGCCTCCCGGCGGCTGCTGCCCGTCACCGCCCGGGTTGGGCGTCCTTCGCCGTCGCTCGCTCATGTTTCCAGCCACTCCTCGCCAGGCCTGGTCGGCCTGAAGGCAGGGTTCCTGTCCGATGCCCGGACCGCCCTAACCCCGGAGGTTGGTCCTCGTGCACACGCGACAGCGTACGCAGCGGGAAAACGCACCTAATCGGGCATCAGGCGCCAATACCCACAAAACGGCGTCAGATCATTACACGCCCGTTGCCAACCCCACCCGCGCGTCGGCTTGTGATCACATTCACGCGTGCCCCCCTTGCTCGTTCCGGGGGTCGGGTTTACTGTTCTCGATATATCGAGCCGATACATCGAAGCGGTATACCGCCGATGCAGCGGCCGGAGCGAGGGTCGACAGGGAGGAGGACACCGGCAGTGGGCAGGCGCTCAGGAGTGCTGGAGTTCGCCGTTCTCGGTCTGCTCCATGACGCCCCGATGCACGGCTACGAGCTGCGCAAGCGGCTCAACATCCTGCTCGGAGCACTGCGGGCGCTCTCCTACGGAACGCTCTACCCGTGCCTGAAGAGCCTGGTCGCCCAGGGTTTCCTGGTCGAGGACAACCCGGACGTCGAGTACGTCCCGGCCACCGCGCTCAACGGCAAGCGGTCGAAGATCGTCTACCGGCTCTCCCCCGAGGGCAAGCAGCGCTTCGAGGAGCTGCTCGCCGACTCCGGTCCGGAGGCCTGGGAGGACGAGCGCTTCGGCGTCCACTTCGCCTTCTTCGGCCAGACCGACCGGGCGGTGCGGATGCGCGTCCTGGAAGGTCGCCGCAGCCGGCTGGAGGAGCGCCTGGAGCGGATGCGCGGCTCGCTGGCCCGCGCCCGCGAACGGTTCGACGACTACACCGTCGAACTCCAGCGGCACGGCCTGGAATCGGTGGAGCGCGAGGTCCGGTGGCTCAACGAGCTGATCGAGACCGAGCGGGCCAACCGCACCGGCCGACCCTCCACCGGTGGGAGCAGCACCGCCACACCCCCGACGACTTCGGACGGCCGTGGCCAGGAGACCGGGTCCCCCGACCCGTCCGGGCCACCGTACGACCGCCCGGGGCGCTCCGCCCAGGAGCGCTGACACCGCGCCAGCCCCGTGCCGCGCGGCAGGAGTGGGCGCCTCGCGCCCGTACAAGCAGTCATTCGAAGAAGCAGGACGAGTGCCGTCGACCTCGACGGCGCTCATGAGATCACAGGGAGCAACCGGAATGGGTTCGGTTCGCGTAGCCATCGTGGGCGTGGGCAACTGCGCCGCGTCGCTGGTGCAGGGTGTCGAGTACTACAAGGACGCCGACCCGGCCGGCAAGGTCCCCGGGCTGATGCACGTCCAGTTCGGTGACTACCACGTCCGTGACGTGGAGTTCGTCGCCGCCTTCGACGTCGACGCCAAGAAGGTCGGCTTCGACCTGGCCGACGCCATCGGCAGCAGCGAGAACAACACCATCAAGATCTGCGACGTCCCGCCGACCGGCGTGACCGTCCAGCGCGGCCACACCCTCGACGGCCTGGGTAAGTACTACCGGGAGACCATCGAGGAGTCGGACGAGGCCCCGGCCGACGTCGTCCAGGTCCTCAAGGACCAGCAGGTCGACGTCCTGGTCTGCTACCTGCCCGTCGGTTCCGAGCAGGCGGCCAAGTTCTACGCCCAGTGCGCCATCGACGCCAAGGTCGCCTTCGTGAACGCCCTCCCGGTGTTCATCGCGGGCACCAAGGAGTGGGCGGACAAGTTCACCGAGGCCGGTGTGCCGATCGTCGGTGACGACATCAAGTCCCAGGTCGGCGCCACCATCACGCACCGCGTGATGGCCAAGCTGTTCGAGGACCGCGGTGTCATCCTCGAGCGCACCATGCAGCTGAACGTCGGCGGCAACATGGACTTCAAGAACATGCTCGAGCGCGAGCGCCTGGAGTCCAAGAAGATCTCCAAGACCCAGGCCGTCACCTCGCAGATCCGCGACCGCGAGCTGGGCGCCAAGAACGTCCACATCGGTCCCTCGGACTACGTGGCCTGGCTGGACGACCGCAAGTGGGCGTACGTCCGCCTGGAGGGTCGCGCGTTCGGCGACGTCCCGCTGAACCTGGAGTACAAGCTCGAGGTCTGGGACTCCCCGAACTCCGCCGGTGTCATCATCGACGCCGTCCGCGCCGCGAAGATCGCCAAGGACCGCGGCATCGGCGGCCCGATCCTGTCGGCCTCCTCGTACTTCATGAAGTCCCCGCCGGTCCAGTACTTCGACGACGAGGCCAAGGAGAACGTCGAGAAGTTCATCCGCGGCGAGGTCGAGCGCTGAGCTGACCGCTCATAACGCGTCATAACGCGTCATGCACGCGCGTCATCACGTGCCTCATAACGCGTCCGAAGGGCTCACGATCATCTGATCGTGAGCCCTTCACGTTTCCGCAGCGAATGTTTCACGTGAAACGGTGACCGGTTCCATGGCACCCTGGGCGGGTGGCGATCACCGAGAACGGCAGCACGCACCAGTCCGCGCACCGCGCCACGCTCCTCGGTCTGCTCCGGGGCCGGGACTTCCGCCGGCTGCTGACCGCCCGGGTGCTCTCCCAGCTCTCGGACGGCGTCTTCCAGGTCTCGCTCGCCGCCTACGTGGTCTTCTCCCCCGAGAAGCAGTCCTCCCCCGCCGACATCGCCTCGGTGCTGGCCGTGATGCTGCTGCCGTTCTCGGTGATCGGTCCGTTCGCCGGGGTGCTGCTGGACCGCTGGCGCCGTCGCCAGGTGCTCTACTTCGGCAACCTGGCCCGCTTCGGACTGGGCCTGGGCACCGGCGCGCTGCTCCTGGCCGAGGCGCCGACCTGGCTGTTCTTCGCCTCGGCGCTGCTGGTCACCGCACTCAACCGGTTCATCCTGGCCGGGCTGTCGGCCGCCCTGCCCCGGGTGGTCGAGCAGGATCAGCTGGTCACCGCCAACGCCCTCTCCCCCACCCTCGGGACGGTCGCCGCCGCCACCGGCGGGGCCATCGGCTTCCTGCTGCACCAGGTGATGGCCCCCGGGCCGAAGGCGGACGCCGCGCTGGTCACCGTCGCCTCACTGCTCTACCTGTCGGCCGCGCTGGCCGCCCGCCGGATGGACCGCGACCTGCTCGGCCCGGACCAGCACGCCGACCGCCCCGCCCTGCGCCAGTCGCTGGTGCGGGCCGCCGTCGGACTCGGTGCCGCCGTCCGCCACCTGGTGCGGGACTGCCGCCCGGCCGTGCACGCGCTGGCCGCCGTGACCGCGGCCCGGTTCTGCTACGGCGTGCTGATCGTGGTCGTGGTGATGCTCGCCCGCTACACCTTCAACGACCCGGCCGACAGCGCCGCCGGACTGGCCACTCTCGGCAAGGCGGTCGCGCTGTCGGCCGCCGGGTTCTTCGTCGCCGCGGTGGTCAGCCCCTGGTGCACCCGCCGGCTCGGCCTGGCCGGCTGGATGACGGTCTGCCTGCTCGCCCCGGTGGTCTTCGTCCCCGCACTGGGCCTGTCCTTCGCCCTGGTGCCCTGCCTGCTCGCCGCCCTGCTGCTCGGGGTGGTCACCCAGGGCACCAAGATCTGCGCCGACACCGTGGTGCAGGAGTCGGTCGAGGACGAGTTCCGCGGCCGGGTCTTCGCCATCTACGACGTGCTGTTCAACGTCGCCTTCGTGGCCGCCGCCCTGGTCACGGCGCTGGTGCTGCCGCTGTCCGGCCGGTCCGTCCCGATGGTGACCGGGGTGGCCGTGGTGTACGGGCTGACCGCTGTCCTCTACCTGCGGGCCGCCCGGCGCTCCGCTCCCCTCCCCGGCGGGGCCCACTGACACCGCGCGGTACCGGAATCGCAACCGCTTCGTCCCGGAATCCGCCCGCGGCCTCCGGACCGATTGCGTCCGACCCAGTCGCTAAGGTACGTAAACCTGTCGGAACGACAGCACTCGGTCTCGGGGGACGAACTGATGAGCACACCGACCGGCCCGTACGGCCCGCCGCCACCCGCGGCACCGGGCTTCGGTCCGCCCCCACCCGGGTACGCCCAGGCGCCGTACGGGCAACCGCCCGTCCCGCAGCAGCCGTACGCCCCGGGTCCGTACGGGCAGCCGCCGCACCTCCAGCAACCGAACCCCCAGTCGCCGTACGCCCAGCAGCCCTACGGGCAGGCGCCGTACGGCCAGCAGCCGCCCGCCGGGCCGTACGGCTACCCACAGCCCGGCGCGGCCCCCTCAACGCCGCCCGCCAAGCGCGGTGCCCGCTCCAAGCTGCGGATCGTCGGTGCGGTCGGCGGCTGCGTCGCGCTCGCGGTCGGCTACTTCGTCAGCGGCCCGAGCGTCAGCAGCGCCAAACCGGGCGACTGTGTCCGGGTGAGCGGCTCCCGCAGCGTCGAGATCGTCAACTGCACTGATTCCAAAGCGAATTACAAGGTGCTGTCGAAGTTCACCGGCACCACCGACGTGACCCGCTGCCGGCAGACCCCGCAGACCACCAGCGCCGTCTCGGGCAAGAGCGGCCGCCGCTGGAACAAGACGCGGTACGTGCTCTGCCTCGGCCCCCTGACCCCCACCTCCACCGGCTACCCGCCGGTGAAGAAGTCCTGACCCTTCCACCGCCTTCCTTACTCCGGGGGATCCCTTGTCCGCTCCGCCTCCGCCCCAGATGCCCTACGGCCCGCCACCGGGCGACGGCAACCCGTACGCCGGCGGCCCGTACGGCGCGCCGCCCCCGCCGCCCCCGCCGGGGTACGGCTACCCGAGCCCCCCGCCGCCGGAGCAGCCGTACGGCGCCCAACCCCCCGGCTACGGCTACGGCTACCCTCCCCCGGCCCCGATGGACGGGGAGAACTGCCGCTTCTGCGGCGGCTTCCCGGCCGTGCGCGCCACCGTCCGCGGCCACCAGGGCCTGCTGATCGCGTTCCGGATGCTGCGGATGCACGGCCCGTTCTGCCGCACCTGCGGGACGGCCACCGTGCGCGACATGTCCGCCCGCACGCTCGTCCAGGGCTGGTGGAGCTGGGTCTCGCCGATCCTGACCGTGATCACCCTGCTGATGAACCTCGGTGCCCACAACCGGATCAAGCGGCTGCCGCCGCCCATGCCGGGCACCCACGGCCCCCAGCTCGACCCGGGCGCCCCGCTGGGCAGCCGCCCGCACATCGCCATGCTGCTGGTGCCGGTCTCCCTGCTGGTCACCGGAATCCTGCTGGCCACCGGCGTGATCGGCCCGAACAAGGACTCCGGCGGCTCGGTCGCGCTGCCGACGCCGACCGACACGGTCACCTTCTCGCCGTCGCCGCGGCCGACGCCCACCTACAGCTACACCCCGCCGCCGCTCCCGATGCCCAGCTTCACCGTGCCGAGCATCACCCTGCCGCCGCCCACGGCCAAGAACGACGTCGACAGCGCCGGCATCGGCGACTGCCTGCGCAACGAGAACTCCCCCGGCGCGACCGCGGACGAGCACCCGAAGATCACCGTGCTGCCCTGCACCGACCCCAAGGCCCAGTACAAGGTGGTCTACAAGTACTTCGCCACCTCGGACGAGAAGGTCTGCGAGAAGCAGCCGAAGGCGGACAGCTCCTACACCCGTACCTACACCAACCTCCCCGCGCTGAACTACGTGCTCTGCCTCAAGCACGTCAACAGCTGAGCGGACGCGAGCGCGGCGGTCACCTCCCCGGACGGGGACGTGACCGCCGCGCGGCGGTTCCGGGGCGTCGCCCGGGTCAGCCCTGCTGCTCGGCCCACCAGGCCCGCAGCGCCGCGACCGCCTCGTCCGGCTCCATCGGCCCGTGCTCCAGCCGCAGTTCGAGCATGTGCTTGTACGCCTTGCCGACCTGCGGGCCCGGCTTGAGCCCGAGCAGCTCCATGATCTGGTTGCCGTCCAGCGCCGGGCGGATGGCGTCCAGCTCCTCCTTGGCCTGCAGCTCGGAGATCCGCTCCTCCAGACCGTCGTAGGTGCGCGACAGCGCGGCCGCCTTCTTCCGGTTGCGGGTGGTGCAGTCGGAGCGGGTCAGCTTGTGCAGGCGCTCCAGCAGCGGCCCGGCGTCGGTGACGTAGCGGCGCACCGCGGAGTCGGTCCACTCGCCGCCGCCGTAGCCGTGGAAGCGCAGGTGCAGCTCGACCAGGCGCGAGACGTCCTCGGTGAGCTCCTTGGAGTACTTGAGCTCGCGCATCCGCTTGCGGGTCATCTTGGCGCCGACCACCTCGTGGTGGTGGAAGGAGACCCGGCCGTCCGACTCGAAGCGGCGGGTGCGCGGCTTGCCGATGTCGTGCAGCAGCGCGGCCAGTCGCAGGGTGAGGTCCGGGCCGTCCTGCTCCAGGGCGATGGCCTGCTCCAGGACGGTCAGCGAGTGCTCGTAGACGTCCTTGTGCCGGTGGTGCTCGTCGCGCTCCAGCTGGAGCGCGGGCAGCTCCGGCAGCACGTGTCCGGCCAGGCCGGTGTCGACCAGCAGCCGCAGGCCCTTCACCGGGTGCTTGGCCAGCAGCAGCTTGTTCAGCTCGGCCTGCACCCGCTCCGCCGAGACGATGGTGATCCGCTCGGCCATCGCGGTCATCGCGGCGAGCACCTCGGGCGCCGGGTCGAAGTCCAGCTGGGCGGCGAAGCGGGCGGCCCGCATCATCCGCAGCGGGTCGTCGGAGAAGGACTCCTCGGGGGTGGCGGGGGTGCGCAGCACCCGGGCCTCCAGGTCGTCCAGGCCGTGGTGCGGGTCGACGAAGCCGCGGCCGGGCAGGTCGACGGCCATCGCGTTGACCGTGAAGTCCCGGCGGACCAGGTCCTGCTCGATGGTGTCGCCGTAGGTCACCTCGGGCTTGCGGGAGGTGCGGTCGTACGCCTCGGAGCGGTAGGTGGTGATCTCGATCAGGAAGGAGCCCTCGGCGGTGTCCTTGCGGGCGCCGACGGTGCCGAAGGCGATGCCGACGTCCCAGACCGCATCCGCCCAGCCCTTGACCAGCTTCAGCACCTGCTGCGGCCGGGCGTCGGTGGTGAAGTCCAGGTCGTTGCCGAGCCGGCCGAGCAGCGCGTCCCGCACCGAGCCGCCGACCAGGGCCAGCCGGTGACCGGCCGCCTGGAAGCGGGTGGCGATCTCGTCGGCGACCGGCGAGACCCGCAGCAGCTCTTGCAGCCCCATCGTCTGGGCCTCGCTCAGGCCTGGGACGACCTGGACGGCGGTGCTGGAACGGTCGGTGCGCGCGGTGGGCTCATTGGCAGTGGACACGGCTCACAAGGGTACGTGCCCCGGAAGGTCAACCGCCCGCGCGTTTTGGGCGTCTCACCCCACAGCCCGCAACACTGCACGCCAGGCTGGATCGTTACCATGCCGGTGGACGAAGCGCGGACACCGGAACCGGGGATGCGGTGCCGCGTGCCGCCGTGCCGACGGATCCCTCCGCGGCAGCAGGGTGGCGTACAGCGTCGAGCGAGGAACGTCGAGCGGGGAACGTCGGGCGACCGCGCCGGACGGACAGCATCAGCAGCGAGCGATCGAGCAGAACGGCGAGGGCGAAGCGAGTGAGTGAGCCGGCACGGCACTCGGGCCTGGGGGCGCACCGACAGCCTGGACGGGCCGCGGGCCCGACCGAACCCCCTGCCGGGGAACGGGGCACCGGCGGCCGTGCCCGCCGCTTCGCCGCCGCCTGCGGGGCGCTCCTGGCCCTGGTCGCGGCCGCCCCCGCCGCGGCGCTGCCGGCCGGCGGCAACATCCGCCCGGCCGCCGACGCCGCGGCCACCGCGGAGTACCCGGTGACGATGACCATCGAGACGGTCACCCCGCAGCTCGCCGTCCAGAACGGCACCGTGTCCATCACCGGTCACGTCACCAACTCCGGCAAGTCCGCCCTCAAGGGCGCCCACGCCGCCGTCCGCAAGCCGGTCTCCAGCAAGCCGCTGCAGCGGCGCAGCGAGCTCCAGAACGTGGCCACCCGGACCACGCCGCGGGGCGACGACGGGACGGAGCTGGACAGCCCGCAGTACGCCCTGCCGGAGCTGAACCCCGGCCAGAGCCTGCCGTACACCCTGAGCGTCGCGGTGAGCGACCTCGGGCTGTCCGAGAGCGGCGTCTACGAGCTCGCGGTGGACGCCTGGGGCTCGACCGGCGACAACCCGCGCGACCGGGCGCTGGGCATCGCCCGCACCTTCCTGCCCTATTCCCAGGGCGGCTCCGAGGCCCAGCCGACGAAGGTCGCCACGCTCTGGCCGCTGGTGCACGCACCGGTGCTGGCCGCGCAGACCTTCGCCGACGGCGACCAGAGCCTCTCGGTGCTGCGCGACGACAGCCTGGCCACCGACCTCGCGCCGGGCGGCCGGCTGTACGAGCTGGTCGACACCGGCGCCAAGCTGAACGGGCTGACCTGGGTGGTCGACCCGGACCTGCTGGACGCCGCGTTCGCGATGACCAAGCCGTACCGGGTGCAGAAGCCGGGCACCGAGCGCTCCGGCAAGTCCGCCAAGGACGAGAACACCGTCTCCCGCCCCGCCTCGGCCGCCGCCGAGGCCTGGCTGAACAAGCTGCGGGCGGCCGTCGCCAAGTCGGGCAGCCAGGTCGTCTCGCTGCCGTACGCCGACCCGGACCTCGCCTCGATCGCGCACAACGGCGCGGACCTGAGCAGCATGGGCACCGCCCTGAACAAGGCGGCCACCGCCGGCCGGCTGACCGTCGAGGGCCGGCTCGCCACGGACACCCGCTCCGACGTGGCCTGGCCCTACCAGGGCTACCTCGACCAGCAGATCGCCGGGATCGCCCAGCAGGCGGGCAGCAGCCTGGTGCTGGTCAACGGCGCGAGCATGCCGGACCCGGACTCGGTCAACTACACGCCGACCGCGGTGCGCCCGATCGGCAACGGCCAGAGCGCCGTGGTCGCCGACGACGCGGTCTCCGCGCCGTTCCAGAAGGACCTCAGCACCCCGAAGGACCAGACCGAGGCGGCCCAGCGCTTCCTCGCCGAGACCTACGCGATCACCCACGAGCAGCCGCAGAACCAGCGCGGCCTGCTGGTCATGCCGCCGCGCGAGCTGACCGTCAACACCGCCAAGGCCCTGGCGGGCGCCCTGCAGACGGCCGGCGACAAGTGGCTGGCCCCGGTGAAGCTGGACGCACTGGCCCAGTCCGCGCCGGACCCGAAGGCCAACACCGGCGTCCCGTCACCCGCCGACTACCCGACCCAGGCCCGGGCCTCCGAGCTGCCGGCCTCCGCCCTGAGCGGCACCGACGAGATCCAGCAGAAGCTGGACACCCTGATGCGGGTGCTCACCCTGCCGCAGCGGGTGCGCGGCCCGTTCAGCGCCGCGATGGTCCGCTCGCTGTCCACCGAGTGGCGCGCCCAGGCGCCGTCCGGCGAGGACTACCGCGCGGGCGTCGACAACTACCTGAACGAGCTCACCACCGCCGTCCAGGTGCCCAAGAAGAACGTGGTCACCCTGGCCGGGAACACCGGCCAGCTCCAGGTCAGCGTGCGCAACGACCTCACCCAGACGGTCACCAACCTGCAGCTGCGGCTCACCTCGGTCCAGCCGAACAGGCTGCGGGTCGGCAAGCCGGAGGAGCTCGTCCTCCCCGCCTCGCAGAGCGTCACCCTGCGCTTCAACGCCGAGGCCCGCAACAACGGCCCGGTCACCATGATCGCCCAGCTGTGGACCACCGGCCCCGACTCGAAGCCCTACGGGAAGGCCCAGACCTTCACCGTCGAGGTCACCTCGGTGACCAACGGGGTGCTGTACGTCTTCGCCGGCGCCGCCGTCCTGCTGGTCCTCGCCGCGCTGCGCTTCGTCCGCCAGCGCAAGCGGCGCGGCGGGCAGCCGCACGAGGACGGCGACCAGCCGGTCGGGGACGACCCGGCCCAGGACGGACCGTCGGGCACCGCCGCGGCCGAGCCCGCCGACCCGGACGCCCCGGACGACCCGGACGGCCCGAACGCCGCCGCGGACGGGGGTCCCGCACAGACACCGCGCGCCAGCAGCCCGGATGGCCGGGATCGGACCGCCAGTGATGAGAAGGTTGGTCCTTGACACCGCCGACCCCCCGCGATGCCGGGCCGGTCTCCCCCCACAACAGCGAAGAGGTGACATGACCGGGCGCAGCGAGGAGCGGCCGCCGGGCCGCGGTGAGAGCCGGCCGGGCGCCGAGTCGCCGTCCGGCGACTGGTACGTGGCCGACACCTACGCCCAGGACCCGTACGCCGCACAGGCGTACGGGACCGCGCAGGACGGCCAGGACCCGTACGGCCTCCAGACCGGACGGCCCGCCGCACCGCCGCCGGTCACCGCGTACGACGTGCCGCCGCAGCTGCCGCCGCAGGGCGGCGGCTACCCGACACCGGTGCCGTCGACGCCGTTCTCGCCCCTGGTGCCCCCCGTGCAGCCCGGCTGGGACACCCCGGTGCAGGCGGGCTGGCCGCAGCAGGCCGCCCCGCAGGCCCCGGCTGCCCCGGCGCACCCCCAGTGGGGCGGCGCCGAGCAGCCCCAGCCGCAGTGGCAGCCGGGCCCGGCGCACTCCGCCTGGGACAGCGAGACCACCGAGTACGTCGGGGTGGACGCGCTGTTCGGCGGCCGCCCGGCCGAGGCCGCGGCCCAGCCGCCGGTCCCCCAGCCCGCCCCGGCCCAGCAGGCCGCACCCGTGCCCCCGGCCTCGGCGGTGCCGCCGGTCGCCCCCGCGCCGTACCCGCCGACGGGCGGCTACCCGGGGCAGCCGCAGCACGGTGGTCCGGACGGGCAGCGGCCCTTCGTGCCGCCGATCGAGTTCGACCCGCCGCTCTCCGAGGAGGAGGCCACCATGCAGGTGGCCGCCGTCGCGGTGCCCCCGGCGGTCGAGCCGCTGGCGGACCTCGCCGAGGAGCACGCCGCCCGGCCCGAGGCCGAGCCCGCCCCGGCCTCCGGGGGCGGTGGCGGCAAGGTCGCCAGCCTGCTGAGCTCCAGCGCGATCATGGCGGCCGGCACCCTGGTCTCCCGCGGCACCGGCTTCCTGCGGACCATGGTGATCGCCGGCGCGATCGGCATCGCGGTCATGGGTGACTCGTACAACGCGGCGAACACCCTGCCGACCCTGCTGTACATCCTGATCGGCGGCGGCGCGCTGAACGCGGTCTTCGTGCCGCAGCTGGTGCGCAGCATGAAGAACGACGAGGACGGCGGGACCGCCTACGCCAACCGGCTGCTCACCCTGGTGATGGTCGGGCTCGGCGGCGTGGTCTTCCTGGCCGTGCTCGGTGCGCCCCTGCTGGTCCAGCTGATCGCCCACCCGATGATGACCAACCCGGCCCGCGCCGACACCACGGTGGCGCTGGCCCGCTACTGCCTGCCGACCATCTTCTTCATGGGCGTGCACGTGGTGATGGGCCAGATCCTCAACGCCCGGGGCCGGTTCGGCGCGATGATGTGGACCCCGGTCCTCAACAACATCGTGGTGATCTTCACCTTCGGCGCCTACATCTGGGTCTACGGCGGCTACAACGGCACCCAGATCACCCCGGAGAACATCACCCCGGAGGGCGTCCGGCTGCTCGGCCTGGGCACCCTGCTGGGCCTGGTGGTCCAGTCGCTGGCGATGATCCCGTACCTGCGGGCCGCGGACTTCCGCTTCCGGCCGCGCTTCGACTGGCGCGGCCACGGCCTGGGCAAGGCCGCCCGGCTGGCCAAGTGGACCTTCTTCTTCGTGCTCGCCAACCAGGCCGGCTACCTGGTCATCACCCAGCTGGCGACCGCCGCCGGCAGCGCCGCCGAACAGGGCGGCCACGGCGGTGTCGGCCTCTCGGCCTTCTCCAACGCCCTGCTGATCTGGCAGCTCCCGCAGGCCGTCATCACCGTCTCGATCATGAGCGCGGTGCTCCCCCGGCTCTCCCGCGCGGCCGCCGACGAGGACGCCGGAGCCGTCCGCGACGACCTGTCGTACGGGCTGCGCACCACCGCGGTGGCGGTCGTCCCGGCGGCCTTCCTGTTCCTGGCACTCGGCCCGGCGATCGGCCGCTCGATCTACGCGGTCGGCGGCGGCGGGACGGCGCTGGACAACGCGACCAACGTCGGCCTGATGCTCTCGGCCTTCGCGCTCGGGCTGATCCCGTACTCGGCCCAGTACGTGATGCTGCGCGGCTTCTACGCCTACGAGGACACCCGAACCCCGTTCTCCAACACCGTCTGGGTGGCGGTCTGCCAGGCCGGCTTCTCGCTGCTCTGCTGGGTCGCGCTGCCCGCGCAGTGGACGGTGACCGGCATGGCCTTCGGTTACGGCCTCGCGTACGCCGTCGGAGTGACGGTCGCGGTGCCGAAGCTGAAGAAGAAGATCGGCGGGCTGGACACCAAGCGGATCGGCAAGACCTACAGCCGGCTGGCCACCGCCTGCGTCCCGGCCGCGGCGGTCGGCCTCGGCGTCAGTCTGGCGGTCCAGCAGGTGCTCGCCGGCTGGGCGGGCAGCGTACTGTCGGTCCTCCTGGGCGGCGGCCTCCAGATGCTGGTGTTCGTGTTCATCGCGAAGCGCCTGCGGATCGAGGAGATGAACGCCATGCTGGGCATGGTCCGCGGCCGACTGGGCCGCTGACCGTCGAGGCAACCGGCCGGACGGGCGGACACCCTGACCGGGTGTCAACCGGGACGAGCACCGCCCCGCCCGTCCGGCCCGCACTTCCGGGCCGCCACCAGCAACCCGACACCGGGCCGCCACGTGGCGGCCCGGTGTCGGATCTGCACCACATCTCTCCACCGGGATGCAACCGAGCGGACCCTTCAGCGGTCGTACCCGGTGGTGAAGAGTGGGCACAATTGTCCTGGAGCACAGGGCGGCCGATCCGCGGGCTCCAGCGACTCTCTCGGCCGGGGCGACACAAGGGGAGGCAGGACCACGGTGGCTGATGGCACCAAGGCGGTCGTCGACACGTCAGCAGCTGACGCGGCGGCGGACGAAGCCGCGCTGGCCGCGGCGATCGACGAGCTCGGCGGCGGGAAGACCGCCCCGGCGAGCTCCGCCGACGCCCCCTCCGCGGACGCCCCCACGGACTCCTCCACGGACTCCTCCACGGACTCCGCCAAGACCCCCTCCACGGCCTCCTCCGCGGCCGACGACGGGAAGGACCCGGACGGCGCCGACGCCGAGCCGGCCCCGGAGTCCTCCGTGAGCGAGGAGACCTCGGAGATCACCGCCCCGCTCTCGGTCCAGGAGATCGCCGCCGAGCTGGCGGCCGGCTCCGCACGGAAGAAGCCCGCTGCCGCACCGCAGCCCGCCGCCGACAAGCGCCGCCCCACCGACCCCCAGCCCACGGTCGACCCGCGCGACACCGCCACCCTCCCGCGCACCCTCCCCGCGCCGATGCGGCACAGCGGCGACAAGATCGGCAACCGCTACCTGCTCGAGGAGTGCATCTCCCAGACCGAGACCTTCAGCAGCTGGCGCGCCGTCGACGAGAAGCTGCGCCGGGCCGTCGGCGTCCACCTGATGGCCTCCGGCCACCAGCGCGCCCGCAAGGTGCTGGCCGCCGCCAAGTCCGCGGCCCTGCTCGGCGACCCGCGCTTCGTCCAGGTGCTGGACGCCGTCCAGGAGAACGAGCTGGTCTACGTCGTACGGGAGTGGCTGCCCCACGCCTCCGACCTCGCCAGGCTGCTCGCGAACGGCCCGATGGAACCGCACGAGGCGTACCAGATGGTCCGCCAGGTCGCCGACGCCGTCGCCGCCGCGCACCGCCGCGGCAAGGCGCACCTGCGGCTCACCCCGCGCTGCGTGCTGCGCACCGACAGCGGCCAGTACCGGATCAACGGCATCGCGGTGGACGCCGCCCTGCGCGGGCTGCCCCCGGAGGACTCCACCGAGGACGCCCAGCGCACCGACACCCGGGCGATCGGCGCCCTGCTGTTCGCCGCGCTCACCCACCGGTGGCCGTACCCCGAGGACCGCTACGACCTCAGGGGCCTGCCCAAGGGCTTGCAGAACGCCGCGCCGGACCAGGTCCGCGCGGGCGTCCACAAGGGGCTGTCCGAACTCGCCGCGCGCGCCCTGTTCGACCACCCGCCGCACCACGCCGAGCCGATCACCACACCGGAGGAGCTGGTCCGGGCGATCGCCCAGCTGCCCCGGATCCGGCAGCCCGAGCCCGAACTGCCGGCCTTCCCGACCCCGCCCCGGCACAACACCCACGCCCTCCCGACCGCGCCCAACCCCACCCGGGTGGCCGACCCGGCGGTCGCCCCGCTGCCGCCCTCCTCCCGGCCGACCGCCGCCCGGCGCACCAGGCGCCGGCTGCGCCGGGTGGTCAAGGCCACCGCCTGGACCGTCGCCCTGGGCGCGATCGGCGTCGCCTCCTGGCAGTTCGTCGGCAGCCTGCGCAACAACGGCCAGGCCGTCGCCACCCCGCAGACCTCGGTCAGCAGCACCGCCCCGAGCAGCGCGCGCCCGACGACCCACACCCCGGTGCCGATCCAGATCAAGGGCGCGGAGTCGTACAACCCGCTGGGCGACGGACCCGAAGGCACCGACAGCGTCAAGAACGCCGTCGACGGCGACCCGAACACCGCCTGGACCACCGGCTGGTACGTCGACCAGCTCGGTCCCAAGCCGCCCGCGCTCAAGTCGGGCACAGGGCTGATGATCGACCTCGGCTCGCCGCAGCCGGTCTCCTCGGTGAACGTCCTGTTCAAGGACGGCGAGCAGGCCGCAGAGGTGCGAGTGCCCAACGCGACCGCCGCTGCCAACCCGACCGCGTCCAGGCCGGAGAGCTTCACGGTCGTCGCGGCCAAGAAGTCCGGCGTGAACGTCGACTACACCCTCGACACGCCGGTCACCACGCGTTACCTCTTGATCTGGCTGACCTCTCTGAACAAGGATTCCGACGGCAGGTACCGCGGCCACGTTGCCGAGGTCAAGGTCTCCGGCTGACCGCACGGTCCACGCACCGGAACGACCCGTAGGGACAAGGGGTGACAGTGGCGGACGACGACGCGACGCTGCTCGCCCGGCACGTCGCCGGCGACCGGGAGGCCTTCGGCCTGCTGGTGAACCGCCACCGGGACCGCCTCTGGGCGGTCGCCCTGCGCACCCTGGGCGACCGCGAGGAGGCCGCGGACGCCCTCCAGGACGCCCTGGTCTCCGCCTTCCGGGCCGCCGCCGGCTTCCAGGGCCGCTCGGCCGTCACCACCTGGCTGCACCGGATCGTGGTCAACGCCTGCCTGGACCGCGCCCGGCGCAGCGCCACCCGGCGCACCACCCCGCTGGACGAGGACCCCCAGCGGCTGGACGGCCTGGTCGGCAGCGCCGAGCCGGCCGACTCCCCGGTGGTCCGCGCCGAGGTGCACCGGGAGCTGACCGCGGCGCTCGCCGAACTGCCCCCCGAGCAGCGGGCCGCGCTGGTCCTGGTCGACATGCAGGGCTACCCGGTCGCCGAAGCCGCCGAGCTGCTGGGCGTCCCGGTGGGCACGGTGAAGAGCCGCTGCGCCCGCGGCCGGGCCCGTCTGCTCCCGCTGGTCCGACACCTGCGCGAGAGCGATGACGGAGCCCGCGACGGAACGCACGACGGAACGCACGACGGGCGGAACGTTTCACGTGAAACACCGGCCCGCCGGGCGTCGGGGCGCGCGGCCCCCGGCCCGTCCGGCGGAGCCCCGCCCCCGCCGGGCGACACCCGGGGGAACCCGACGGGCCCCCGCACCGTCACAGGGACAGGCACGAGCACCGGCCGCACGATGCTGGAAGGAGACGCGAGCACGCGATGACCGCCCCCCTCTCCTCCCCCGGACCCGCCGACGCCCACCCCTCCGTCGAGGAGCTCGCCGACCTCTCCGAGGGCCTGGTCGAGCCCGCCGAGGCCGCCCGGACGCTGCTGCGGCACCTGGACGGCTGCGCCGAGTGCCGCGAGACCGCCGAGGCACTGGCCGAGGTGCGGACGCTGCTCGGCGCCGTCGAGCCCGAGCCGATGCCCGCCGACGTCGCGGCCCGACTGGACGCCACCCTCGCCGAGGCCGCCCGCTCGGAGGCCGCCCGCAGCGACGCCGCACGGCGCCCGCAGGAGGCCCCCGCCACCGCCCACCGGAGGGACACCCCGGCCCCGCCCGTACGGGCCGCCGCGGCCCCCTCCGCGCCCCCGGCCCGCCCGACCGCGGCCTCCGGCCCCGGGCGCCCCCGACCGCGCCGCCGCAGGTTCGCCCTGCTGCTCGGCGCGGCCGCCGCGCTGGCCGCCGTCGGCCTCGGCGGAGCACTGCTGCTGAACCGCGCCGACACCCCGGCCACCACCGCCTCCGCCGTCTCGACAGGCGCCCCCGGCGACCTGAGCGCCCGCACCCCGCACGTGGCGGGCCCCGGCACCGACTACCGCGAGGACCAGCTCGCCGCCCAGGTCCGGCAACTGCTGGACCGGTCCGCCGCCCAACCCGGGCTGCGCGCCACCGGGCCCGCCAAATCCGGCGCCGCGCCCGCCGACGGCGCCGGGCCGGAGCTCGCCGGCCCGGCCTCGCCGAGCGCCTGCCCGGCCCCCGACCCGGGCACCCCGCTGGCCACCGACCGGGGCAGCTACCAGGGCGCCCCGGTGGACGTCCTGGTCTACCCGGCCGTCGGCCGGCCCGGCTCCGTGGACGTCTACCTGCGCTCCCCCGACTGCGGCCCGGTCCTCCTGCACCGGACCGTCCCCGGACGCTGAGCGACCGCTCCCCGGCCGCCGGACGGCCGTTCCCATGCGATCGACGACCAGGGCGGCACGCCGCTTCCGGAGTCCGGGCGCCTGGTACTGATCCGCCTGGGAATGCGAGAGACTGGTCAGTCGTTGTCCCGGGCGGCGGAGCAGGACCGCCCTCCCCGCAGCTAACGCGGGTCGCGATGCGAACCAGGAGAAGCAGTGAGCGACGTCCGTAACGTGATCATCATCGGTTCCGGCCCGGCAGGCTACACGGCCGCGCTCTACACGGCCCGCGCCTCCCTCAAGCCGCTGGTCTTCGAGGGGGCCGTCACCGCCGGTGGCGCGCTCATGAACACCACCGAGGTCGAGAACTTCCCCGGCTTCCGGGACGGCATCATGGGCCCCGAGCTGATGGACAACATGCGGGCGCAGGCGGAGCGCTTCGGCGCCGAGCTGATCCCGGACGACATCGTCGCGGTCGACCTCAGCGGTGAGGTCAAGACCGTCACCGACTCCGAGGGCAACGTGCACAAGGCCCGTGCCGTGATCGTCACCACCGGCTCCCAGCACCGCAAGCTCGGCCTGCCGAACGAGGACAAGCTCTCCGGCCGCGGCGTCTCCTGGTGCGCGACCTGCGACGGCTTCTTCTTCCGCGACCAGGACATCGCGGTGGTCGGCGGCGGTGACACGGCCCTGGAGGAGGCGACCTTCCTCTCCCGCTTCGCCAAGAGCGTCACGATCATCCACCGCCGCGACTCGCTGCGCGCCTCCAAGGCGATGCAGGAGCGCGCCTTCGCCGACCCGAAGATCCGCTTCGAGTGGGACAGCGCCGTCGAGGCCATCCACGGCGACCCGAAGCTGACCGGGGTCACCCTGCGCGACACCACCACCGGCGAGACCCGCGAGCTGGCGGTCACCGGTCTGTTCATCGCGATCGGCCACGACCCGCGCACCGACCTCTTCAAGGGCCAGCTGGAGCTCGACGCCGAGGGCTACCTGAAGGTCGACGCCCCGTCGACCCGGACCAACGTCGAGGGCGTGTTCGGCGCCGGCGACGTCGTGGACCACACCTACCGCCAGGCCATCACCGCCTCCGGCACCGGCTGCTCCGCCGCGCTGGACGCCGAGCGCTACCTGGCCGCGCTGGACGACGTGGAGAACAAGACCGCCGTCGCGGTCTGACCCCTCTCCCCCGCCGGCCCCTCCACCGGCCCGCCCCGACCGAACCCCGCGGGGGTGTTCCACGTGAAACACCTCCGCCCCGGCCAGGCAGAAACAGAACGGGCCCGCCCGTTGTTCACCTGGCAGCAGCCCTCTCCGTCCGAACCCGAGGAGTCCCCGTGGCCGGCGCCACCACCACCGTCACCGACACGACGTTCAAGTCCGACGTCCTGGACAGCGACAAGCCCGTACTGGTCGACTTCTGGGCCACCTGGTGCGGCCCGTGCCGCCAGGTCGCCCCGGTCCTGGAGGACATCGCGGCCGAGCACGGCGACAAGCTGACCATCGCCAAGCTCGACGTGGACGCCAACCAGGTGACCGCCGCCGAGTACAACGTGATCTCGATCCCGACGCTGATCCTCTTCAAGGGCGGCCAGCCGGTGAAGCAGATCACCGGCGCCCGTCCGAAGGCCGCGCTGCTGCGCGAGCTGGACGGCCTGTTCTAGGTCCCCCGGTCACCGACCGAACGGCGGCGGGACTCCCCTTCTGGGGGAGCCCCGCCGCCGTCGTCTTCCGGCTCAGAACGGCCGTAGGGCCGGCTCCTTCCGCCCGCCGCCCAGCAGCCGCTCCAGCGCCCCCTCCACGTCGCCGCGCCAGGAGAGCGTGGTCCGCGCCTCCAGCCGCAGCCTCGGGTAACGCGGATGCGGCCGTACGGTCTTGAAGCCGACCGCGAGCAGGTGGTCGGCCGGCAGCACGCAGCTGATCGGCACCCGGCCCGCCGAGCCGAAGGCCTCGATCGCCCGCACCCCGCGCCCCACCAGGTCTTTGGCGACGGTCTGCACCAGCACCCGGCCCAGCCCCTGGCGCTGGTAGCCCGGCAGCACCCGGCTGACCATCAGCTGAACGGCGTCCGGCGAGACCGGGCTGGTCGGGAAGGACTGCGAGCGGGGTACGTACGCGGGCGGCGCGTAGAGCACGAAGCCGGCCGGCTGGTCGTCCACGTAGACGATCCGACCGCAGGACCCCCACTCCAGCAGCACCGCGGAGATCCAGCCCTCCTTCTCCAGCTCCGGCTTCCCCGACTCCACCGCCTCCTTGGCGCTCACCGGGTCCAGCTCCCAGAACACGCAGGAGCGGCAGCCGGTCGGCAGGTCCGCGAGGTTGTCCAGCGTCAGCGGAGCGATCCGGCGTCCCATGGCCCGCACCTCCTCCTCCCTTTCACGGTCGAGCATGCCCCCACGAACGCCGATGGGCGCATGTTTCACGTGAAACAGCGCTCACGTGGCACATGCACCCATCGGGTCGTTGCCCCCGGTCCGGGTGACCGGCTCAGCCCTGCGACAGCCGCAGACCGTCCTCGCCCGGAGCCATGCTGTCCAGGATCCGGTTCAGGTCCTCGACCGAACCGAACTCCAGCACCACCTTGCCCTTGCCCAGCTTCCCGCCGCGCTGCGACACCTCGACCTTGACCCGGGTGTCGAAGCGGTCCGACAGCCGGCTCGCCAGGTCGTTGAACGCCGGGGAGATGAGCTTGCCGGCCTTGGGCGCCTGGCGCTTCGCCTCCTGCGGCTCCTCCGAGCGCATCAGGACGACGAGCTCCTCGACGTTGCGCACCGTGAGGCCCTCCGCGATGATCCGCGCGGCCAGCTTCTCCTGGGTCTCGGGATCCGTCAGGGGCAGCAGCGCCCGTGCGTGCCCGGCCGTCAGCGTGCCGGCCGCCAGCCGGCGCTGGACGGACGCCGGAAGCTTCATCAGCCGCAGGGTGTTGGAGACGTGCGGCCGCGAGCGGCCGATCCGGTCGGCCAGCTCCTCGTGGGTGCAGGAGAAGTCCCGCATCAGCTGGTCGTAGGCGGCCGCCTCCTCCAGCGGGTTGAGCTCGGCCCGGTGGAGGTTCTCCAGGAGGGCGTCCAGCAGCAGCTTGTCGTCCTCGGTGGCCCGGACGATCGCCGGGATCCGCTCCAGCCCCGCCTCACGGGAGGCCCGCCAGCGGCGCTCGCCCATGATCAGCTCGTAGCGCTCGGCAGTGACCTGGCGCACCACGATCGGCTGGAGCAGGCCGACCTCCTTGATGGAGGCCACCAGCTCGGCCAGCTTGTCCTCGTCGAACACCTCCCGCGGCTGGCGCGGGTTGGGGGTGATCGCGTCCAGCGGCAGTTCGGCGAAGGAGGCCCCGGGGACCGGCGCCGGCTGCTCCGCCTGCCGTCCGACCGCCGCCCGGGCCGCCACCGTGGCGCGGCCGCCCGGCAGCACCGGTACCGAGGCGGGCGACGTCGTGCCGGTCGCCACCACCGAGGTCGGCGCGGACGTGGCGGCAGCGGGCTGAGCCGCCCCGCCGTCGGCCGGCGCTGCGGGGCCGATCAGCGCCCCGAGCCCTCGTCCCAGACCCCTGCGACCACTCACTGATGACCCTCCGTCGTACCGTGCTGTGCCATCGGGGCGCCGTGCCCCGTACCGCTGCCGTCCCGCTGCTGACCCACCAACGAGCCGCCCTGGCCCACCGCGCGCAGCGCAAGCTCGCGGGCGGCCTCCAGGTACGAGAGCGCCCCGGTCGAGCCCGGGTCGTAGGTCAGCACCGTCTGCCCGTAGCTGGGCGCCTCCGAGATGCGGACCGAGCGCGGGATCGCCGTGCTCAGCACCTCGGCCTGGAAGTGGGTCCGGACCTCCTCGGCGACCTGGGCGGCCAGCCTGGTCCGGGCGTCGTACATGGTGAGCAGGATGGTCGAGACGTGCAGCGTGGGGTTGAGGTGCGCGCGCACCAGCTCGACGTTGCGCAGCAGCTGGCCGAGGCCCTCCAGCGCGTAGTACTCGCACTGGATCGGGATCAGCACCTCCTGACCGGCCACCAGGGCGTTGACCGTCAGCAGGCCCAGCGAGGGCGGACAGTCGATCAGGATGTAGTCCAGCGGCTGCTCGTACGCGGCGATGGCGCGCTGCAGCCGGCTCTCCCGGGCGACCAGCGAGACCAGTTCGATCTCGGCGCCGGCCAGGTCGATCGTGGCGGGGACGCAGAAGAGCCCCTCGACGTCCACGACCGGCTGGACCACGTCGGCCAGGGGCTTGCCCTCGACCAGGACGTCATAGATGGACGGCACCTCGGCGTGGTGGTCGATGCCGAGGGCGGTCGAGGCGTTGCCCTGGGGATCGAGGTCGACCACCAGGACGCGCAGCCCGTGCATGGCCAGCGAGGCGGCCATGTTCACGGTGGTGGTGGTCTTGCCCACCCCGCCCTTCTGGTTGGCAACCACGATCACCCGGGTGGCGGCGGGCCGGGGCAGCCCCTCCCCCGCTCGGCCGATCGCCTGAACCGCAGCCTGGGCAGCCCGTGCGATGGGCGTGTCATCGATCTGGTCGATGGTCTCCGAGTCCTGCATGGGGCTCAGTGTTTCACGTGAAACCGGAGCGGCAACAGTCGCAGCCCGGCCGCGACCTAGGATTCCTGAGAGGAGGGAGCGACGTTTCACGTGAAACACCATGCCCGCTATGCCGGAAATCTGACGTTGCGACACTCCGGTGTTCCGATCTCGGCCCGTCGGTCACCTGAACGACGACGGGCGGACGGTTCCCCCCTGTCGAGGGGAGCCGTCCGCCCGTCGTTCCGTACCGAGGACCTCAGCGGGTGCCGCGGCGGCGCCCGCCGCGGGCGCGATCGCCGTTCTTGACGCCGGCATTGCGGCCGGCCCGGGCCGCCTTGGCCCGCTTGGTCGCGGCCTTCACCCCGCCGGGGCTCTCTCCCGCCTTGACCTGGACCACCCGGGTCGAGGTCTCCAGGGTGCCCTCGCCGACCGAGATCACACTCCACTCCACGGCGCCCAGCTTGGCCAGCCCGGCGCGCGAGTCGGCCAGCTCCTGCTCGGCACTGTCGCCCTTGAGCGCCAGCATCTGCCCGTGCGGACGCAGCAGCGGCATCCCCCAGCCGGCCAGTCGGTCCAGCGGCGCCACGGCCCGGGCGGTCACCACGTCCACCGCGAGCCTGCCGATCATCTCCTCGGCGCGGCCGCGGAGCACCGTGACGTTCTCCAGCCCCAGCTCCCGGACGACCTCCTCCAGGAAGGTGGTCCGGCGCAGCAGCGGCTCCAGCAGGGTCACCGAGACGTCCGGGCGGGCCAGCGCCACCGGGATGCCGGGCAGGCCGGCCCCGGAGCCGACATCGCACAGGGTGGAGCCGGTCGGCAGCAGCTCGGCCAGCACCGCGCAGTTGAGGACGTGGCGGTCCCACAGTCGGGGCACCTCGCGGGGTCCGATCAGCCCGCGCTTGACCCCCGCCGTGGCCAGCAGCTCGGTGTAGCGGACGGCGGCGTCGAAGCGGTCGCCGAAGACCTCTCTGGCGGCCGCCGGTGCCTCGGCCAGCACGTCCAGCTCGGGCACCTCGGCCCGTTCCTCCGCGTCAGGGTTCACGTCCGCCCCCGGACGGCCGGTGGCCGCGCTCTCCGTGTCCATCTCGACCTCTCCGATCTCCGGATCCACCGACCCGCTCAACGCACTGTTTCACGTGAAACATCCCAGGAGGAACAACGACCCCGTCCGCACGAGGCGGACGGGGTCGCGTTCGGCCATACTCACCGGTCGCCGCGGCGGCCGGTCATCGTCCCGACGGCCTCAGGCCGGCAGCACGACCACGCACCGCTGGGGCTCCTCGCCCTCCGACTCGCTGCGCAGACCGGCGGCCGCGACCGCGTCGTGAACGACCTTGCGCTCGAAGGGCGTCATCGGCCGCAGCTTGACCTGCTCGCCGCTGCTCTTCGCCTGCTCCGCGGCCTCGGTCCCGAGAACGGCCAGTTCCTCGCGCTTGCGGGCCCGGAAGCCGGCGATGTCCAGCATGAGACGGCTGCGCTCGCCGGTCTCCCGGTGGACGGCCAACCGGGTCAGCTCCTGCAGGGCCTCCAGCACCTCGCCGTCCTGGCCGACCAGGCGCTGCAGCGCGCGGTCGTTGCCGTCGCTGACGATGGACACCAGGGCGCGGTCGCCCTCGACGTCCATGTCGATGTCACCGTCGAGGTCCGCGATGTCGAGCAGACCCTCCAGGTAGTCCGCCGCGATGTCACCCTCCTGCTCCAGGCGGGTGACGATGCTCTCGTCGGTGCTGGCGACGTCCTCGGCCTCGACGGCGGAGGTGGTGCCTTCCGTCACTGATGGACTCCTTCGGAGATGGGGCCCGGCTGGCGGGCGGGGAACGAAGCTCTTCGCAGAAGTCGGTCAGGACTTCTTCTTCGGCCGCTGGCCGCCACGCTTGGGCTGCTGCCGGGTGCCCTGCTTGGTGCCGCCGGGCTTGGCCGCGGCCGGCTTGGCGGCCGTCGCCTTGGCACCGGAGTCCGCCGGGACGGCGTCCTCGGCGGGCTGCTCGACCCGGGTGTCCTCGCTCGGCTCGGTCGCCTGGGCGGCACCGCCGTGCTGGCGCTGGGCCTTGGTCTGGCGGCGGGGCTGCTGGCGGCTCGCCCGGACCGACTCCTCGACCACGGCGGCGGCGGAGGCCGCCTCGGCGATGGCCGCCTTGGACGGGGGCAGCATGCCCCAGAGCGCGCCCTTGATCTCCGAACCGTCCGGACGCAGTCGGCCGGCCTTCTTCAGCCGCGCCTGGCGCTCCTCGAAGGCCTTGCTGCCCGGGGTCGGGTTGTTGCGGATGACGACCAGCTGCTGGCCCATCGACCAGACGTTGGTGGTCAGCCAGTAGACCAGGACACCGACCGGGAAGTTGATGCCCATGACGGCGAACATCACCGGGAAGACGTACATCAGCATCTTCTGCTGCTGCATGAACGGCGTCTTGACCGTGAGGTCGACGTTCTTGGTCATCAGCTGGCGCTGGGTGACGAACTGCGACAGCGACATCATCACGATCATCACCGCAGTGACGATCTTGACGCTGGTCTCGGGGCTGCCGAGGAAGGTCGCGGACAGCGGGGCGCCGAAGATGTGCGCCTTGCCGGCGCTCACCAGCAGGGAGCCGTGGATCACGCCGATGTCCTGGCCCTTGGCGACCTTGGACAGCACGCCGTAGAGGGCGGTGAAGAACGGCGCCTGAACGATGATGGGAAGGCAGCTGGAGAACGGGTTGGTACCCGCATCCTTGTACAGCTTCATCATCTCTTCGGACTGGCGCTGCCGGTCGTTCTTGTAGCGCTCCTGGATGGCCTTCATCTTCGGCTGGATCGCCTGCATGGCCCGGGTCGCCTTGATCTGCTTCACGAAGAGCGGGATCAGGCAGATCCGGATGACGACCACCATCGAGGCGATGGCCAGACCCCAGGCCCAGCCACCGTCCGGGTCGAAGACGTTGCTGTACAGCGCGTGGAACTGGACGATGATCCAGGACACCGCTGTGTAGAGGGGACTCAGAAAACCGAAGGTCACCGGTCAGACTCCTTGGGCATCGGGCTTCGCCACCGGCTCCGGCTCGGCGGTCCCGCTCTTGGGGCTCAGCAGATCACGCAGCCGGCGGTGCCACACCGGGTGCTTGCGGGGCGGGACGTGGTCCACCCCGCCAGGTGACCAGGGGTTGCAACGGAGGATGCGCCACACGGTCAGTCCGCCGCCCTTGACCGCCCCGTGCACCTTCACGGCTTCGTAGCCGTAGTGCGAGCAGGAGGGGTAGTAGCGGCAGACCGGACCGAGCAGTGGGCTGATCGTCCACTGGTAGACCCTGATCAGACCCATCAGCAGGTACTTCATCGCCCTGCTCCCGTCGGCGCCGTGGCGGTGGGCTCGGCCCTCAGCAGCCGCTTGAGCGCCGCGTCCAGGTCGCGTTCCAGCTCCTGGTACGAGGCGGTCGCGGCCTGGGGCAGCGCGCGCACCACTATCAGGCTACCGGCGGGCAGCCTGGACAGACGATCACGAACGAGATGGCGCAACCGGCGCTTCACCAGGTTGCGGACGACCGCCGGGCCAACGGCCTTGCTCACGACGAAACCCGCACGCGCCGAAGGAGTCCCCTCGGCGACGTGCGGGCGGGAGTCGCTGGTCCGGTCGGTCTGCCCCTGCGGGTCGCCCTCTCTGCTGAGATGGACGACCAGAAGGGGCCGGCCGGCCCGGCGACCGCGTTTCACCGCGGTCGCGAAGTCCTGGCGCCGCCGCAGCCGATTCTCGGTGGGCAGCACAACAGACTCTGGTGCGGATCAGGCGGACAGGCTGGCGCGGCCCTTGCCACGGCGGGCAGCCAGGATGGCGCGGCCGGCGCGGGTACGCATCCGCAGCCGGAAGCCGTGGGTCTTGGCGCGACGACGGTTGTTCGGCTGGAAGGTGCGCTTGCTCACTCGGGGGCTCCTGAGGTGAATCGTAGGATGACGGGGTGTCGCTTGGCCGTCACCGTGCGTCCGCGTGATCTCCCTGGAATTCGGAAATCCGGCCCATCGCCCCAGTTCGGCTGGGGTCTGAGGCAATCCACGGCGCCCGTGCTGCGCGCCTTATGGAGCGGGTGGACCCGCGGACATGCGGCAGCGGCCATCGACAACTCGACCTGGTTACGGTACGCGGGACGGGGCACGAGGGTCAAACCAGCCGTTCAGAGGAGCCGTTTACCCACAGCCTGTGGACAACGACTTGATCCGTCCCTGTTCGCTGACTACCGTTGCAGGACTTGTCTGGTTTGTTCTTCGAAAGCGTGCACCAGTGGCTGATGGCAACAGCGACCTCGTCCCGGTCTGGGCGAGGGTCGTCGAGCGGCTGGTCAACGACCCCGATGTCGGGGAGATGGACAAGCAGTGGGTGCAGCGCACCCAGCCCATGTGGATGATGCACGACACCGCCCTGCTGGCGACCCCGAACGAGCGGGCCAAGCAGGTGCTGGAGGGTCGGCTGCTGCCGCAGCTGACCGACGCGCTCAGCCGCGAGCTCAGCCGACCCGTCCGGATCGCCGTGATGGTCGACGCCAACGCCGTCCCCACCGCCCCCGCGCCGGGCGCCCAGCCCCCCGCCGAGCCCTACCCGGGCCCGGTCGAGGAGGACTCCGGCTACGGCGACCAGGGCTACCAGCAGCCGTACGAGCAGGACTACGAGCGTCCCCGCTACGACACCGGCGGCTACGAGCAGCGCCCCGCCCCCTACGGCGGCCAGCCGGCCCAGCCCTGGCCCGGCTACCAGGAGCAGCAGGCGCCGTACCACGAGCCCGAGGAGCCCTCGCCCCGCCAGGCGCCGCGGCACCTGCCCAGCCCGCCCTCGACGACCCAGGGCGACCTCTTCGGCGGCGCCTACGGCCCCGGCCCCGGCGAGCAGCCCCGCACCGGTGCCGGCCGCCGCGGGCACGGAGCCCGGCCCTCCGGCGGCCGCCCGGCCGAGAAGTCGGCCGCGGAGCCGCCGACCGAGCGCCCCGCCGTCCCCGGGGTACCCGCCCCGCCCGGCGCTCCCCCGGCCGGCGGCTCCCGCAAGGACGAGCCGGCCGCCCGGCTGAACCCCAAGTACCTGTTCGACACCTTCGTCATCGGCGCCAGCAACCGCTTCGCCCACGCGGCGGCGGTGGCCGTCGCCGAGGCCCCGGCCAAGGCGTACAACCCGCTCTTCATCTACGGCGAGTCCGGGCTGGGCAAGACCCACCTGCTGCACGCCATCGGGCACTACTCGCGCAGCCTCTTCCCGGGCACCCGGGTGCGCTACGTGTCCTCGGAGGAGTTCACCAACGAGTTCATCAACTCGATCCGGGACGGCAAGGCGGACACCTTCCGCCGCCGCTACCGGGACATGGACATCCTGCTGGTGGACGACATCCAGTTCCTGGCGAGCAAGGAGTCCACCCAGGAGGAGTTCTTCCACACCTTCAACACCCTCCACAACGCGAACAAGCAGATCGTGCTGTCCTCGGACCGGCCGCCCAAGCTGCTGACTACGCTGGAGGACCGGCTGCGCAACCGCTTCGAGTGGGGTCTGATCACCGACGTCACCCCGCCGGAGCTGGAGACCCGGATCGCGATCCTGCGCAAGAAGGCGATCCAGGAACAACTCAACGCTCCCGCCGACGTGTTGGAGTTCATCGCGTCCCGGATCACCCGCAACATCCGGGAGTTGGAGGGCGCCCTGATCCGGGTGACCGCCTTCGCCAACCTCAACCGGGCCCCGGTGGACCTGGAGTTGGCCGGGATCGTCCTCAAGGACCTGATCCCCGGCGGGGACGAGGACGCCGGCCCGGAGATCACCGCGCAGGTCATCATGCAGCAGACCGCCGCCTACTTCGGCCTCGGCGTGGACGACCTCTGCGGTTCCTCGCGCAGCCGGGTGCTGGTGACGGCCCGGCAGATCGCCATGTACCTGTGCCGGGAGCTCACCGACCTCTCGCTGCCGAAGATCGGCGCCCAGTTCGGCGGCCGCGACCACACCACGGTGATGCACGCGGACCGGAAGATCCGCTCGCTGATGGCCGAGCGGCGCTCCATCTACAACCAGGTCACCGAACTGACCAACCGCATCAAGAGCTAGCCGCCCGCCGCGAGTTGGGGCGGGCGACCACAGGGCCCCGGAAGGGCGTCAGGAGCGATCCTGACGCCCTTCCGCCGTTTCCACAGGTGTGCGCCGGCCCGCGGCTGGGCATGGATCCGGGCGACGGACGTTCCACCAGTCCACAGCCCGCGCCGAACAACTGACCGGTGATTCGAAAACCGCTGGCGCGCAGGGCCGTTGTCCACAGGACGGGCCCCTTCTGCACAGTCCACAGGCTGGGGAGTCCGGAGTTATCCAGAATTCGTCCACAGGCCCGTCACCGCTACGCTCTTCCGCGCAGGTCAGGTGCCTGTGGACTTGTGCACAACGGTTATCCACAGGGTGTGGACAATTGACGGGCCGCCAGTGGGCCGTCCGGGTTATCCACCGGTTGTCCCCAGGACCTGGGCGGTTATCCCCAGGTTGTCCACAGCGGGGTCCACAGTTCGACAACCTTGGGTCGCCGTTCATACCCTGGTGTGAAAGGCGTCACGAAAAGTTGACCGGCGCCCGTGGATAACCGGGCCCGGATCTGGGGACAGCCCTGGGGATAACCTGTGGATACCCTGCGTGCCCTGTGGGTAACGCTCGGCTGTCCACAGCGGGCCCTGTCCGTCCACAGCCGCCGTCCACACCCACTGTGGACAAAATTCGGGCGCTGACCTGCGGAAACAGGGTTATCCACGGTTTCCACAGGCCCTACTACTACCGCTACACAGATAGACCGTGAACCTGCTTTGAAAGTGGGGGGTCCCGAAATCTGTGGACAACCGCGCCCCGACATCTGTTCGGGTTTGCTTCCGCCCGTCTGCCCCGTCTGTCGGCGGAGTACGTCAGACTGTCCTCTGCGACTGGAAGCGGAGTGGTAGAGCTCGGCGGACAGGCGGACCGACGATCAAGATCAGACAAACCAGAGTGCGAGCGGGAGCGCTCGATCCAGGAGGCGGTTACCGGTGAAGTTCCGGGTGGAGCGTGACGTCCTCGCGGAGGCGGTGGCCTGGGCTGCCCGCAGCCTCCCGGCACGGCCGCCGGTGCCGGTGCTGGCCGGCCTGCTGCTGACCGCGCAGGAGGGCAGCCTGGCGCTGTCCGGCTTCGACTACGAGGTCTCGGCCCGGGTCGAGCTCGAGGCGGACGTCGAGGAGGCCGGCACCGTCCTGGTCTCCGGTCGCCTGCTCAACGACATCTCGCGCAACCTTCCCAACAGGCCTGTGGAGATCTCCACCGACGGCCAGCGGGTCAGCGTGGTCTGCGGCAGCTCCCGCTTCACCCTCCCCACCCTGCCCGTGGACGAGTACCCGGCGCTGCCCCAGATGCCGACCGCCACCGGCACCGTCTCCGGTGACGTCTTCGCCTCCGCGGTCAGCCAGGCCGCCGTCGCGGCCGGCCGGGACGACACCCTGCCGGTGCTCACCGGTGTCCGGGTCGAGATCGAGGGCGACCGGATCACCCTGGCCGCCACCGACCGCTACCGCTTCGCCGTCCGCGACCTGCTGTGGAAGCCCGAGCAGTCGGACATCTCCGCGGTCGCCCTGGTGCCCGCCAAGACCCTCCAGGACATCGCCAAGTCCCTGGGCAGCGGCGACACCGTCTCCATCGCGCTCTCCTCGGGCGGCGCGGGCGAGGGCCTGATCGGCTTCGAGGGCGCCGGCCGCCGCACCACCACCCGGCTGCTGGAGGGCGAGTTCCCCAAGTTCCGCAGCCTCTTCCCGACCGAGTTCAGCGCGGTCGCCGCGATCCAGACCCAACCCTTCCTGGAGGCGCTCAAGCGCGTCTCGCTGGTCGCCGAGCGCAACACCCCGGTCCGGCTGAACTTCGAGCAGGGCGTGCTGACCCTGGAGGCCGGCTCGGGCGACGACGCCCAGGCCACCGAGCGGATCGAGGCCGACCTCGAGGGCGACGACATCTCGATCGCCTTCAACCCGGGCTACCTGGAGGAGGGCCTCAAGGCCATCGACTCCCCCTTCGCCCAGCTGAGCTTCACCACCCCGACCAAGCCCGCCCTGCTCAGCGGCAAGGTCGCGGTGGACGCCGAGGAGGACAAGGCGTACCAGTACCTGATCATGCCGGTCCGCCTCTCCGGCTGACCGCCCGTCCGACCCGATCGCCGTTCTGATCGGTCGCCCGATCGGTTACCCACAGGCTGTGCACACCCGCTGTGCACAGCCTGTGGACGTCTCCCCCGGTCGGCCCGGCCCCGCCGAGTCCGGAACCGACGGAAGCGTAGGCTCGGGGAGTGCGGCAACGGCGCCGCCGCCAGGCACGTCCCCACAGTAAGGATTTGGTCATGGAGCTCGGCCTCATCGGTCTCGGCAAGATGGGCGGCAACATGCGCGAGCGGATCCGCCGCGCCGGCCTCACCGTCATCGGATACGACCGCAACCCGGAGATCTCCGACGTCGAGAGCCTGCAGGAGCTGGTCTCCAAGCTGCAGGGCCCGCGCGTGGTCTGGGTGATGGTTCCGGCCGGTGCCGCGACCCAGGCGACCGTCGACGAGCTCGCCGAGCTGCTCTCCCCCGGCGACGTCGTGGTGGACGGCGGCAACTCCCGCTGGACCGACGACGTCAAGCACGCCGAGGCGCTGGCCGCCAAGGGCATCGGCTTCGTCGACTGCGGTGTCTCCGGCGGCGTCTGGGGCCTGGAGAACGGCTACGCGCTGATGTACGGCGGCGACGCCGAGCACGTCGCCCGCGTCCAGCCGGTCTTCGACGCGCTCAAGCCCGAGGGCGACTTCGGCTCGGTGCACGCGGGCGCGGTCGGCGCCGGCCACTTCGCCAAGATGGTCCACAACGGCATCGAGTACGCGATGATGCAGGCCTTCGCCGAGGGCTGGGAGCTGCTGGAGGCCGCCCCCGAGGTCACCGACGTGCGCGAGGTCTTCCGCAGCTGGCAGGAGGGCACCGTCATCCGCTCCTGGCTGCTGGACCTCGCCGTCCGCGCCCTGGACGAGGACGAGCACCTGGCCAAGCTGCGCGGCTGGGCCGCCGACTCCGGCGAGGGCCGCTGGACCGTCGAGGCCGCGATCGACCACGCCGTGCCGCTGCCGGCGATCACCGCCTCGCTGTTCGCCCGGTTCGCCTCCCGCCAGGACGACTCGCCGCAGATGAAGATGATCGCCGCGCTGCGCAACCAGTTCGGCGGCCACGCGGTCGAGTCCAAGTAACCGAGAACCGGCCGGGGCCCCGGGGGCCGTTCCCCGGGTAGCCCCAGACACAGAAGGCGGGCGCAGTCCACAGCCATGCACGTCGCGCACCTGTCGCTCGCCGACTTCCGGTCGTACGCCCGGGCCGAGGTTCCCCTCGACCCGGGCGTGACGGCCTTCGTCGGGCCCAACGGCCAGGGCAAGACCAACCTGGTCGAGGCGATCGGCTACGTCGCCACCCTGGGCAGCCACCGGGTGGCCACCGACGCCCCGCTGATCCGGCTGGGCGCCGAGCGGGCGGTCATCCGCACCTCGGTGGTGGACCGCGGCCGCTCCACCCTGGTCGAGCTGGAGCTCACGGCCGGCAAGGCCAACCGGGCCCGGATCAACCGCTCGGACAACGTCCGCCCGCGCGACGTGCTGGGCCTGCTGCGCACCGTGCTGTTCGCCCCCGAGGACCTCAGCCTGGTCAAGGGCGACCCGGGTGAGCGCCGGCGCTTCCTGGACGAGCTGCTGACCGCCCGGGCCCCCCGGCTGGCCGGGGTCCGGCAGGACTACGAGCGGGTGCTCAAGCAGCGCAACGCCCTGCTGAAGACCGCCGCAATGGCCCGCCGGGCCGGCGGCGGCAAGGGCGCCGACCTGTCCACCCTGGAGGTCTGGGACGGCCATCTGGCCCGTGCCGGGGCCGAGTTGACGGCCTTCCGGATCCAGCTGGTGGCCGCCCTGCAGCCGCTGGTGGCGGGGGCGTACGGCCGGGTGGCCCCGGGCGGCGGGGAGACCGTGCTGGAGTACCGCAGCTCCTTCGAGGGCGAGCTGCCGAGCAGCCGGGAGCAGGCCGAGGAGCAGCTGCTGGCGGCGCTGCAGGCGGTCCGCAAGCAGGAGGTCGAGCGGGGGATCACCCTGGTCGGCCCGCACCGCGACGAGCTGGTGCTCAAGCTGGGCCCGCTGCCCGCCAAGGGCTACGCCAGCCACGGTGAGTCCTGGTCGTTCGCGCTGGCGCTGCGGCTGGCCTCGTACGAGCTGCTGCGCGCCGACGGCGGCGAGCCGGTGCTGATCCTGGACGACGTCTTCGCCGAGCTGGACGCCGCCCGCCGGGACCGGCTGGCCGAACTGGTGGCCGACGGGGAGCAGGTGCTGGTGACCGCCGCGGTGGCCGAGGACGTGCCGAAGGCGCTGGTCGGCGCCCGGTTCGCGGTCTCCGACGGCGCCGTGCGCAGGGTCGACGCCTGATCCCCCGTCCACCCCGTTCCCGCCCCCACCCGCACCGCGGCAGGTGCCGACGTCGGGCGTGCGCGCGCTCCCGTAGGCTGGACGGCTCATCGGGTTGTCCACAGGCTGGGGAAAGGAGATCGCCGTGAGCGATTCGGCGGAGACCTCCCCCGGCCCCGGCGCCGCCGCGCCCACCGGTGCCGACCTCGCCCGGTCCGCCCTGCGGGCGGCCCGCGCCCAGGCCCGTCAGCGCGGTGAGCAGGTCCAGCAGAAGCGCGAGGCGAAGCGGCACGGGCTGCGCAGCGGCGCCCGCTCGGACGGCCGCGACCCGGTCCCGCTGGGCGCGGCGTTGAACCGGCTGCTGACCGAGCGCGGCTGGGAGTCCTCGGCCGCGGTCGGCGGGGTGATGGGCCGTTGGCCGCAGATCGTCGGCCCGGACATCGCCGCGCACTGCCACCCCTCCTCCTACGACGAGGCCGAAGCGGTGCTCACCGTGCAGTGCGACTCCACCGCATGGGCCACCCAACTCCGTTGGTTGGCACGGCAGTTGGTGGCCCGTCTGAACCACGAGCTGGGCCACGGCACGGTCCGGACCATCAAGGTGCTCGGTCCGGCCGCACCGGCCCGCGGCTACGGCCGGCTGCGCGCGCCCGGGAGCAAGGGGCCGGGCGACACCTGGGGCTGAGCCCGGCCGGCGGTGGTCCGCTCCGATCGGGATCGGACCACGATCTTCCGGAACCCCTGACGGCCCTTCCAGGCGCCCCGGGCCCCCGGGGCGAGTATCGGGACACGTCCCGAGGGGATTCAGGGCGGCATATCTGCCTTCAAGGGCTGCCAAACGCCCATCTCTGTCAGTCGTACCGGTAGACTGAGAGCCAAACACTGTTGCTAGTGGCAACCGAGTCGAAACGCCGTGGTCGCACGCCCGCCCGCACGGGGCTGGAATGCGGCCCGCGCTGTGCCAGAGAGGGCGCTTCGTGGCCGATTCCGGCAACCCCAGCCAGACCCCAGACCAGACCGACCAGTCTTCCTACACCGGTAGCAACATCCAGGTGCTGGAAGGCCTCGACGCCGTCCGCAAGCGCCCCGGCATGTACATCGGCTCCACCGGTGAGCGCGGCCTGCACCACCTGGTGCAGGAGGTCGTGGACAACTCCGTCGACGAGGCGATGGCCGGGTACGCCGACACCATCGACGTCACGATCATGGCCGACGGCGCCATCCGCTGCGTCGACAACGGCCGCGGCATCCCGGTGGACATCGTCCCCGGCCAGGACAAGCCCGCCGTCGAGGTCGTGCTCACCGTCCTGCACGCGGGCGGCAAGTTCGGCGGCGGCGGCTACGCCGTCTCCGGCGGTCTGCACGGCGTCGGCGTCTCGGTGGTGAACGCGCTGTCCACCCGGCTCTCGGTGGAGATCCACAAGGACGGCCACATCTGGACCCAGGACTACAAGATGGGCGCGCCGACCGCCGCCCTGGTCAAGGGCGCCGAGACCGACCGCACCGGCACCACGGTGACCTTCTGGGCCGACCCCGACATCTTCGAGACCACCGTCTACTCCTTCGAGACGCTCTCCCGGCGCTTCCAGGAGATGGCGTTCCTCAACAAGGGCCTGTCGATCTCGCTGACCGACGAGCGCCCCGAGCACGTGGACGAGGACGGCAAGCCGCTCTCCGTCACGTACAAGTACGACGGCGGCATCGCCGACTTCGTCGCCCACCTCAACTCCCGCAAGGGCGAGGTCGTCCACCCCTCGGTGATCGACTTCGAGGCGGAGGACAAGGACAAGGCGATCTCGGTGGAGATCGCGATGCAGTGGAACTCCTCCTACACCGAGGGGGTCTACAGCTTCGCCAACACCATCCACACCCACGGCGGCGGCACCCACGAGGAGGGCTTCCGCTCGGCGCTGACCGGTCTGGTCAACCGCTACGCGCGGGACAAGAAGCTGCTCCGCGAGAAGGACGACAACCTCTCCGGCGAGGACATCCGCGAGGGCCTGACCGCGATCATCTCGGTCAAGCTCGGCGAGCCGCAGTTCGAGGGCCAGACCAAGGACAAGCTCGGCAACACCGAGGCGAAGACCTTCGTCCAGAAGGTCGTCCACGAGCAGCTGAACGACTGGCTGGACCGCAACCCCACCGAGGCTTCGGACATCATCCGCAAGTCCATCCAGGCCGCCACCGCGCGCGTCGCCGCCCGCAAGGCCCGCGACCTCACCCGCCGCAAGGGCCTGCTGGAGTCCGCCTCGCTGCCGGGCAAGCTCTCGGACTGCCAGTCCAAGGACCCCTCCGAGTGCGAGATCTTCATCGTCGAGGGTGACTCCGCCGGCGGCTCGGCCAAGCAGGGCCGCGACCCGCGCACCCAGGCCATCCTGCCGATCCGCGGCAAGATCCTGAACGTCGAGAAGGCCCGGATCGACAAGGTGCTGCAGAACACCGAGGTCCAGGCGCTGATCTCGGCCTTCGGCTGCGGCATCCAGGAGGACTACGACGAGTCCAAGCTCCGCTATCACAAGATCGTCCTGATGGCGGACGCCGACGTCGACGGGCAGCACATCCGCACCCTGCTGCTGACCCTGCTGTTCCGCTTCATGCGGCCGCTGGTCGAGTCCGGGTACGTCTACCTCGCCATGCCGCCGCTGTACAAGATCAAGTGGGGCAAGGACGACTTCGAGTACGCCTACTCCGACCGCGAGCGCGACGCGCTGATCGCGGCCGGCGCCGAGGCCGGCCGCCGGCTGCCCAAGGACGACGCGATCCAGCGCTTCAAGGGTCTCGGCGAGATGAACGCCGAGGAGCTCCGGGTCACCACCATGGACGCCGAGCACCGGCTGCTGCTCCAGGTCACCCTGGAGGACGCCGCCCGCGCCGACGAGCTGTTCTCCGTGCTGATGGGCGAGGACGTCGAGGCCCGCCGGTCCTTCATCCAGCGCAACGCCAAGGACGTCCGCTTCCTGGACGTGTGACGCCTGCGAACCAGGCCCCGCACGTACCAGTCCGCGTGAAAGGAAACTGACCACCAGTGGTCGACGACAACCGTCCCGAAGGCGACCAGCCCGAGACTCCCGAGACCCCCGCAGCCGAGGCCACCACCCAGGTGACCATGCGGATCGAGCCGGTCGAGCTCGAGACCGAGATGCAGCGCTCGTACCTCGACTACGCGATGAGCGTGATCGTCAGCCGGGCGCTCCCCGAGGTCCGTGACGGCCTCAAGCCGGTGCACCGCCGCGTGCTCTACGCGATGTACGACGGCGGGTACCGGCCCGAGAAGGGCTACTACAAGTGCGCCCGCGTCGTCGGCGACGTGATGGGCAACTACCACCCGCACGGTGACACCTCGATCTACGACACCGTGGTCCGCCTGGCCCAGCCGTGGTCGATGCGGATGCCGCTGGTGGACGGCAACGGCAACTTCGGCTCCCCGGGCAACGACCCGGCCGCGGCCATGCGCTACACCGAGTGCAAGATGATGCCGCTGGCCATGGAGATGATGCGCGACATCGACGAGGAGACCGTCGACTTCGCGCCCAACTACGACGGCCGCTCGCAGGAGCCGACCGTCCTGCCCGCGCGCATCCCCAACCTGCTGGTCAACGGCGCCACCGGCATCGCGGTCGGCATGGCCACCAACATCCCGCCGCACAACCTGCGCGAGGTCGCCTCCGGCGCGCTCTGGTACCTGGAGAACCCCGAGGCCTCCGCCGAGGAGCTGCTGGAGGCCCTGATCGAGCGGATCAAGGGCCCCGACTTCCCCACCGGCGCGCTGATCGTCGGCCGCCGCGGGATCGACGACTACTACCGCACCGGCCGCGGTTCGGTCACCATGCGCGCCGTGGTCGAGGTCGAGGAGATCCAGGGCCGGCAGTGCCTGGTGATCACCGAGCTGCCGTACCAGGTCAACCCGGACAACCTCGCGCTCAAGATCGCCGACCTGGTCAAGGACGGCAAGATCGCCGGCATCGCCGACGTCCGCGACGAGTCCTCGTCCCGCACCGGCCAGCGCCTGGTGGTCGTGCTCAAGCGCGACGCGGTCGCCAAGGTCGTGCTCAACAACCTGTACAAGCACACCGAGCTGCAGACCAACTTCGGCGCCAACATGCTGGCCCTGGTCGACGGCGTGCCGCGCACGCTGTCGCTCGACGCCTTCATCCGGCACTGGGTCAACCACCAGGTCGAGGTCATCGTCCGGCGCACCACCTTCCGGCTGCGCAAGGCCGAGGAGCGCGCCCACATCCTGCGCGCGCTGCTCAAGGCCCTGGACCTGATCGACGAGGTCATCGCGCTGATCCGGGCCTCGGCCAGCGCCGACGCCGCCCGCACCGGCCTGATGGGCCTGCTGGACATCGACGAGCTCCAGGCGAACGCGATCCTGGAGATGCAGCTGCGCCGGCTGGCCGCCCTGGAGCGCCAGCGGATCATGGACGAGCACGACGAGCTGCAGCGCAAGATCGACGAGTACAACGCGATCCTGGCCTCGCCGATCCGCCAGCGGGAGATCATCTCCGAGGAGCTCGCCGCGATCGTCGACAAGTACGGCGACGAGCGCCGCTCGACCCTGATCCCCTCGGACGGCGACCTCTCCATCGAGGACCTCATCGCCGAGGAGGACATCGTCGTCACGATCACCCGTGGCGGCTACGTCAAGCGGACCCGCTCCGACCTCTACCGCTCGCAGAAGCGCGGCGGCAAGGGCGTGCGCGGTGCCCAGCTCAAGCAGGACGACATCGTCGACCACTTCTTCGTGACGACGACCCACAACTGGATCCTGTTCTTCACCAACAAGGGCCGGGTCTACCGCGCCAAGGGCTACGAGCTGCCGGACGCCGGCCGCGACGCCCGCGGCCAGCACGTGGCCAACCTGCTGGCCTTCCAGCCGGAGGAGCACATCGCCCAGGTGATGGCCGTCCGCACCTACGAGGACAAGCCGTACCTGGTCCTGGCCACCCGGGCCGGCCTGGTGAAGAAGTCCCCGCTCAAGGACTACGACTCCCCCCGCTCCGGCGGCCTGATCGCGATCAACCTGCGCCAGGACGAGGAGGGCCGGGACGACGAGCTGATCGGCGCCGAGCTGGTCTCCTCCGAGGACGACCTGCTGCTGGTCTCCAAGAAGGCCCAGTCGATCCGCTTCACCGCGACCGACGACGCGCTGCGGCCCACCGGGCGCGCCACCTCCGGCGTCAAGGGCATGGCCTTCCGCGAGGACGACGAGCTGCTCTCGATGAACGTCGTCCGTCCGGGCACGTACGTCTTCACCGCCACGGACGGCGGGTACGCCAAGCGGACCGGTGTCGACGAGTACCGTGTCCAGGGACGCGGCGGCTACGGCACCAAGGCGGCGAAGATCGTCGAGGGCCGGGGCTCGTTGGTCGGCGCGCTGGTGGTCGACGACACCGACGAGATCATGGCGATCACCCTCTCCGGTGGGGTGATCCGCACCAGGGTTTCCGAGGTTCGTGAAACCGGACGTGACACCATGGGCGTCCAACTGATCAACCTCGGAAAGCGCGACGCGGTGGTGGGCATGGCCCGCAACGCGGAGGCCGAGGACGAGGAGACGGTGGAGGACGAGGTCGCTGGCACCGAGTCCACCGAGACGGCCGAAGGTGCGGGGACGGCGGTCGGCGGAGACGCCGAGGTCTGAACCGAACCGCAGACCGGTGCCGCCGCGTCCACAGAGTGGGCGCGGCGGCACCGGACGCCGACCAGTACCGGGCAATCCCGCCGGGGGCTGGATGACGAGTGACGGATCAGGGCGGCGCCGCCCTGGTGGGAAGTGCGGGAGGACCAGGTGAGTGGAGCCACGGGTGCTGCGGGAGGACCCTCCGGCGGCCGTCCGGGCGCGCAGGGCGGGGGGTCGTACGGCGTGCCGGGGCAGCCGCCGACCGAGCACTCGGCCGCGTCCACCTCGCTGATGCCGCCGGTCGGCGGAGCGGGCCAGGCCGGCGGACAGAGCGGCTTCTCGCAGCCGACCACGTACACCAAGGGGCAGCCGACCCCGGCCCGGGGCACCCGGACCGGCGGCAACACCCCGGCCGGCGGCACCCCGGTGCCCGGCGCGCCGCGCCGGCCCGCCGCCGGGCCCGCGACCGTCGGGGGCGGCCTCGGCCGGACCCGCAAGGCCCGGCTGCGGGTGACCAAGGTCGACCCGTGGTCGGTGATGAAGGTCAGCTTCCTGCTGTCGCTGGCCGTCGGCATCATCATCATCGTGGCCTCGGCCGTGCTGTGGATGACGCTGGACTCGCTGGGTGTCTTCGACTCGCTGACCAAGACCCTCAAGGACGTCACCGGCGGCGGTGCGGACAACGCCAGCAGCCAGCTGAACCTGATGGACTACATCGGCTTCGGCAAGGTCATGATGTTCACCACGCTGATCGCCGTGGTCGACGTCGTGCTGCTGACCGCGCTGTCCACGCTCTCGGCCTTCATCTACAACGCGGCGGCCGGCTTCACCGGCGGCGTCGAGCTGACCCTGGCCGAAGAGGACTGATCCCGGCCGGATCCTGACCCCTGGTCAATTCACCGTCCGCGGACGGAATGTACGGGCCCCGCAGGCTGTTGCAGCCTGCGGGGCCCGTCGGCATTTCGGGTGACAGCCGGCACCCCGCGGCGTGCCGCCCGGAAACGGGCCGGCCGCGGTGGGCTTAGCTGGACGCCGCCCGTTCCCATCCCTGGGAGTGCCACAGGCCGCCCCGGTCGGTCGACCGGGTCAGGTGAGGTTCCGCAGGACGGCTGGACGGAGGCGCGCGATGGCGAAGCTCGCAGGTCAACTGGTGGAGGCCCTGGACGGGCTGGTGGGCATCCCGGTCCCGCTGCGGGTCCAGGCCTGGGACGGCAGCGTCGCCGGGCCGCCCGGAGCGCCCACCGTGGTCCTGCGCAACCGCCGGGCGCTGCGCCGGCTGCTCTGGCAGCCGGGCGAGCTGGGCCTGGCCCGGGCCTACGTCGCGGGGGACTTGGACCTCGCCCCGGGCACCGACCTCTACGAGACGCTCTCCGCGGTCGCCCGCTTCGCCGAGCTCCCGGAGATCCGCACCCTGTCCCTCGGGCCGCGCGAGATCCTCGCCGCCCGGGGCCGCCGGGCGGTCGCCGCCCTCCTCCGGGCCGGGGCGGTCGGCCCGGAGCCCACCCCGCCCCCGGAGGAGGTCCGCCGGGCCCAGGGGCGGCTGCACAGCCGCGGCCGGGACCGGGCGGCCATCAGCCACCACTACGACGTCGGGAACGACTTCTACGGCCTCGTGCTGGGCCCCTCCATGGTCTACTCGTGCGCCTACTGGACGCCCGCGGCGAAGAGCCTGGAGGCCGCCCAGGAGGCCAAGCTCGACCTGATCTGCCGCAAGCTCGACCTGCGGCCCGGGATGCGGCTGCTGGACGTCGGCTGCGGCTGGGGCTCGCTGCTGCTGCACGCGGCGGAGCACTACGGGGTCACCGCGGTCGGCGTGTCGATCTCGAGGGAGCAGGTCGCGCTGGCCCGCGCGCGGGTCGAGGAGGCCGGCCTGGCCGACCGGGTGGAGGTCAGGCTCCAGGACTACCGGGAGATCACCGACGGCCCCTTCGACGCGGTCTCCAGCGTCGGCATGGCCGAACACGTCGGCGCCGAGCAGTACCGGGTCTACGCCGACGGCCTGTTCCGGCTGCTGGCGCCCGGCGGCCGACTGCTCAACCACCAGATCGCCCGGCGCCCCGATCACCCCGGCGAACCGCACCGCACCAGCCCCTTCATCGACCGCTACGTCTTCCCCGACGGCGAGCTCTCCCCGGTCGGTTCCACCGTGGCCCGGTTGGAGGAGGCGGGCTTCGAGGTCCGGGACGTCGAGGCGCTGCGCGAGCACTACGGGCTGACCCTGCGCGAGTGGGTGGCCAACCTGGAGGCGCACTGGACGGAGGCGGTCCGGCTGGTCGGCCTCGGCCGCGCCCGGGTCTGGCGGCTGTACATGGCCGCCTCCGCGCTGGCCTTCGAGCAGAACCGGATCGGGGTGAACCAGATCCTCGCCGTCCGCAGCACCGAGCAGGGCGGGTCGGGCCTGCCGCCGACCCGCGAGGAGTGGCTGGTGCGCCCGGCCGCCGAGGTCACCGCCGCGACCCCGGTCGGAACGGATTTGGGAGATCGGCGGTCGGTCCGCTAATCTTTCAGTGCGGCGAGGGCCTATAGCTCAGACGGTTAGAGCGCTTCCCTGATAAGGAAGAGGCCACAGGTTCAAGTCCTGTTAGGCCCACCACCGCGAAGGGCCCGGAGTGATCGACTCCGGGCCCTTCGGCGTTCCGGAGGGGATGGAGTCGCAGGTCGGGCGGCATCCGGTACTATCTCTGTGCAGCGAGGGCCTATAGCTCAGACGGTTAGAGCGCTTCCCTGATAAGGAAGAGGCCACAGGTTCAAGTCCTGTTAGGCCCACCGCCCCGAAGGGCCCGGAGTGATCGACTCCGGGCCCTTCGGCGTTCCCGGGGGAACCGCGCGGTTCCGGCGGCTCCCCGGGCCCGGGCGCGGGCCGTGGGGACGGCCGTCGGACCGGCTCTGACGGGGGCTTCCCGGGCGGGCCGGGTGCGGACGATCCGTACGACAGGAGGTGCGGCGTCAATCCTCGGACCGGACCGCCGGGTTGACGGCGCCGGTGGCTGGTCACGATTGGGACACCGGTGTGTATCATCGGCCGCAAGGGCAGTCTGGCACCCGGCCGCCCGTTCGCTCTCGAAACACATCTGGACTCGTCGGCCCGGTCGGTCCGGCCGGAGCAACGGCTCCTGAGTCCACCAAACGCTAGAAGGACGAGGTCCCGCGGTGAAGAAGCTCCTCCTGGTCGCCCTGGTCGCCCTCGGCGGCTTCTTTGTCTACCGTCAGGTCCAGGCGGACCGCGCCGAGCAGGACCTGTGGACCGAGGCCACCGACCCGGTTCCGGCCGGTCGCTGAGCCCCGGACGATCTGACGATCGACGGTCTTCGGAGGCGCTGACCAGCGCCTCCCGAACCGGTCGGCCCGCTCACTCGATCGGACCGGCCGGTTCCCCCAGGGGGACGGCTCCCGGAACGGCGCCGGAACCCGGTACGCTAGTGCCCGTTGGCACGCGCCGTGCCGTCGAGGGGCATTAGCTCAGTTGGTAGAGCGCTGCCTTTGCAAGGCAGATGTCAGGAGTTCGAGTCTCCTATGCTCCACAGCGCCTGAACGGCGGTCGACCTGTTCTCCGGGTCGGCCGCCGTTCGGCGTTTCCGGACCCTAGGGCGTGTCGTCCTCGGTGGGCTCCGCGGACCCGGCCGCGTCCTCGGCGGTGACGCCGTTCACCGGGGCGGTGGCGGCACTCGCGCCGGCCGGGCGGTCCGGCTGCGGCGCCGGGGGCTCGACCAGCCACTCCGGGTTGCTGTGCCGCCGCCACCACTGCCAGGCCACCAGGCCGCCGCCGATCGCCAGCACCCCGGCCAGCGCCAGGCCTGCCGCCCGGCCGCCGCCGCACCGCTGCCGACGCCTGGCGTTCCGGGCGGCCAGTTCGTTGATCTCGGCCGAGCTGACGTGGCCGTGGAGGGCGGTCAGCGCGGCGGCGCCGCGGGACTGGGCCTCGTGCGCGACCGGGTAGACCGCGGCCCGGGCCTCCTCGACGGCCTGGGCGACCCTGGGGCCGACCGTGGTGCGGGCCTGGTCGGCGGCGCGGGTGGCGGAGAGGCGGGCCGCCAGGGCGGCCTCCTGGGCCCGGTGGAAGGCCCTCAGGGCGTTCTGCTGGGCCTCGGGCGGGAGGCTGGCGAAGGCCTGGCCGAACTGTGGGGCGAGGTGCCGGTCGTACTGGACGCGGAGGTTGTGGGCGGCCTGGGTGGCCTTGGGCCCGAGGGCGTCCAGGGCGGGCCCGAGGCGCTGTTTGGCGCCGTCCGCGAACTGTGCGGCGGAGTCCCGGGTCCTGGTGGCGGTGTCACGGGCCGAGTCCGAAAAGCTCACGAGTCTCTCCTCCTGGGTGGCGTCCTTTATGCACATATCCACCTGAATGCTGATCATGCATCCGGATTTGTCCACCGGCACGCCGGGTGGGCCGTACGCGGGGCGCGCGGGGGCCGTGCGGGGTGGCAGCCGCAGTAGGCTGGCGGCTTCGGTGGTCGGGCAGGGAAGGGGAAGCGCTGATGCTCCCGGACGAGCCGCGAGGGTCCACGGACCGGTTCCCCGAGGCCGGGCCGCCCGGCTGCTACCGCCACCCGCAGACGCCCACCGGGATCTCCTGCACCCGCTGCGAGCGGCCGATCTGCCCGCAGTGCATGGTGCCCGCCTCGGTGGGCTTCCAGTGCCCCGAGTGCGTCAGCGCCGGGCACACCGGGACGCGGCGGGCGACCACCCGCTTCGGCGGCGCGCCGACCCTGGACGGCGCGCTGGTGACCAGGGCGCTGGTCGGGATCAACCTGGTGGTCTGGGTGCTGGCCGCGTACGTCCTCAATCCGCGGCTGGGCGAGGTCTGGTCGCTGGCCAGCGCCGGCCGGGCGCACCTCGGGGGGCCGTACGGCGTGGCCGACGGCCCGGGCCAGTGGTACCGGCTGCTGACCGCCACCTTCCTGCACCTGAAGTGGTGGCACGTCGGGCTGAACATGCTGGTGCTGCTGCGGCTCGGCCCGCCGCTGGAGGAGGCCCTCGGCCGGTTGCGCTTCCTGGCCCTCTACCTGGTCGCCGGGCTGGGCGGCAGCACCTTCGCCTTCCTGGTGGCCGGCGACTGGATGAACTCGGTGGGCGCCTCCGGGGCGGTGTTCGGCCTGATCGGCGCCACGATCGTGATGCAGCTGCGGGACCGGGGCCCGCTCGCCCCGGCGCTGGCCTTCCTGGTCTTCAGCCTGGTGGTCACCTTCTCCCGTCCGGGCATCGACTGGCGGGCGCACATCGGCGGCCTGGTGCTCGGCGGCCTGACGGCTTTCGGCCTGATGTACGCCCCGCGCGGGCGCCGCAGCACGGTCCAGTGGCTGACGCTGGCCGGGGCGGTGGCCCTGGAGGCGGCGATGCTGTGGATCGGGATGGCCCTGTACGGCGTGTGACGCCCGCCGGGCGTTTGTCCACAGCGGGTGCGGAGTTGTGCACAGGCAGTGCGCCGACCCGGCTGTGGACTGTTGTTCTACGCGTGTCCTCCTGTACGGTTCCCGCGGTCCCGGAGGGTTGTGCACAGCTGTGGACAGTGTCGCCACACGGAGTTATCCACAGGTTGTGGGGACTTTTCCCCAGTGTGGATAACCATGTGGATAAGCCTGACGGTCTGATGGTGGGACCGTCTGATGATCGGCTTGCCCGCAATCGCACTCCGACCGGTCGCGGGCACGCCGAACCGCCGCTCCGGGACCTGGGTCCGAAGCGGCGGGAACGGCTCGACATCGAGCCTCAGGACGCGCGGAGCGTCACTTCCACTGGGTGGAGACGCCGAATCCGGCCGCGATGAACCCGAAGCCGACCAGGATGTTCCAGTTCCGCCAGCCCTCCACCGGGTAGCTGCCGCTGGTCACGTAATAGGTGACGATCCACACCAAGCCGATCAGGAACAGTGCCAGCATCAGCGGTGCGACCCAACTACGGCCCGAACTGATCTTCACCGCGGTCGTCGCCGGCGGGGTGTAGTCGGACTTCTTGCGGAGTCGAGACTTCGGCACGAGGAGCTCTCCTGTCGATGCGCTGTGAGACCGCGCAGGGGTGCAGCGGGCGAGACGCCGACGGACGGTCGAGGAGAGCGCTCTGGGACCACTCCCACGGCTGCCACCGGCGTCCGTTAGCGTAGTGGCTCGGCGGGTCTCAAGGAGATAAGGGTACGGTGACTAATTTGTCGATTCCCCCCGGGAAGGCCGTCACCCCCCGTTCCGGCACCCGAATTGTCGGCCGTGCCCTGACCTGCACCGTGTTCGCGCTCGCCGGTCTGCTCTTCTACATCAGCGCGCAGACCGCCCGCGGCACCGATCTGCGGACCGACAACTCGCTGCTGAGCCTCGGCGACGTGATCCGCCAGCGCAGCTCGCAGAACCAGCAGGCGCAGTCCCAGCTGGCCGACCTCCAGGCCCGGGCCCAGGAGCTCACCGAGCAGCAGGGCCACAACCCCGCCGACGCGGCGCAGCTGGACGGCCTGCGGCTGGGCGCCGCGCTGGAGCCGCTCCAGGGCGGCGGGCTGACCGTCACCCTCAACGACGCCCCGCCGAACGCCACCGCGCGCATCCCCGGGGTCCCCGAGCCCGGCGTCAACGACCTGGTCATCCACCAGCAGGACATCCAGGCCGTGGTCAACGCGCTGTGGCGGGGCGGCGCGGCCGGCGTGCAGGTGATGGACCAGCGGCTGATCTCCACCAGCGCCGTCCGCTGCGTCGGCAACACCCTGCTGCTCCAGGGCCGGGTCTACTCCCCGCCGTACGTGGTCAAGGCGGTGGGCAGGACCGACTCCCTGCGGTCGGCCGTCGACGGGGACCCGACGATCCGGAACTACCTGCAGTACGTCCAGGCGTACGGCCTGGGCTGGAAGGTCCAGGAGAGCGGGGACCTCACGCTGCCCGGGTACTCCGGCACCACCGAGCTCCGGTCGGCGGGCGGCCAGCAGTAGATCGACGGCGGTGGCGGCAGTGCCGGACCGGCCTCACGGCCGTGGATCCCGGGTCTACTCTTGATCCCAGTCCGCTACCTCGAGGGAGCACCATGTACGGCTGGATCTGGCGCCACCTGCCGGGGAACACCCTGGTCCGGGCCGTCATCTCGCTGCTCCTGATCCTGGGGATCGTCTACCTCCTCTTCACCTACGTCTTCCCGTGGGCGGAACCGTTGCTCCCCTTCGGTGACGTCACAGTGGACGGCGGCGACGGCGCCTCGGCCGGCTGACCCGGCGGGTCCGGAACTTCCCCCCAGCACCGCATCCCACGGAGACCACGCGCGCAATGACCACCCAGTCGACCCCGCCCCGCATCCTGGTCGTGGACAACTACGACAGCTTCGTCTTCAACCTGGTCCAGTACCTGTACCAGCTCGGTGCCACCTGCGAGGTGGTGCGCAACGACGAGGTGACCGTCGAGCACGCCGTCCGCCGGGCGGGGGAGGAGGGCTTCGACGGGGTGCTGCTCTCCCCCGGGCCCGGCGCGCCCGAGGAGGCCGGGGTCTGCATCGCGATGGTGCACCACTGCGCGGCGATCGGGCTGCCGGTGTTCGGCGTCTGCCTGGGGCTCCAGTCGATCGCGGTGGCGTACGGCGCGGTGGTCGGCCGGGCGCCCGAGCTGCTGCACGGCAAGACCTCGCCGGTCGAGCACGAGGACGGCGGGGTGTTCGAGGGGCTGCCCTCGCCGCTGATCGCGACCCGCTACCACTCGCTGGCCGTCGACCCGGCCACCGTGCCGGACGGCCTGGTGGTCACCGCCCGGACCGACAGCGGCGTGATCATGGGCCTGCGGCACCGTGAACTGCCGGTCGAGGGCGTGCAGTTCCACCCCGAGTCGGTGCTGACCGAGGGCGGGCACCGGATGCTCGCCAACTGGCTGGCGGAGTGCGGCTTCCCGCAGGCCGTGGACCGGTCGGCCGGGCTCGCCCCGGTGATCGGCCGGGGCTGAGCGGCGTGACCGCGGTGCGTCCGGAGGGGCGTTACCAGCCGGAGTCCGGCCCGTACGGGGGGCCGCCGCAGTACGCGGGCGGCCGGCCGTACGAGGGCGCGGAGTTCGGCACCCCGCAGTACGGCGATCCCCGGTACGGAGACCCCCGGCAGGGCGGTCCGCAGCACGGGGCCCCGCAGTACCGCGAGGGCGCGCAGGGCGTGCCGTACCCGCAGGAGCACGCCGCCCCGGGCGGGCCCGAGGACGGCTGGGGCGTCTACGAGCAGGCCGAGCGGCCCGTCGAGGGCGGTCCCGAGTACCCGTGGCTGCCCGACCAGACCCTCCAACTGCGGCTGCCCGCCGAGGACGGGGCGCCGGCCGCCGAGCCCGCCGCGCCCACCGGTGGCCGGGCCGAGCGCCGCCGTGCCGCCCAGGGGCGGACCGCCGTCCACACGGGCGGCGGGCGGCGCCGGGCCAAGGGGCGGGGGGCCGGGGGGAGCCGCCCCAAGGAGTCCGTGGTCGTGGTGGCCGCCCGGTTGGTCGGCGAGCTGTGCATCACCCTCGGCGTGGTGATGCTGCTGTTCGTCGCCTACCAGCTCTGGTGGACCAACGTGCAGGCCGACGCGGCCGCGAGCAGCGCCCGGGACCAGCTGGAGCAGCAGTTCGACGCCCAGCCGGCCGGCCCCGGCCAGCCCGCCGCCGACCCGAACAAGCCCGAGGTGTTCGCGCCCGGCAAGGGCTTCGCCATCATCTACCTGCCCAAGCTGGGGCTGAAGTTCCCGATCGCCGAGGGCACCGACAAGGCGGCGGTGCTCGACAAGGGCCTGGTCGGCCACTACCCCGGCACCGGGATGCCGGGCGACCAGGCGGGCAACTTCGCGCTGGCGGCGCACCGCAACACCCACGGCGAGCCGTTCCGGTACATCAACGAGCTCGGCAAGGGCGACAAGGTCGTGGTGGAGACCGCCGCGGGGTACTACACCTACGAGATCACCGGGGGCATCCCGCAGACCTCCCCCAGCAACGTGAGCGTGATCAAGCCGGTGCCGAACGGGGCAGGCTACGCCGGTCCGGGCCGGTACATCACGCTGACCACCTGCACTCCGGAGTTCACCTCCAAGTTCCGCCTCATCCTCTTTGGCAAGATGATCGAGGAGCGGCCGCGCAGCCAGGGCAAGCCAGCGGCGATCACGGGCGGGTAGCCGCCCGGAGGCCCGGTTTCGGAGGGGAGCAGCGCAGATGCAGGACGACGGGACCGCGCAGTCGGCCGACTCGGCCCATGAGGCCCATGAGGCCCATGGGGCCCATGAACCCCATGAGGCCTGGGAGGCCGAGGAGGCCTTCCCCCCGCCCGGAGGCGGGGCCCGGAAGGGCCGGAGCCGGGCGCTGGCCGCGCTCGGGGTATTCGGCGAACTGCTGATCACCGTGGGCCTGGTGCTCGGCCTGTTCGTGGCCTACTCGCTCTGGTGGACCAACGTGCAGGCGGACCGGTCCGCGGCGGACGCCTCGGACAAGCTGCGCGGCTCCTGGGCGGCCGGTCCGACCGGCGGCCCCCCGGGCGGGACGGGTGCCGCCCCCGGGCCCGCCGCGGTGCCCGCGATCGGGGACGGCGTGGGCTTCCTGCACGTCCCGGCGATGGGCCGGGACTTCCAGGTGTTGATCCGGATGGGCACCTCCACCGCCGTCCTGGACGAGGGCGTGGCGGGCGTGTACGAGCAGCCCTACAAGGCCGCGATGCCCTGGGACGAGGCGGGCAACTTCGCGCTGGCCGCCCACCGGGACGGCCACGGCGCCAAGTTCCACGACCTGGACGCCGTCCACCGGGGCGACGCGGTCGTGGTGGAGACCAAGGACGAGTGGTACGTCTACAAGGTCGACAGCACCCTGCCGGAGACCTCCAAGTACGACACCGGCATCGTCGCGCCCGTCCCGACCGGTTCCGGGTACACCGGTCCCGGCCGGTACATCACCCTGACCACCTGCACGCCGGTGTACACCTCGCGGTACCGGATGGCCGTCTGGGGGAGCCTGGTGCGGGTGGACGCCATGGACGCCAAGCGCACTCCGCCGCCGGAGCTGCGCTGATCCGACGTCCGGTCGGGTGACGGTCCGTCGCCCGAGGCGGCGTCAACGGAACGGCCGGGGGCCCGTCGCGATCACGACGGGCCCCCGGCCGTTCAGAGCTCCCGCTCCCCGGTCTCAGAACCAGGGGAAGAAGGGCTTAGGGGTTCCCTTTGCCGGGGGGTGTGGTGAGGGGGTCCCCCCCTTTGGCCGGATCGGCCGGCCGGGTGAACAGCTGCACCTGGGTGTTCGGGTCCAGCTGGGTGCCGGCTGCGGGGATGCTCTGCAGGACCACCGCGTTCGGGTCCTGCGGACCGCTGACCACGGTGTACTGCAGGCCGGCCTTGTTCAGCGCGGCGATGGCGTCCGACAGCTTCTGGTTCTGCATCGGCGGGACCTGGGCCTTGTCCGGCGCCTTGAAGATGGTCAGGGAGATCTTCGTGCCGGCCGGTGCCTTGGTGCCCGGCGCGACCGTCTGCGAGGCGACGGTGTTGACCTTGGTCGGGTCGTTGGTCTGGCTGGTCTTGGAGGCGTCGACCTGGAAGCCGAGGCCCTGCAGCTGGTTCTGCGCGTCGTCCTTCTGCGCGCCGACCACGTTCGGAACGGTCTGCTTGGTCTTGCCCTGCGAGACGGTCAGCTTGACCGGGGCGCTCGGGTCGGCGCTGGCGCCGGCCGCCGGGTCCTGGGCGACGACGGTGTCCTGCGGGGCGGTGTCGTCGTCCTTGTAGTCGGGCGGGGAGACGTTGGTGAAGCCGGCCGCCGTCAGGGCCTGCAGCGCCTGGTCCTTGGTCTTGCCGGTCAGGGTCGGCATCTGGGTCTTGGCCGGACCGGAGGAGACCTGCACCGTGATGTGGGCGTCCTCGGAGACCGAGGTGCCCGCCACCGGGTTCTGGGTGCAGACCTGGTCCTTCTTGACGTTGGCGTCCGGGCAGGCGATCTTGTCGCCCTCGGTGACCACGAGCTTGGCACCGGCCGCGGCCGCGGCGGTCTTGGCGTCCGCCAGGCTCTTGCCGACGAGGCTGGGCGCGGTGACCTTCGGGGCGTCCTTGGTGCCCTTGTCGGCGAACATCGCCTGGGCCACGAAGAAGGTGCCGACCAGGACCAGCACGGCGGCCACCGCCAGCACGATCCAGGAGGTGTTGCTCTTCTTCTGCCGGTCGTCGCCGCGCCGGCCGCCGCCCTGGCCGTAGCCGTCGTCGTAGCCGTCGTGGCCGCCGCCCTGGGCGCCGGCGTAGGTCTGGCCGTAGCCGTCGTCCTGGTAGCCGCCCTGGCCGTAGCCCTGGCCGCCGGCCTGCGGCAGCATGGTGGTCGGGCCGCCGGGCTGCTGCGGCAGCACGTTGGTCTGGCCGTACGGGTCGTGCTGCTGCGGGTAGCCGTTCTGGTCGTAGCCGTACCCAGCGGCGCCCATGCCGTAGGCGGCCTGCTGGGCGGCGGCGACCGGGAGGCCGTCGAGGAAGCGCTCGATGTCGTCGCGCATCTCGTCGGCGGTCTGGTAGCGGTAGTCGCGGTCCTTGGCGAGCGCCTTCAGCACGATCGCGTCGATCTCGGGGCGCACCTCGGGGTCGAAGACCGACGGCGGCTGCGGCTCCTCCCGGACGTGCTGGTAGGCCACCGCGACCGGGGAGTCGCCCACGAACGGCGGGCGGACGGTCAGCAGCTCGTAGAGCAGGCAGCCGGTGGAGTAGAGGTCGGAGCGGGCGTCGACCTGCTCGCCCTTGGCCTGCTCGGGGGAGAGGTACTGGGCGGTGCCGATCACGGCCGAGGTCTGGGTCATGGTCATCCCGGCGTCGCCCATCGCGCGGGCGATGCCGAAGTCCATGACCTTGACGTTGCCCTGCCGGGTCAGCATCACGTTGGCCGGCTTGATGTCGCGGTGCACGATCCCGGCCCGGTGCGAGTACTCCAGGGCCTGGAGGATGCCGATGGTCATCTCCAGCGCCCGCTCGGGCAGCAGCCGCCGCCCGGAGTGCAGCAGCTCGCGCAGCGTGGAGCCCTCGACGTACTCCATCACGATGTACGGGATGGAGATCCCGTCGATGTAGTCCTCGCCGGTGTCGTACACGGCGACGATCGCGGGGTGGTTCAGGGACGCCGCCGACTGGGCCTCGCGGCGGAAGCGGGCCTGGAACGACGGATCCCGTGCCATGTCGGCCCGGAGCGTCTTCACTGCGACGGAACGGCCGAGCCGGGTGTCATGGCCGAGGTACACCTCGGCCATGCCGCCGCGTCCGAGGACGCCGCCGAGCTCGTACCTGCCGCCGAGGCGACGAGGCTCTTCCATAGTTCCGACCCTCTCCCTCACCCGCCGGTGAGGTTGTGACGTAGGTGTCCCCGCACGCTCTGGGTGACGCCGCGTGGGCCGTGACCGGTTCTCCGGCCGGGCCGTGCGCCACCTCGCGGGCGGCAACGGGCACACCCGCTGCTGGCGGATACGCTACCGGTCGCACCGCGCCGGACCGGAGTCAGCCGTCGGCCGATATCAGACCGGTATCCGGAGGGGGGTGTCGATCGTGACATTCACCTCACCCCTCGCTCCTACTTGCCGAGCGCGGCCTGCATCACCGCCTTGGCGATCGGGGCGGCGAGGCGGCCGCCGCTGATGCCGTCGCGGTTCTGGGAGCCGTCCTCGACCACCACCGCGACCGCGACCGACTGGCCGTCCGCGGTCTTGGCCCAGGAGGTGAACCAGGCGAACGGCAGGCCGGCGTTGTCCTCGCCGTGCTGGGCGGTGCCGGTCTTGCCGCCGACCTGGAGGCCGGGGATCTTGGCGTTGGTGCCGGTGCCGTTCTCGACCACCGAGACCATCAGGTCCTGCATCTTCTGCGCGGTGGCCGGGCTCATCGCCTGGGAGAACTGCTTCTCGGTGTGCTTGGAGATGGTGGTCAGCGAGGCCGAGCGCTCCTGGTCGACCAGGTACGGCTGCATCAGGCTGCCGTTGTTGGCGATCGCCGCGGAGACCATGGCCATCTGCAGCGGGGTGGCGCGGGTGTCGTGCTGGCCGATCGAGTCCTGGGCGGTGCCGTCCAGGCTGGGGCTGTCCGGGAAGATGCTCTTCTCGGAGCGGACCGGGGTGTCCACCGTGCTGTTGAAGCCGAACTTCTCGGCCTGCGCCCGCATCTTGTCCTTGCCGAGGTCCGCGCCCATCTTGGCGAAGACCGTGTTGCAGGACTGGTCCATCCCGGACTTGATGGTGGCGTTCTCGCAGCGCTCGTTCGGACTCTCGTTCTTCAGCACCGTCTGGGTGTTGGGCAGGGTGTACGGGTCCGGCGTCTGGGTGGCGTCGTTGATGTTCTGGTACAGGCCGTTCTCGAACGCGGCGGTCGCGGTGACCAGCTTGAAGGTCGAGCCGGGCGGGTAGGTCTCGCGCAGCGCCCGGTTGAGCATCGGCTTGTTCGGGTCCGCGTTGAGGTCCTGCCAGGCCTTGGTGTCGCCGCTCTCGCTGCCGGCGATGGCGCCCGGGTCGTAGGACGGGGTGGAGACCAGGGCCAGGATCGCGCCGGTCTTCGGGTCGAGCGCGACCACCGCGCCCTTCTTGTCGCCCAGGCCGTCGAAGGCGGCCTTCTGCACCTTGGCGTTGATCGTCGTGACGACGTCGCCGCCGCGCTTCTGCTCGCCGGTCAGCATGTCCAGGGTGTTGCGGAAGAACAGCCGGTCGTCGGTGCCGGAGAGGATGCCGTCCTCCAGGTTCTCCAGCCCGTTGGAGCCGTACGCCTGCGAGGAGAAGCCGGTGACCGGGGCGTACATCGGGCCGTTCAGCCAGGAGCGCTTGTACTTGTAGCGCAGGCCGTTCACGAAGTCGGAGCTCGTCACCGGCTGCCCGCTGACGATGATGTTGCCGCGCGGGTGGGCGTAGCGGTCGTACAGCTGGCGCTTGTTGTTCTTGTTGGAGGCCAGCGAGTCGGCCTGGACGCCCTGCACCCAGTTGGTGCGCACCATCAGCGCCAGGATCAGCACCAGGCAGAAGATCGAGACCCGTCGGATCGGCTTGTTCATCGGGCGGGTCCTCCCTGGCCCTCGGTGACCGGGGCCGGTTCGGCCCCGGGGCGTCGCGCACTGTCGCTGATCTTCAGCAGGATCGCGACCAGCGCCCAGTTGGCGACCACGGACGAACCGCCCTGCGCGAGGAACGGCATGGTCATACCGGTCAGCGGGATCAGCCCGGTGACCCCGCCGGCCACGACGAAGACCTGCAGCGCCATCGCCGAGGCGAGCCCGACGGCGAACAGCTTGCCGAAGGGGTCGCGGGCGGCGACGGCGGTGCGCAGGCCGCGCTGCACCAGCAGGGCGTACAGCAGGAAGATCGCCATCAGTCCGGTCAGCCCGAGCTCCTCGCCGAAGGAGCCCAGGATGAAGTCGCTCTTGGCGGCGAAGTTGATCAGCCAGGAGCGGCCCTGGCCGAGGCCCGAGCCGGTCACCCCGCCGGAGCCGAGCGCCATCAGCGACTGGCCGATCTGCTCGGTGGCGCCCTTGGGCGGGTTCGCCGAGAAGGCGGCCATCGGATCGAGCCAGGCGTCGATGCGGACCTTGACGTGGCTGGTGGTCATGGCGACCGCGACCGCGCCGCCGACCGACATCAGCAGGCCGAACAGGATCCAGCTGGTCCGCTCGGTGGCGACGTAGAGCATCACCACGAACAGGCCGAAGAACAGGAAGGACGTGCCGAGGTCGTTCTCGAAGACCAGGATCAGCAGGCTGAGCAGCCAGATCACGACGATCGGGCCGAGGTCGCGGCCGCGCGGCAGGTACAGACCCATGAAGCGGCGGCTGGCCAGCGCCAGGGCGTCCCGCTTGACCATCAGGTAGCCGGCGAAGAACACGGTCAGGACGATCTTGGCGAACTCGCCGGGCTGGATGGAGAAGCCGCCCATCCGGATCCAGATCTTCGCGCCGAAGTCCTCCGCCCGGGCCGGGAAGAAGGCCGGCGCGGCCAGCAGCACCAGCGCCACCACCATCGAGATGTAGGTGTAGCGCTGCAGCACCCGGTGGTCCTTCAGGAACACCATCACGCCGATGAACAGGGTGACCCCGAGGGCGGACCACATCAGCTGGTTGCGGGCCGCCGGGAAGTTGCCGCTGAGCAGGTGGCCCGCCTTGTCCAGGCGCCAGATCATCACCACGCCCAGCCCGTTCAGCAGGGTGGCGATCGGCAGCATCAGCGGGTCCGCGTACGGCGCGAAGCGGCGCACCAGCAGGTGGGCGACCAGCGCCAGCGAGCCCATCCCGAGGCCGTAGCCGAGCATCCCGGTCGGGACCCGGGAGTCCATCGCGAGGCCCACGTTGGCGTACGCCAGGATCGGCAGCAGCACCGCGAAGACCAGCAGGGCCAGCTCGGTGTTGCGCCGGTTCGGTGCCCCCTGGAGCGAGATGGTCGTGTTGCCGCGGCGCCGCGGCGCGACGCGCCCGCCCGCCGCCCGGCGTCGGGCGCCGGCGCGGCCGGTGTCGCCGCTCAGGTCGTAGCTGCTCACGTGGTGACCGCTCCCTGCCGGCCGCCGGGCCCGTTCCGGGCGGGCCTATGTCGGATCACGGACGTCACTGCTTCGGGCAGGCTTCGGCCCGGCTGCGCTCGTCGTCGGAGAGTGCGGGCGGCTGCGGCGGCTGGGTCTGCTCGCTCGGGGCGGCCGCCGGGGGGGTGGCGTTCTGCGTCGGGGCGGGCGTGGCCGGGGCGGACGGGGTCGTCGTGGCGGACGGCGCGCCCGCGGCGGGGTTGCGGGGCTTCTCCCGCTCGCCCGGGGTGGTCGGGGTGGCGGCCACGAACGCGGTCTTGGCGGCCGTCGTCCCCTGGGTGCCCTGGGTGCCCTGGGTGCCCTGCGGGGCCGCGGTGTTCGCCGTGGCGGCCTTCTGGCACAGCTTGGCCCAGCCCACGAGGTCGCTCATGGTCTTCTGGGCGTCCGGCAGGCTGCCGACCGAGATGGTCCGGTTCACCTGGGCGCGCTGGTCCTGCGGCAGCCACTTCAGCGGGGCGTCGCTGTGCGACTCGTGCACCGAGGACAGGCTCAGACCGGCCAGGTTCTGGTTGATGCCCTGGAAGATCGCGACGTGGTCGCCGTCCTCGCCGATGTAGTACTGGTCCTGGGTCCACTGGTAGCCGAAGTACCCGGCGCCGCCGAGCAGGCCGAGCGTGACCAGGACGGCCAGCGAGGCGGTCAGGCCCTTGCGCTTGCGCTTGGCGGGCGGCTCCTCGTCGAACTCCTCGGTGCCGTACACCGAGGGCTCGGCCGGGTAGCCGTAGCCGCCCTCGCCCTCGTAGCCCTCGGCGGGGCCGAAGCCGCCCTGGCCCGCGTCGTAGCCCTCGGGCGGGCCGAAGGTGCCCTGCGGGCCGCGGCCCAGGCCGGCGGCGCGGCCGGCCGGGGTGTCCGCGATCGAGCGGTCGGCGGCGGTCGGGGCCGGCGGGGTCTCGGCGACCGCGCCGACGACCACCGGGACGTCGTTGAACTGGCCGCTCATGGTGTCCGTGGCGCCGACGTCGATGACGTCCGCCACGATGCAGGTGATGTTGTCCGGGCCACCGCCGCGCAGCGCGAGCTGGATCAGCTCCTGCACGGTCTGCTCGGGCGAGTAGTAGCTGCCGAGGGTGTCCTGGAGGGTCTGGTGGCTGACCGGGCCGGAGAGGCCGTCGGAGCAGATCAGGTAGCGGTCGCCGGCCCGGACCTCGCGGATCGACAGGTCCGGCTCGACCTGGCCGCGGCCGTCCAGGGCCCGCATCAGCAGCGAGCGCTGCGGGTGGGTCTCGGCCTCCTCGGGCGTGATCCGGCCCTCGTCGACCAGGCGCTGCACCCAGGTGTGGTCCTGGGTGATCTGCACCAGCGAGCCGTCGCGCAGCAGGTAGGCGCGGGAGTCGCCGACGTGCACCAGGCCCATCCGCTGGCCGGTCCACAGCATGGCGGTCAGGGTGCACCCCATGCCCTCCAGCTGGGGGTCCTCCTCGACCATCTGCCGGAGCCGGTCGTTGGCGCCCTGGACGGCGTCGCCCAGCAGGGTCAGCAGGTCGGCGCCCGGCACGTCCTCGTCCAGTCGGACGATCGAACCGAGCACCTCGGAGGACGCGACCTCGCCGGCCGCGGCGCCGCCCATGCCGTCGGCCACGGCCAGCAGCCGCGGCCCGGCGTAGCCGGAGTCCTCGTTCCCCTCCCGGATCAGTCCCTTGTGGGAGCCGGCGGCGAAGCGCAGCACCAGGGTCATGCGACCTGTGCCCCCCTCTGGGTCATGGACGGGATGCTGTCCCTCATGCGCTACTACTTCCGCAGTTCGATGACGGTCCTGCCGATACGGATCGGCGTACCCGGCTGGAGCGGGGTGGGCGCGGTCAGGCGCTGCCGGTCCAGATAGGTGCCGTTGGTGGAGCCTAGATCCTCGACCGTCCACTGCCCAGTCTGATCCGGATAGATCCTGGCATGCCGGGAGGACGCGTAGTCGTCGTCCAGCACGATGGTCGAGTCGTGCGCGCGGCCCAGCGTGATGGTCTGGCCCTGCAGCGCGACGGTCGTCCCGGCCAGCGAGCCCTGGACCACCACGAGCTGGGTCGGGGCGCCGCGGCGGCGGCCGCCGCCGCCCTGGGTCGGGGCCGCCGGGGCGTTGGCGGGGGCGGGCGCCGCGGCCCGTCCGGGTGCCGTGGCGGGCGCCGCGGTGCCGCCGGACGCGGCGCCGGCGCCGCGACGGGAGCTGCGGGGGTTCACCTTGGTACCGAACAGGTCGCTGCGGATCACCTGGATCGCGACGATGACGAACAGCCACAGCACGGCCAGGAAGCCCAGCCGCATGACCGTGAGGGTCAGTTCTGACATGACCGTCCCGCCAGTCGGTGAGCGAGGCGCGCGAACAACTCGGACACTACCCTTCGACCTGCCGGTAGACGATGGTGGTGGAGCCCACGACGATTCGGGAGCCGTCGCGGAGCGTAGCGCGCTGGGTGTGCTGTCCGTCCACCACGATGCCGTTGGTGGAACCCAGGTCGAGGACCATCGAAGGAGTGCCGGGGCGGATCTCGGCGTGCTTGCGGGAGACCCCGGGGTCGTCGATCCGCACGTCCGCCTCGGTCGAGCGGCCGAGCACGCAGGCCGCGCCGGTGATCTGGTGGCGGGCGCCGTTCACCTCGATCCAGCGGCGGACCGAGGCGCCGTGGCCGGCGCCGGGGAAGGCCCGGACGTTGCCGCCGGCCGGCGGGCCCGGGGGCATCGCAGGCGGCGTCGGGGGCGCGGCCGGCGGCGGGGGCGCGCTGTACTGCCCGGCGCCGCCCTGCTGCCACGGTGCGCCGGGGGCCGGCGCGGCCGGCTGGCGGTCGTAGCCGGGCTGCGGCGGGGCGTACTGCTGCGGCTCCTCGGCGGCCAGGGTGCGGCTGCGCACCCGGTACAGGCCGGTGTCCAGGTCGTCGGCCTTCTCCAGGTTCACCTGGAGCGGGCCCATGAAGGAGTACCGCTGAGCCTCGGCGTACTCGCGGACCATGCCGGCCAGCTCGGTGCCGAGCTGCCCCGAGTAGGGGCTGAGCCGCTCGTGGTCGTGCGGGCTGAGCTCGACGATGAAGTCGTTCGGCACGACGGTGCGGTCGCGGTTCCAGATGCTCGCGTTGTTGTCGCACTCGCGCTGCAGAGCGCCGGCGATCTCCACGGGCTGGACCTCGGACTTGAACACCTTGGCGAAGGTGCCGTTGACGAGACCCTCCAGCCGCTGCTCGAACTTCTTCATCATCCCCATGGGGCACCCCCTTCCAGGGTTCGTTCGCCTGCCTGCCGACCGGTGCCCTCCGGGGAGCCGTCCTCCGGGGAGTCGGTCGTGCCTACTTGCGGTACTTCCGTACTGATCGTATCCACGCCGGGCCCTTCCGTACGGTTCCCGGACCGCGTGGTGCCGGGGGGTGGGCTCGGACACACAGGGTGACGCATTCCGGGTGCGGGACGCCAGGTCCGCTCGTCGTAGCCGTGCACCGCCCCTCGTCCGTCCGTTCGTCGCGCGTCCGTTCGGACGTGGTCGGTCTCCCCGGGAAACGGATTCGGAGCAGCCCCCCAGGTCGTGCTACTGTTTTCCACGTCGGAAGGGCCGCCCGGAAGGGACCCGGACCGAGGAAGCGCGAAGGCCACATGGTACCGAGCGGTTCCGAGGAACGGACGGCAAAGAAGACAACACCCATGCGCGGGTGGCGGAATAGGCAGACGCGCTGGATTCAGGTTCCAGTGCCCGAAAGGGCGTGGGGGTTCAACTCCCCCCTCGCGCACAGCGAAGCCCCGCAGATCTTCGGATCTGCGGGGCTTTCTCGTTGTCCCGGCGGCCCCGTCCGACCCCTCGGGGGCCGGACGGGGCCGGGTCAGGACTGGCCGGCGGGGAGCTCGGCGCGGACCTCGAAGCCGCCGTCCTGGGTCGGGCCGGCGGTCAGGGTGCCGCCCAGCAGCTGGGCGCGCTCGCGCAGGCCGACCAGGCCGTGGCCGCCGCCCGGCAGGGTCTCGGCCGGGCGGCCCGGCGGTGCCTCGTTGCGGACCTCGACCCGCAGCCGGCGGCCCTTCGCCCCGACCTTCACGTGCACCACCGCGTCCGGCGCGTACTTGGTGATGTTGGTGAGCGCCTCCTGGACGGTGCGGTAGGCGGCCCGCTCGACCGCCTCCGGCCATGGGCGGTCACCGGGGTTCAGCTCGGTGTCGGCGGTCAGGCCGCTCTCCTCGATCAGCCGGGGCAGGTCGGCCAGCCGGGGCTGCGGGGCGAGCGGGGCGTCCGGGAGCAGCCCGCCGGTGCCGCGCAGTACTCCGACCATCTGGCGCAGCTCGTCCAGGGTCCGGACGGACAGCTCGCGGATGGTGCGGGCGACGGTCGCGGCGGCCGGGTCGGCGGTGCTCACCTGGAGCGCGCCGGCCTGGATGCTGATCAGGCTGACCTGGTGCGAGACCACGTCGTGCATCTCCCGGGCCAGCCGGCCGCGCTCGCTGATCAGCACCCGCTCGGCGAGCAGCCGGCTCTCCCGCTCCTGGCCGCGGGTCAGCTCGTCCAGCCGGGCGGCCAGCTCCCGCCGGGTGCGCGAGAGCAGGCCGGTGGCGGCCGGGCCGGCGGACAGCATCACGGCCTGGATGGCGTCCAGGGCGGTGTTCCGGCTGAGGTCGATCAGCGGGGTCGGCAGCGGCCAGTGGAAGAAGCCGACGAGGGTGAACAGGGCCGCGCAGGGGAACAGCACCTTGGCCCTGGGGCGCTCGGTGGCGACCGTGTAGACGGCGGTGATCGGGGCCAGCCAGATCGCCTCGACCCAGGTGCCGGGCATGGTGAGCAGCAGCACGACGACCGGGAAGCGGCGCCGCCAGAACAGCGCCACGGCGGCCAGCACGGCGAGCGACACCTGCCACCAGGTGGAGTCCCGGGACACCAGCGCGGCGTCCATCAGGGAGTAGAGGACGGGCAGCAGCACCATCAGCCGGGGGGCGGTGCACCAGGCCGGCAGCCGTCGGGACGGCAGCTGGTCGGCGGCCGTCATGCCCCGTCGCCGGGCTTGGGCCGCACCAGGCCGGCCCGGTGGGCGACCACGGCGGCCTGCACCCGGTTGGCGGCGCCGAGCTTGCCGAGGATCGCGCTGATGTGGTCCTTGACCGTGCCGGTGCCGAGGAAGAGCCGGTCGGCGATCTCGGCGTTCGACAGGCCCTCGCCGAGCAGGGCGAGCACGTCCAGCTCCCGGCCGGTCAGGGCGCGGGCCAGCGCGGTGGCCTCGGCGTCCGGGCCGCCGCCGTCCACGTAGCCGCCGATCACGGTGCGGGTGACGGTCGGGGAGAGGATGTTGCCGCCCGCCGCGAGCACCCGGACGGCGTGCACCAGCTGCTCGGGGGCGGTGTCCTTGAGCAGGAAGCCGGTCGCGCCGGCCCGCAGCGCGGTGCCGATGTACTCGTCGGTGTCGAAGGTGGTGAGCATCGCCACGGCCGGCGGGTCGGGCAGGGCGCGCAGGCGGCGCAGCACGGAGATGCCGTCCAGGTCGGGCATCCGGATGTCGAGCAGCACCACGTGCGGGCGCAGGCGCTGGACGTGCTCCTCGGCCTGTCCGCCGGAGCAGTCGCCGACCACCTCCAGGTCGGGGGCGGAACCGACGATCAGGCCGAGGCCGGAGCGGACCAGGATCTCGTCGTCGACGATCAGCACGCGGGTGGTGGTGATGGGTGCCTCCTCGGTTCGGGCGGCCGGGTTCGGTCGGTCCGCGGGGGTCGCATTTGAGAGTAGGGCCAGCCGGGGCGGGGTGCCGAACCCATGGGGGGTAAACACCCCCGTCGTTCGGCGGGGGTGGGAATCCGCTACCCGGTTCACGCAATTTTCAGGAATGGTGCGGAACCATGGAGTTGGCTGCCCTTTTCCGGCCTGCCGCTCGATGCGTGCGGTCGGTGGGCGGAGGGTGGCCGGTCAGTCCGACGGGCCCGTGCCGGCGCCCGGCGCCGGGCCGTGTGCGGATGCGCCCCACCATCTGATCGTTTGGAATTGAGCTGTGTCGTCCACTGTGAAGTCGGAGCCGTCCGCCACCTCCGCCGGGCCCCGGCCCGCCGGACCGCTCGACCGCTGGCGCCCGCGGGCCGCCGTGGCCTCGGTCTGGTACCTCAGGCTGCTGGCATTGCTGAACGTGGCGACCGTGCTGCTGGTGCCGTGGGGGAACCAGGTCAGCGAGCACAACGAGGGTGAGTACTTCACCCCGTACCTGATGACCTCCGGCCTGGCGGCCGCGGTGCTGTCGATCTTCCTCGCGGTCGCGATGCGGCGGCGCAAGCGGGCCGCGTGGATCTTCAACGCGGCGCTCGGCAGCCTCTTCGCCCTGCTGTACCTGGCGTTGATGGTGCTGCAGGGCGATCCCTTCACCAAGCACCCGCTCAACTACATCTCGACGGTGCTGACCTGCCTGTTCGTGCTCGTGCTGCTGATCGGGCGCAAGGAGTTCACGTCCAAGGGCGACCGCTCCAACCCGAAGACCGCGGCGGCCACCTTCGTCGGCGGGCTGTTCTTCGGCGGTGCCGTCGGCGCGCTGCTGGTCTGGATCACCAACCAGCTGAACGGCGCCGGCTGGTGGGACCTCTTCCGTTACTCGATCGGCCGGATGATCACCATCACCCCGACCGAGCACCTGCGCTCCGTGATCGAAGCCCCGACCTGGGTGAACGCGGCGATCAACGCGATGGGCGCGGTGCTGTTCCTGCTGGTGCTGTACGTGGCCTTCCGCAGCCCGCGCGGCAAGGAGCTGCTCAACCCCGAGGACGAGGCGAAGCTGCGCGGCCTGCTGGACAAGCAGGGTGAGCGGGACTCGCTGGGCTACTTCGCGCTGCGCCGGGACAAGGCGGTGGTCTTCTCCCCCAGCGGCAAGGCGGCGGTGACCTACCGGGTGATCGGCGGGGTCTCGCTCGCCTCGGGCGACCCGATCGGCGACCCGGAGGCCTGGCCGGGCGCGATCGAGGCCTGGCTCTCCGAAGCCCGCGAGCACGCCTGGGCGCCCGCCGTGATGGGCGCCTCCGAGGAGGCCGGGGTGATCTACGCCCGGCACGGCCTGGACGCGCTGGAGCTGGGCGACGAGGCGATCGTCGAGCTGGACGAGTTCTCGCTGGACGGCCGCGCGATGCGGGTGGTCCGGCAGGCGTACAACCGGGTCAAGCGGGCCGGGTACACGGTGCGGATCCGCCGCCACGAGGACATCTCCGAGGAGGAGATGGCCCAGTTGGTGGCCAAGGCCGACGAGTGGCGCGACGGGGCGACCGAGCGCGGCTTCTCGATGGCGCTGGGCCGGCTCGGCGACCCGGGCGACGGCCGCTGCGTGATGCTGGAGTGCAGCGACGGGGACGGCGAGCTCAGGGCGCTGCTGAGCTTCGTGCCCTGGGGCCCGGACGGGCTCTCGCTGGACCTGATGCGCCGGGCCCGGGACACCGAGAACGGCCTGATGGAGTTCATGGTCATCGAGCTGCTGCAGCGCGCCGAGGAGGTCGGGCTCAAGCGGGTCTCGCTGAACTTCGCGATGTTCCGCTCGGTCTTCGAGCGCGGTTCGCGGCTCGGCGCCGGCCCGGTGCTGCGGCTGTGGCGTTCCGTCCTCGGGTTCTTCTCGCGCTGGTGGCAGATCGAGTCGCTGTACCGCGCGAACGCCAAGTACCGGCCGATCTGGGAGCCGCGCTACCTGCTGTTCGAGAAGAGCAGCGAGATCCCGCGGATCGGCATCGCCAGCGCGCGCGCCGAGGGGTTCATCGTCGCGCCGAGCCTGCCCGCCCTGTTCCGGCGCCGGCACGCCGGGCCCGCCGTGGTGGCGCCCCGGGTCCCGGTGGCGGCCCGGGACGGGAAGGGGTAGCCCTCCGTCGGGGGGCGGAGGGGGGCCGGACGGCCGGAGGTGGAGGGGGCCATCGGTCGTACGGGGGGTCCGGAGGGGGGATTCGTCTCCCTCCTGAGGATGACCCCGATCCCCATCCATGCCGATGTGGATTTGTTAACAGGCTTCTAATGTTGGAGTAGCTGACAAGTTCGGGGATTCGGGAGAAACGTTGTGATTCACAGGACCCACGCGGGGGGCGTGCGAAAGGGGCCGCTGGCGTCAGCCAGAAAGGCCGCTGTCGCCGAGTGGGGGACGTTGTACCTGACGGTCCGGGGCGCGGTGGCGCGCAAGAAGTTCGCCGCCTTCCCCTTGGCCACGGTGGCGACGTTTCTGATCCTGCTGTTCAGCATCGTCCAGCACCTGCCGGGCGGTGAGCGGTTCGTCAACCACATCGGGGTGGTGCGGGCCTCGCTGCCGCTCGACGTCTCGCTGCTGCGGACCCCGCTGTCGCTCTACGTGCCGGCCCTGGACCTGCCGGTCTGGGGCGCGCTGGCGCAGGTGTTCGTGGTCTTCGCGATCGCCGAGGTCGTGCTCGGCCGACGGATGACCCTGGTGGTCGCCTACGCGTGCACCCTGGCGGGCACGCTGTTCGCTCGGGTGGGCGTGGCGATCGGGCCGCACCACCTGTTCGGCTTCCCGAAGTGGGTCGCCTACGTGCGGGACACCGGGCCGTCGGCCGCCGTGGTGGCGCTGGCGATCTGCATCGCGTTCCGCACCCGGGCCTGGTTCACCGCCGCCACCGTGGTGGTCCTGATGGTCGGCGAGGCCGTCCTGCTGCCGAACCTGGCGGGCCTTGAGCACGTGGTCGCGGTCATCACCGCGCTGCTGATCGCCGTCTCGGTCGAGGTCTTCGGGGACTTCTGGCCGCGGGTGCTGGCCGGGGTCGGTGCCGCCACCTCGGTGGCCACGGCCGCCTCCCGGGAGGTCGCGGCGGAGGCCCGGCGCCGTTCGGCGGGCGCGGTCATCCCCTAGGGAGGCTCCATCCGGCCTGTCGGCCGCGTACGGGACGTTGCCCGTACGCGGCCGTCACGCGTGCGGGAGGGGCAGCTCGAACCAGACGACCTTGCCCACCGCCTTGCGGGCGGTGCCCCAGTGTTCGGCGAGCTTGGTGACCAGGGTGAGGCCGCGGCCGGTCTCGCCGAGTTGCTCGGCCGGCTCCAGCGAGGGCAGGTTGTGGTTGTCGTCGCTGACCTCGACCAGCAGCTTGTCCACCCGGATCAGCTGGAGCTGCACCCGGTCCCGGGCGACCCGTACGGCGTTCGTGACCAGCTCGCTGACCAGCAGCTCGGTGGTGTCGCTGAGGGCCTCCAGGTGCCAGGCGGCCAGCTGCTCGCGGACCAGTGAACGGGCCCGGCGGACCTCGCGCTGGTCCACGGTGAGGTCCCAGGTGGCCACCTCGGACGGGGCGACCCCGTCGAAGCGGGCCACCAGCAGGGCGACGTCGTCCTTGCGGTCGTCCGAGTGCAGCCGCCGCAGCACCTCGTCGCAGGCCTGCTCGGGGCTCTGCTGCGGGTCGATCAGGTTGCCGCACAGCGCGGCCAGGCCCGTCCCTATGTCCCCGCCCCGGACCTCGACCAGTCCGTCGGTGCACAGCACCAGCATCGAGCCGTCCGAGACGTCGATGGTCTTGGCGACGAACGGCACCCCGCCGACGCCGATGGGTGCCCCGGCCGGGATCTCCAGCAGCTCCCCGGTGCCGTCCGGGTGCACCAGGACGGGCGGGACGTGGCCGGCGCTGGCCAGCTCGCAGGTCCGGTTGATCGGGTCGTAGACCGCGTACAGGCAGGTGGCGAGGTGGTCGTCGCCGAGCTTCTGGGCCAGGTTGTCCAGGTGCCGCAGCAGCTGGCCGGGCGGCAGGTCCAGGGCGGCGAGGGTCTGCATCGCGGTGCGGAAACGGCCCATCGCGGCGGCCGAGTGGATGCCGTGGCCCATCACGTCGCCGACCACCAGGGCGACCCGGCTGCCGGGCAGCTGGATGGCGTCGAACCAGTCGCCGCCGACCTCGGCCTTCGGATCGCCGGGCAGGTAGCGGTGGGCGATCTGCACGCCGGGGATCTGCGGCGGGCGGGTCGGGATCATCGAGCGCTGCAGGGTGGTGGCGACCCGGGCCTCGGCACGGTGCAGCCGGGCGTTGTCCAGCGACAGCGCGGCCCGCACCGCCAGCTCCTTGAGGGTGGCGGCGTCGCTCTCGTCGAAGGGGGCGCGGTCCGGCAGCCGGAGCAGCTTGAGGATGCCCAGCACGGTGCCCCGGGCGGACAGCGGGACCACCAGCATCGAGCGGCCGGAGACCACCGGGGCCAGCTTGGCGCCGCCGAGCGCGATCGCGTAGTCCACCGCGACGTCCGCGCTGACCACCGGGACCAGCACCGGCTGGTTCAGCTGCAGGGCCAGCCCGGGCGGGGTCCGGCGCGGCATGCTGACCAGCGAGCCCTCGGAGAGCACGTGGTCCCAGGCGCCGCCGGTCTGGTTGAAGACCATGGCGACCCGGCGCAGCATCGTGTCGTCGTCGGGACGGGAGACCGGCAGCTCGGAGTCCGAGATCAGGCCGTCCACGAGGTCCACGCAGGCGAAGTCGGCGACCCGGGGGACCAGCACCTGGCACAGCTCGTGGGCGGTGAAGCCGAGGTCCAGGGTGGTGCCGACCTTGCCGCCGACCTCGTTCAGCAGAGCCAGTTGCTCGCCGGCCTGGCCGTTGGTGAGGAACGGGCCCAGCCGGCCGTTCGGCGGCCCCTCGGCGCCCGCCGGGGCGGGGACGGCGCCGGACGGGGCCTGGTCCGGGCGGCGCGGCGGGACGCCGTGGGCGGACGACTCGACGGCGGCCTGCTGCTCGATGGCGGCTCCTCCTCCGGTGCGCTGGGGTGCCTCCCGACCGGGGGCCGGGGGCTGGGCGGGCGGGGCGCCGAGCGGCCCGCCGACGACCGCGGCGGGGCTGCTCGGGGCGCTGCCCGGTCTCGGGTCGCGCTGGGCCGGTCCGTGCGGGAGCGGTTCATGGGGGACCGGTTCGCGCGGGGCGGGCAGCGGGCCCGGGGGACGGCGGCCGGGCGCGGAGAGGTCGGCCTGCGGCGGGGGACCGAGCCGGGCCGCGCGCTGCTGGGGCGTCGGGTAGCGGCGGCCCAGTCCGGCGGCCACGTGGGTGGTGCCGGCCTGGGCGTCGGAGGGCAGCACCGGCAGCACGGTGGTCGCGTCCAGCCGCAGGGCCGGCAGCCCGCCCAGGGCCGCGGCCGCGCGCAGCGGGGCCCGGTGGGCGGCGGGCAGCAGCCGGGCCAGCGACTCGGGCAGCTCGGCGGCGGGCGGGGTGAGCGTGGCGGTCAGCCCGTGGAAGCCGCCCCGGGCGGCGGGCGCCGCGGCGAAGGGCAGCAGGCGCTCGCCGAGGGCGAGCCGCGGGCCGGTGGTGCGCAGCGGGCGGGCGTCGGCGGCGAGCGCGAGCAGCCCGCCGGACGGGCCGGGCAGCGGGTAGGCCCACCACAGCACGTCGCGCTGGTGCTCCTCGCGGTCGGTCACGGTCAGCCGCCCGGCCCACGGGCGTCCGGCGGCGGTCAGCCCGGCCAGGGTGTCGAGGGCGTCGCAGCGGCGGCGCACGGCGCAGCGGCCGAGCACCCGTGACTCCAGGGCGGGCAGCAGCCCCGAGGCCGGACGGTCGGTGGCGGCCTCGGCGCGGTGCCCGAACAGTTCCTCTGCGGCCCGGCTCCACTGGGCGATCCGGCCGGCCCGGTCGACAACGACGAGGGCGAGCCGGACCAGGGCGGCCACCCCGGTCGGGTGGTCGCCCGGCGCGGTCTCGGCGCCCGCGGGAAGCGGTGTGGAGTTGGACTCGGCCACCATGGATTCGGTCTGCTCCCGCCTGGCCGCCACGCCTGGAGGCGGCCGTTTCTCCGGAGGAAGGCACGCTGTGCGGATACCAGCGAAGCACGGACCGGGCCGGGCTCGACACCGAAACGGGGAGATTCATCAGGATCGGTTGCGTGTCACGTGCCGCGCGCCGGTTCGTACGCCTGCGTCACCCGGACGGCGGCCCGGAACACGGCGGTAGGGTGGCAGGCCGGGCCGCCCGCGCGGCGGCCCCGCGTGACCCGGCCGGACGGACGAGACAGAGGCGAGATCGTGACCGCGCAGAGCCCCGCCCGCTGGACGGACCCGGAGCAGCAGGAGCTGGAGGAGCGGGTCGCCGCCGCCGAGCTGGCCTGGCTCAGCATGGACGTGGACGTGCAGACGCTGCGGGTCGAGATCGACAACTTCGCGCTGATCCACCACCAGCTGCTCGGCCCGCTCTACGCCCGGCTGGACGAGCTCGACGCGCTGGTCGCCGAGGCCGTCGCGGCCCGCACCGGCCACCCCGACGACCTGCGCCGGGCCGCCGAGGCGCGGCAGCAGGTCGAGGAGCTGCCCGACCTGGACGCGCTGTTCGACTCGGTGCACGCGGCGCGGTCGGAGCGCGCGGACGGATCGGAGCGTTCGGAGCGTTCGGAGCGGGGGGAGTCCGGTGAGGGCGCGGACGGGGCCGCCCCGCCGCCGCCCGCCGCGCCGACCCGGGTGCGGCCCGGGAAGGAGGCCCAGCGGATCTACCGCGAGCTGGTCCGCCGCGCCCACCCCGACCTGACCACCGACCCCGCCGAGCAGCAGCGCCGGGCGGACTTCCTGGTCCGGGTCAACGAGGCCTACGCGTACGGCGACGCCGCCGTTCTGGAGGGCCTCGCCGCCGAGTGGTCCACCGCGCCGGAGGCCGCGCCCGCCGTCGACTCCCCCGACCGGCTGGGCTGGCTGCGCCGTCGGCTGGACTGGCTGACCGCCAAGATCACCGAGACCGCCACCGAGCAGGTCCGGCTGGAGCAGACCCCGATGGGCCAGCTGCTCGCCCTCGCCCCGCAGGACCCGGACCGGCTGCTGGAACAGCTCGCCGAGGAACTGCTCGCCAAGGCCGCCGCCCAGCAGGCCGAGCTGGAGCGACTGCTCGGGGCCCCGGAAGCGGCCCACGGGCCGACCACGGTGGGCGACAATGGCACCGACCCCGATCGAGCCCAGGAGGGCCACACGATGTTCGCGCAGATCCCCACCACCGACGCCGCCTCCGTACCGGCCGATGCCGCCCTGCTGGACGTGCGCGAGCAGGACGAGTGGGACGCCGGCCACGTGGACGGCGCGCTGCACATCCCGATCGGCGAGGTGATCGCCCGGATCGGCGAGCTGCCGGAGCAGAAGCTGTACGTGCTCTGCCGGGTCGGCGGCCGCTCCGCGCAGGTCGTTCAGTACCTGGTGCAGCAGGGCCGGGACGCGGTGAACGTGGACGGCGGGATGTACGCCTGGGAGGGCGCGGGCCGTCCGATGGTCAGCAGCACCGGCCAGGACGCCTTCGTCCTGTAGAACCTCGCCGGGCCCGCCCGGTGACGGGTAGGGCAGGATGGGCGCGCGACGCGCCGGTACCGGCCGGCGGCGCGCCGACCGGGCGGGGAGGCCATGACGGGGACCACCGAGCCGGCCGCCGAGCCGGCCGCTGGGTCGGCCGCCCCCGGGAGGGTCTGGTCGACGCCCGCGCAGCTCGTCCTCGGCCTGGCCGCCGCCGTGCTGGTGAGCGGCACCGGGCTGTTCCTCGCCGCGGTGTTCCTGCACGTCGCGCCAGACAACGTGGTGTCCCGGCAGTACCGGGACGAGGTCGACGGGGTGGTCTACCCGGAGTTCGAGCAGAACTGGAAGCTGTTCGCGCCCAACCCGCTCCAGCAGAACGTCAGCGTGGACGCCCGGGTGCGCACCGTCGCGGACGGCGGCGCCACCCGGACCCGGGACTGGACCGGGCTGACCGCGCAGGACATCGCCGCGATACGGGGCAACCCGGCGCCCAGCCACGTCGACCAGAACCTGCTGCGCCGGGCCTGGGACTTCTACGACGGCTCGCACGACCAGGACGGGAAGCCGACCAATGCGCGCGGCAGGCTCGCCGAGCAGTACCTCAAGCGGATCGCGCTGCAGCGGATCGGCCGGGAGGTGGACGGCGAGCGCGTCCTGGAGATCGAGTTCCGGGTGACCACGGCCACCGTGCCGCCGCCGTCCTGGAGCGGGGAGACCGCGCCGCCGGCGCCCGGGGCGCGGGAGCTGCCGTGGTGGCCGGTCGGGGACGAGGACTACCGGGGGTTGGGGTGAACGAGGGGGCGGCGCGGGAGGGCGTGGAGGCCGTCGGGGCTGTGGACGCCGTTGAGCCGCGGCGGTTGGGGCGGGTGCCGGCGCAGGGCGGGCGGTTCCCCGGGGCGGCACCGGTGGCGCGCGGGCCGGTCGCGGCCTTCGGGCGGGCGATGGAGGCCTTCACCGGGCGGGCGCTCGGGCGGCACCAGGCCGCGGTGGTGCGGATCGGCTTCGGGCTGGTCTGGCTCGCCTACCTGCTGCGCGAATGGCCCCACCGGCGGGTGCTGTACGGCGACCGCTCGCCCTGGTCGATGGAGCTCGCCCAGCGGCTGCTGGCCGATGACGGAGCGTTCACCGTGCTGCCCTGGTTCGGCGGGCGGCTCTGGTTCGAGCTGGTCTACCACCTGGCCCTGCTGGCCGCCCTGGCGGTGCTGCTGGGCTGGCGGACCAGGGCGAGCAGCGTGCTGTTCCTGGCCACCGTGCTGTCGCTGCAGAACCGCGACGTCTTCCTCGGCGACGGCGGCGACAACGTCGTCCACCTGATGGCCGTCTACCTGGTCTTCACCCGCTGCGCCGAGGTCTGGTCGCTGGACGCGCGCCGGGCCCGCCCCGGGTGGGGCGGGGTGGCGCTCTGGGCGCTGCTCGGCGCGGTGCTGGCGGTCTGTCAGGCCGGTGACTTCTCCGGGGACAGCCTCAGCTGGACCGGGCCGGCCTTCCCGTACCTCGGCTGGGCGCCGCTGTTCTGGGGGCTCTGGGCGGTCGCCGGGCTCTGGTGGCTGCTCGGCCGGCTGCGGCCGGCGGGCGAACCGCGGGCCGTGCTCGACGCGCTGGCGAACATGGTGCACAACTGCACGATGCTGGTCATCGCCACCGAGGTGGTGCTGATCTACGCCACGGCCGGCTGGTACAAGGTGCAGGGCTCGCGCTGGCAGGACGGCACGGCGCTGTACTACCCGCTGCACCTGGACTACTTCGCCCCCTGGCCGGGGCTGTCCGCGCTGGTCGGCTCGGCACTGCTGCCGGTCTTCCTGATCTCCTACGGCACGGTGATCCTCCAGGTCGCCTTCCCGTTCACGCTGCTCAACCGGCGGGTCAAGAACGTGCTGCTGGCGGTGCTGATGGGCGAACACCTGGGGATCGCGGTGGTGCTCGGACTGCCCGTGTTCTCGCTCGCCATGGTTGCGGCGGACGCGGTGTTCCTGCCGACCGGGGCGTTGCTGTGGGCGGCGGCGGGGCTCGGGCGGAGCCGTCGGCGGTTCGGTCGGCGGTTCGGTCGGCGGTGGGGGAGGCCGACGGCCGCCTAGGATGTCGGTATGTCCTGGTTCGCCGCCCTTCGTGACACCGCGCGGACCGGGCTCACCCTCGACCGGGCGCTCACCGACCCCAAGCGCGCGCTGCGCGGGGCGGTCGCCGTGGCGCTCGTGCTCTTCCCCACCCTCGCCCTCGGCGGGGTCGGGCTCGCCACCTCGGCCGCGATGGGCGCGTTCATCGCCGGCTCGGCCACCTTCCAGCGCAGCTTCCGGCCCCGCGCCAGCCTCGCCGTCGCGGCCGGGGTCGGACTCGGGGTCAGCACCTTCCTCGGCTACCTCGCCGCCGGGGTGTACGGGCTGTTCCCGGTGCTGCTCGCGGTGTGGGCCTTCGGAGCCGGCCTCGCCTGGGCGATCGGGCCGACCGCGGGCGTGGTCACCGCCAACACCGTCTCGGTGATGCTGATCGTGGTCCAACTCCCGGTCAGCGCGGCCGCGGCGCTCGGCCACGGGCTGGTCGCGGCGCTCGGCGGGGTCGTCCAGGCCGCTGTCATCACCCTGTGGCCGATCGGGAGTTGGAGCGCCCAACGGGCCGCGCTCGCCGACACCTACGCCGAACTCGCCGACTACGCACGCCGGCTGCGCCAGGACCCGACCGCGCACGTGGACCCGGAACCGTTCATGACCGCCCGGGCCGCCTCCGCCGTCACCCCTTGGCAGGAGCGCCACCGGCCGCCCGAACTGCGTGGGCTGCGCGGCATCGCCGAACGCATCCGCCCCACCCTCGCCGCGCTCGCCGACCCCAAGGTCGGCGCCCCCGAGGAAGGGCCGGAACGCGACCGGGCCCGCGAGGTGCTGGCGGCCGCCGCCGAGGTGATGGACGCCCTCGCCCGGGCCGTCCGCGGCGGCGACCCCGTCCGGCTCCCCCGGTCCGCGCCCACGCTCACCCTCGTCCGCCCGGACCAGGGGGCGCAGCTCCAGGGCGCGGCCCGGCGCTCCGCCCGACGGCTCGGCGGGCTGCTGCGCAAGGCCGCGGACACCCTGGACCGCAGCGACGAGGACACCATCACCACGCCCGTGGTCGGCGCGGGCGGGGCCCTGCACAAGCCGTCGATCTCGCGGATGCTGCCGGTCGCGCTGCGGGCCGTGCGGCGGCAGCTGCGGCCGCGCTCGGCGATCTTCCAGCACGCCGTCCGGCTGTCCGGGGTGGTCACCGCCGCCTACCTGCTGGCCCGGCTGGCCGGGTTCCACCACGGGTACTGGGCGCCGATGACCGCGGCCATGGTGATGCGGCCGGACTTCGCCCAGACGTACAGCCGGGGCGTCGCCCGGCTGGCCGGGACGGTCGTGGGGGTCGCGGTGTCCACGTTGGTGGTGCAACTGGCCCATCCCGGGGAGTGGGTGCTGGCGGGGTTGGCGGTGCTGTGCATCGGCGGGGCGTACCTGGCGTTCCGGACGGGGTACGCGCTGACGACGGTCGGGATCTCCTCGTACGTGGTGTTCCTGTTGGGGCTGCAGGCCGGGGATCCGCTGGAGACGGCCTTCGAGCGGGTGGGGCTGACGCTGCTCGGGGGGCCGCTGGCGTTGCTGACGTACGCGCTGTTCCCGACCTGGCAGACGGCACGGCTCGGGGAGCGGCTGGCGGAATGGCTGGCGGCGGCCGGGCGGTACGGGGCGGCGGTGGTCGCCTGCTACGAGGAGCCGGGGGCTCCCCGGGGGCGGGCGGTGCGGGCTGCGCTGCTGGACTCGCGGGAGGCGCGGTCGGAGCTGTTGCAGGCGATGGAGCGGGCCGATGCGGAGCCGGGCCGGCACGAGTCGGGGCTCACCGGGGTGAGTCGGCGCCAGATCGACCGGGCTCGGGCGGCGGTGGGGCACCTCGGGCGGGCGGCGGTGCTGTTGGAGGCACATCTGCCGGCTGCGGACGCGGAGCCGGTGCCGGGGGCGGCGGAGTACGCGGAGGAGCTTCGGTTGGCCACGGCGTTGGCGGCGGGGGCGTTGTTGACGGGGCGGCCGGTGGAGTTCGGGGGGGTTCGGGAGGCGCAGGTGCGGTTGGAGGAGGGGTTGGACGGGGGGTCGGCGGGGGTGCAGGGGGATGTGGTGAGGGCGGGGGCTCGGTTGGTGGGGGTGGCTTTGCGGGATCTGGAGCGGGCGCTGCGCGGGGCTGGGGGCTCTCGGGAGGGGGTGGGCTTTCGGGAGGGTGGGGGCTCTCGGGAGGGTGGGTGAGGCCGGGGGCGGTTCCGGGGGTGGGCGCTCCGGGGGCTGGATGATTTTCCGACCGCCGACTCTGTGGGGGAGTTGTCGGGCGCCGTTGGCGGTCTGAAAATCACCCGTCACGCCCCTCTCCGCACCCACCCCCTCCACCGCCCCCTCCCGCAGCGCGTCCCTCTCGCCTGGG
>NZ_JBEOSP010000017.1:145234-185390 GCF_040303105.1 Kitasatospora sp. NPDC096128 | reverse complement strand
CGAGGCCGACAGATCCCGTTGAGGACCCGAGGTCAGTCAGGCGGTGGGTCAGACCCGCCCGGGAACCGCTCATGAACATCCTCACTGTCAGGCGGCTTCGGGCTGGTCCAGGGCGGCGGTGTCCGGGTGGGTGAGCCAGACCAGGCGGGCGGTGATGCCCGGGTGGCGGGAGAAGTGGCGGAGGGCGCGCTCGGGGGAGGTGAGGGTCAAGCGGGTCCGGCCGTCGAGGGTGATCACGTGGGTCGGCCCGTAGGGGTCGGCGAGCCCCCAGGCCGCCACCCACCCGTCGGCGTCGGCACTGCTGTCGCCGCACACCTGGACGACGGCGAAGACCCGGGGTGCGGTGTCGAGCACGAGTTCGCACAGCTCCTGGTCGAAGGACCGGTCGGGGTTTGGCGGGGGCGTAGCGGTCATGGAAGTCTCCAGCCTCAAGGCATGGTTGAAGCGCGGCCAGCACGTTTGGTGACCGGCCCGTTTCATACCGTAGCGCTAACATGGCATAGTTTCCATGCTGGCTATTGAAGGCTTGCTATTTCACTCTTGGTAGTGAATGGGAGGATCGCGATGTCGTCGAGCGGTACCCCGACGCTGCGGCAGCAGCGCCTTGGGTTTGAACTGCGGAAACTGCGCGAACGGGCTGGGCTCACCTCAACTGCGGCTGCAGCTCTGGTCGGTGTGAATCAGGGTCACATGAGCCGGATCGAAGCGGGTCGATACGCGGTCAGCGCGGAGCGTGTGCGCGCGTTCGCTCGCGCGTACACGTGTACGGACCAGGGCCTGATCGAGGCTCTCGCCGGCATGACCGGGAGGCGGACTCGGGAATGGTGGGAGGAGTACCGTGACATCCTGTCGCCGAACATGCTCGATCTTGCCGAAACGGAACACCATGCCACGGCGATGCGTATCGCCTCGGTGATTCACATTCCCGGCCTCCTTCAGACACTTGACCACGCTCGTGCGATCTTCAGGGACACATTCCCTCCTCTGTCGCCGCCCGAGGTGGAGCATCGGGTCTCCTATCGCATCAAGCGGCAGGCGGTGCTCTACGGTCAGCGGGCGATCCCGCTCACTGTGATCGTCCATGAGGCGGCCCTGCGGATGGAGTTCGGTGGGCCGGTAGTAGCCCGGGCGCAGCACCGGCACCTCATCGAGGCGAGTACTCGCGAGAACATCACAGTGCGCGTGATCCCCTTCGGTTCCGGCACGTTCCCTGGCTCCGGGCAGTCCATCGTCTACTGCTCCGCAGTCGTGCCCCAACTCGACACCGTGCAGCTCGATACGTATCACGGCTCCGAGTTCCTCGACGCCCATGCGCAACTGGTGAAGTACCAGAAGGTCCTGGACATCATGGAAGACCGCGCCCTCAGTCCCGAGGAGTCACGTGATCTCATTGCCCGTATCGAGAAGGACACCTGAGGGGAGACGCCGTGGCGGTAATCAACTGGCAGAAGTCCAGTTACAGCTCCGAGTCCGCGAACTGCATCTGTCTTGCCGCGGCTCCCGAGCGTGCCATCAAGATCCGTGAGAGTGACGAGCCCGACGTCATCATCACGACCACGGCTGACGGGCTCCGCGCCCTCCTTCGGGGCTTCAAGGCCGGGGAGTTCGATCATCTGACGTCTTGATCCGCTCTGCCGTCGGCGAATCTGCGGGGGGCAGAAGGGCGGTATCGGCGGCCAGTCTCGGGGTGAGAGTGGAGTCAACGGCTCGACAAGGAGGAGCAGATGACTTCGCTCAGTACGTTGCTGCCCCGGGCGGGGCAGGGGGAGACGGCGCCGAGTGCCTTCGACGACCACCTCGCCGCCCAGCTGCTCGCGCAGCGGATCGTCCTGCTCGGCACGCAGGTCGACGACGTGTCGGCGAACCGGGTGTGTGCGCAGCTGATGCTGCTCTCGGCGGAGGATCCGCGCAGTGACATCGGGCTGTACATCAACAGCCCGGGCGGGTCGGTGTCGGCGGGGCTGGCGATCTACGACACCATGCGGCTGATCCCGAACGACGTCTCGACGCTGGCGATGGGGTTCGCGGCGAGCATGGGGCAGTTCCTGCTCACGACGGGGGCGCGCGGGAAGCGGTTCGTGCTGCCGAACGCGCGGATCATGATGCACCAGCCTTCGGCGGGGATCGGCGGGACGACGGCGGACATCGAGATCCAGGCGGAGAACCTGCAGCACACCAAGCGGACGATCGAGCGGATCACCGCCGAGCACACCGGGCAGAGCGAGGAGACGATCGCCCGGGACGGGGACCGGGACCGCTGGTTCACGGCCGAGCAGGCCGTGGAGTACGGGCTGGTGGACCGGGTGGTGGAGTCGGTGGCGGACATCCGTCCGGCCTCGTCGCGGCGACGGATGGGGCTCTGACATGGGGTCGTACACGGTTCCGTACGTGATCGAGCGGACGGCGAAGGGCGAGCGGACCTACGACGTGTTCAGCCGGCTGCTGAACGAGCGGATCATCTTCCTCGGCACGGAGATCGACGACGGGGTCGCCAACGTGGTGATCGCCCAGCTGCTGCACCTGGAGTCGGAGAGCCCGGAGCGGGAGATCTCGATCTACCTCAACTCGCCCGGGGGGTCGTTCACTTCACTGATGGCGATCTACGACACGATGACCTTCGTGCAGGCGCCGATCTCCACCTTCTGCGTCGGTCAGGCCGCGTCGACGGCGGCGGTGCTGCTGGCCGGCGGGGATCCGGGGCGGCGGTTCGTGCTCCAGCACGCGCGGGTGCTGCTCGGCCAGCCGGCCAGCGGAGGGCAGCAGGGGACGGTCTCGGACCTCAGCCTCGCGGCCAAGGAGATGGTGCGGATCCGCGCACAGGTGGAGGAGGTCCTCGCCCGGCACACCGGGCACGACGCGGCGACCCTGCGCGCGGACATGGACCGGGACAAGGTGCTCAGTGCCGAGGAGGCTGTCGCGTACGGGCTCGCGGACGAGGTGCTGAGCCGACGGGTCCCGTTCCACTGAGCCCGTGCGGCCGGTACCACGGTGGTGTACCGGCCGCACGGCGGGCTCAGGCCACGAGGCAGAGGCCGTCGTACTGCGCCCTGGGCGACGAGGTGCGGCCGTGGCCGGTCCGGCTCCGGGTGTGCCGGACCAGCTCGTCCTGGGCGAGCGAGAGGAGGTCGCCGAGGCCGAGCCCGAGGGCCTTGGCGGCGGCCGCGAGCACCTCGGAGGAGGCCTCCTTGCGGCCGCGCTCCAGCTCCGACAGGTACGGGACCGAGATCCGGGCGGTCTCCGCGACGTCCTTCAACGTCCGCTCCTGGGCCAGCCGTTCGCGCCGCAGCACATCGCCGACGAGGTCGCGCCAGAGGGGCTCCTTCGGCGCGGGCGGCGCGGGCGGCGAGGCCTGCGGGCGGCGCAGCGGGATGACGCGGGCTTCGTTCGGCGCATGAGTGCTCACTCCTTCAGCCTAGGGATCCCGGGCGCGGGGGGAAGGGAGCGGCGTTCTGCCCTGGGTGAAGCCGCGCGCGGACCGCCCGTCAGCGGCGGCGCCCGACGTACACCGCGGCGCCGCCGGCGGCGAGCAGGACGGCGGCGGCGACCCCGGCGGCGGCCAGGAGGCCGTCGTCGCTGCCGGTGGCGGCCAGCGTCGGAGCCGACGTGGCCGCGGGGGTCGCCGCGGCGGGGGTGGTCCGGTCGGCACGGGGCGAGGCGGTCGGTCGGTCCGGGGACGGCGTCGGGGACGGGGACGGCGGGGTGGTGACCGGTGCGGTGGTCGGCGTCGGTACGGCGGTGGGCGTCTGCGTCGGGGCGGCGGTTGTGGGGCCGGTGGTGGGGGTCGGCGTCGGCGTCGGGGCGCAGGCGGTTCCGCCGTTCCAGGAGGCGATCATCAGGCCGGAGAACGGCTCGTCCGGGTAGTGCGGCAGCGGGTGGTCGCTGTCGCTCCCGTCGTACTTCTCGCCGACCGCGTAGAGGGCCGACTCGCCGTAGCACGGCGGCAGGTGGCCGGTGACGTCGAGGGTGTCCCGGTAGTGCTCGCGGGAGAGGGTCGTGGTCGCCCAGCCGAGGAAGGTCTGCTTCCCCGAGGTGGCCCAGGTCGCGCCCTGAGTCGCGTAGGAGCCGAGCGAGACGTGGTACTCGCAGCCCGCGGCGGGTTCGCCGGCCAGTCGGACCTGGACGCTGCCGGCCTGGGCGGGCATGGTCGCGGCGGCCGTCCAGTGGGCGCCGCCGTCGACGGAGTACTGGAGCGGGCCGCGTCCGCAGGCGGGGTCTGCGTGGGCGGCGGGTGCCGCGAGGGCCGCGAGGGCCGCGGTCCCGGCGGTGAGGCCGAGGGCCGTGAGCATCGGGAGGCTGCGGCGGAGGCGGATGTGCCTGGGGACGGGCATGGGGACGTGCTCCTGGTGGGTGGTTCGGGTTCGGTGGCGGGTTCCGGTCCGGGGCGGGTGGGGGCGGGGGACCGTGGGGTCAGCGGGCCGCGATCGCGGGAGCCGGTGCGTCGGTGTCGCCGGGCTGCGGGACGTGGCCGTCGCCCTCGATGTCGACGTGCGGCAGCAGGCGGTCGAGCCGGCGGGGCAGCCACCAGTTGCCGTCGCCGAGCAGGACCATGGTGGCCGGGACGAGCAGGCCGCGGACGACGGTCGCGTCCAGGGCGACGGCGCTCGCGAGACCGATGCCGAACATCTTGACCACGGGGTCGTCGGACAGCAGGTAGCTGAGGAAGACCGCGACCATGATCAGGGCTGCCGAGCTGATGATCCGTCCGGTGCTGCTGAGGCCCGCCACCACGGCGCGGCGGTTGTCCCGTTCCCGCAGGTAGCCCTCGCGCACGGCGCTGAGCAGGAACACCTCGTAGTCCATCGAGAGGCCGAAGAGCACCGCGAACATCAGCAGGGGCACGTAGCCGGGGATCGGGACGGCGCCGTCCAGGCCGATCAGTCGGGCGCCCAGGCCGTGCTGGAAGACGGCGGTGAGCACGCCGTAGGCGGCGGCGACCGACACCAGGTTCATCACGGCGGCCTTCACGGCGACGACGGGCGAGCGGAAGGCCAGGAGCAGGAGCAGCCCGGCGACGGTCAGGACGAAGCCGACGACGAGCGGCATGCGCTGCGCGATCCGCGCGTTGAGGTCGGCCTGGGCGGCCGGTGTGCCGCCGACGTGCACCAGCCGGCCGCTGTCGGCGGTGGCACCGGGCAGCACGTCCGCGCGCAGGCGGTGGACGAGCGCGGTGGTGGCGGGGTCGGAGGGGGCGGTGGTCGGGGTGACCTGCCAGCGGACGGTGCGGCCGTCGGCGGCGAGCGCGGGCGGGCTGACGGAGGCGACACCCTGGGCGCCGCGCAGCGCGGTGGTCACGGCCGCCGGGCGCGGGTCCGCGGCCCCCGCCGCCGGGGAGGGCAGCACGTCGACGACCTGGAGCACGCCGTTGGAGCCCGGGCCGAAGGCCGCGGCCATCCGGTCGTAGGCGGTGCGGCTCATGCTGCCGGAGGCCTTGCTGCCGGCGTCCAGCTGGCCGAGGTGGAGGTGGGCCGCGGGGGCGGCGAGGGCACCGAGCAGGGCCAGGCCGGCCAGCAGCAGGGGCCAGGGCCTGGCCGCGACCAGGGCGGCGATCCGGCCCCAGCCGCGCGGGCGCCCGGCGGGGTCGGGGGCGGTGGGCGGCCTGGGCGTCAGCCGCTCGCCCAGCAGCACGAGTGCGGCGGGCAGGAGTGTGAGGTTGACACCCAGCGCCGTTGCCACGGCGATCGCCGGGGCGAGGGCCAGCGCGTACAGCAGTGGCAGTCCGCCGAGGGCCAGTCCGGCGAGGGCCGCGACGACGGCGCTGCCGGCGAAGGCGACGGACTTGCCGGAGCCCGCGGTGGTGCGCACGGCGGCGTCCTCGATCCCGGTCCCGGCGGCGCGCAGCTCCCGGAAGCGGGTGAGGCCGAAGAGGGTGTAGTCGATGCCGACACCCAGCCCGATCATGGCGGCGATGGTCTCACCGGCCTCGGGAACGTCCATCAGGTGGCCGACCAGGCCGAGGATCGGCAGGGCGATGCCGAGGCCGATCACCCCGGCCAGCAGCGGCAGTCCGGCGGCGAGGAGGCTGCCGAGGGAGAGGGTGAGGATCACCAGGGCCGCGCCGAGTCCGATGGCCTCGCTGCGGCCGGTGCTGCCCCGGTCGACCGCGGCGGCCAGGTAGCCGCCCGGGGTGACCTCGATGCCGGCGGCGGTGGCCGGTGCGGCCGCGGCGAGCACGGCGTCCGTCGTCCCGGGCGTCACGTCCCGTCCGGAGACGTCGAGTTCGACCGACAGGTAGGCGGTGTGGCCGTCGGCGCTCATGGCCGTGGTGCCGGCCGGGTCGTAGGGCGTGGTGACGGCGACCACGTGCGGTACCGCGGCGATGGCCGCGGCCGCGCTGCGGACTGCGGCGGCGGTGTCGGCGGCGGTCAGCGGGGCCGTGCCGGCCGGGGTGTGCAGCAGGACCGGCTGCTTGCCGGAGGCCGAGCCGGGGAAGGCGCGGTCGGCGATGTCCCGCGCGGCCTGGCTGTCGCTGCCGGGGATGGAGACGGCCTCGCTGGTGACGCGCCCGAACGTCGCGACGGCGGTGAGCGCGGCGGCCGCCAGCAAGAGCCAGGCGGCGACGACCCGCTTGGGCCTGCGGGCGCACCAGCGCCCCACAGTGGTGAACATCTGCGGCGGGAAGCCCTTCCTCGTGCGGCGGGCAGCGTGGGCCCCCCGGTTGAAACTAGTTGCACTCACTGTGCAATGCGTACACTTGCACTCGCGGTGCAAGAATGTCAACGAGAGGGCGGAGGAGCCCACGTGAAGCGGACCGAAGCCGCCTCGCCCGGCACCGACGGGCGGACGGAACGCGGGCGGCAGACCCGGGAGAAGATCGCCGACGCGATGCTGTCGCTGATCGACGAGAACCAGGCGCACTTCCCGGCCGACAAGGTGGCCGAGCGGGCGGGCGTGTCGCGCCGACTGGTGTTCCACCACTTCGCGGACATGGCCGAACTGGCCGAGGTCGCCGTCAACCGGCGTCTGGAGCAGCTCGCGGCCCAGATCAGGCCGCTTCCCGTCGAGGGGCCGCGCGAGCTGCGGGTGGCCGCCCTCGCGGAGCAGCGGGCGCGCATCCTGGAGGGCGTCACCCCGGCCAGGCTGGCGGTGATGCGACTGGAGAACCCGTCCCCGCGGATCCAGGAGGCCGTCCAGCAGATGCTGGACTTCGCCCGCCTGCGGCTCTCCCAGGTCTTCGCCCTGGAGCTCGACGCCCTGCCGGAGCCGGCCCGGACGGAGCTGCTCGACGGCCTGGACGCGGTGACCACGTGGAGCGCCTGGTACCACTGGCGCAGCTGCGGTCTGAGCCCCGAACGGGCGCGCCGCACCATGGCCGCCACCGTGCACGCGCTCCTCGCGGGGGCGGGGGCGGGGGCCGAGGCGTAGGGATGTAGGGCCGAAGGGGGTTCGACGGGCCTCCGCACCCGGCCGGCTCCCGCTCGACAGGACGGGGCCGGTGCCTGCCGCGGTGATCGCCGGTCCTGGGGTGCGTGCGGAGCCCGTCGGCCGGTCGATGCGCGTGACGTGCTGTCGGCCGGCGGCTCGACGGCTTCGCCACCACCGGTCGGGGAGCCGGAGCCGGTCAGGGAGTAGAGGGCCCCGACCCGCGTCCGCCGTGCGGCGGACGCGGGTCCGGCCCGTGGCTCAGGCGAGGGAGCCGAGCACCCGCAGGTCGAAGGGCTTGATCTCGTCGACGCGGCCGCTGAGGATCTTCGCGGCCCACTCCGGGTCGCCCAGCATCGAGCGGCCGACCGCCACCAGGTCGAACTCGTTGCGCTCCAGCCGGTCCAGCAGGGGTTCGATGTCCGTGGCGCTGACGGGCGCGCCCTCGAACAGCGCCTTGGTGAAGTCGATGTCCAGGCCGACCGACCCGACGCTGATCGTCGCCTTGCCGGTGACCTTCTTCGCCCAGCCCGCGAGGTTCAGGTCCGAACCCTCGAACTCCGGCTCCCAGAAGCGGCGGGTCGAGCAGTGGAAGGCGTCGGCGCCCGCTTCGGCGAGCGGCGTGAGCAGCGCGTCGAGCTCCTGCGGCGATTCGGCGATCTTCGCCTCGAAGTCGCCCATCTTCCACTGGGAGAGCCGGAAGATGATCGGGAACTCCGGCGACACGGCCCGGCGGCAGGCGGCCACGATCTCGGTGGCGAACCGGGCCCGGGAGGCGACGTCGCCGCCGTAGCCGTCACCGCGCTGGTTGGTCCGGGCCCACAGGAACTGGTCGATGAGGTAGCCGTGGGCGCCGTGCAGCTCGATGCCGTCGAAGCCGTGGGCCTCGGCGGCGGCCGCGCCGGCGGCGAAGGCGGCTATCACGTCGTCGATGTCCTGCCCGGTCATCGAGTGGCCCGGCTCGGTGCCGTCGATGGCGATCCCGGAGGGGCCGACCCGCGGGGCGTCCGGGACGGGCGGCGCGCCGGCGGCGCGGGTCATGCCGACGTGCCACAGCTGCGGCACGATCTTCCCGCCCTCGCGGTGCACCGCCTGCGCCACCTCGCTCCAGCCGGCGAGCGCGTCCTCGCCGTGGAACCGGGGGACACGGTCGCTGCTGCCCGCCGAGTCGTGGCCGATGTACGTCCCCTCGGTGACGATCAGGCCCGCGCCGCCCGCCGCGCGGCGGGCGTAGTACTCCGCCACATCGGCGCCCGGCACCCCGCCGGGGGAGGCCTCGCGGGTCATCGGCGCCATCACGATCCGGTTCCGGAGGGTGAGGCCGCCCAGCGAGAAGGGACGGGCGAGGACGCTCGTGATACGCGCGGTCGAGTCACTGGTAGGCAAGACATTCACTCTCTATCGAGGGGTGGCCACACCTCTGGACGGCACGGCCCGGTCCACTCCCGCCAACTGCGGAGCCTTCGCAACAGTTCCCGTTTCAACAAGTATTTTTGATGAAACGTCAGGCCGGGTCGGCTGCGGGCGCGCTGATCAGGGGAGACCCTTCTCTCCGCGCTCCCGGGCGGGCTGCTTGCGCCCGTCCAGCGTCCGGCGGACGTCCGCGTCGTGGTAGTAGGTACGCCCCCGGGCGGCGCGGCGGCGCCACTGCTGTTCGCTGGCGTGGCGGTAGACGCTGCCGGGCGCGATGCCCCACAGCCGGGCGATCTGACCGGCGCTGACCCAGCGCACGTCGTCCTGCCCGGCGGCCGCGGCGACGGTGGACGCCGGGGCGCCCGACCCGCGCTGCGCCAGGAGCCTGCTCAGCATGAGCCACTCCTCCGCCGGCCACCGGTGCGACGGTACGGCGTCGCAGCTGATCTCGGCGGGCAGGCCGGGGCGTCGGTCCTGCGGTACGGCGGTCAGCCCGCCGCTGCAGTCCGCCTCCACGCACCCGCCGACCGTCACCCGGCGGGCGGGAGAGGGGTCGATCACCCGCCGCGCCCGGCGCACCAGGGCGGCGACCTCCTCGGAGAGCTCACCGGCGGCGGAGTGGGCGGTCAGCCAACCCGAGTGCGGGAGCAGGAAGTCGACGAGTCCGGCCGTCGAGCCGCGGGGAACGCCGACCCGCCGCTCGTCGACGACCAGCGACGCCCAGGCGCGCAGCACCGCGAGGATCGACGAACGGGCTTCGGCCGCAGCGGTGTTGAACGGCATGCCGGGCAGCGGCCCGCCCGAGGTCCGCTCGTGCGACTGCTCGGGTCCGCCGAGGCGCAGGCCGCACTCCTCGTACAGCCGGGGCAGCCGCCGCAGCTCCGCCAGCAGGCGGTCGCCGCAGGCGGGGCAGAGTCTGGAGCCGGCGGCGGCGAGGCGCCGGGCCCGGCCCGCGTCCTCCGCCCCGCGGCAGGCGACGCCCGCGCAGACCCGAATCGCCGTTCCCCCTGCCGCCGAGTGCGCCGGATCCCGAGCCATGGCCTCTCCTCGCCCGTCCGAAGTACCGCTCCGAAGTACCGCTCCGAAGCGCCGCTCCGGTGTACCGTCCCGAAGTCCTGCTCCGAGTACCGCGAAGCTATTTCACCGATTCGTGGACGAGCAAGACGGGGAGCCGTTCTCTGTACCTTCCATGTAGTTGATTTCGCCTTCCCCTGGGAAAGCTGTCCCGGTTCTGAGACGGCGTCATCCCGATGTCGCCCCGAAGCCGTCCGACGCGGCGCGAAGTGGCCTCCGGGCGACCCGGCGCGGCCCCGGCTCGATCCTCACGCGATCCTGACGCGATTCCGCCGCGAATCGGCGCACGGCCGCCATATCTGTCCCTGACCTGCGGGTTCTTCCGGCCCGGCGAAGCGGACTTGACATCGATCTGACGAAAGCTTGTGGCTCCCCTGGAAAAGCGACCTTGACATGGCCGGAGCTTCCGAAGAGGCTGTTGATTAGTCTCCGCAGCACTGTGTTGAATCACCGACGGGTGTTCTGCCGGCCTCTCTGAATGGCCGCTCCCGCGATAACCCGAGTAACGCCCGAGTATCCGCGGAATCGCCCGTCGAAGGAATCACCGAGCCGCCCGTGCCGCCGCCCCGCCCGAAGACCGGCGCCGGTGCACTGCGTTGACGTCCAGATCATTCCGACCCCCGAGGGCAGGCACATGGATGCTTCAGTCATAGTCGCCGGCGCTGGCCCGGCAGGACTCACGCTCGCCGCCGAGCTGCGTCTTGCGGGCGTAGACGTCATCGTTCTGGACCGCCTGGCGGAACGGACCGGGGAGTCCCGCGGGTTGGGGTTCACCACGCGCACGATGGAGGTCTTCGACCAGCGCGGGCTGCTGTCCCGCTTCGGCGACATGGGGACCAGCAACGCGGGCCACTTCGGTGGCCTGCCAGTGGACTTCGGGGTGCTCGACAGCATCCACCAGGCCGCCAAGACGGTTCCGCAGTCGACCACCGAGACGATCCTCGAGGAGTGGGTGGTCGGTCTGGGGACCGACCTGCGGCGCGGCTGGGAGCTGCTCTCGCTGCGGGACGACGGGGACTGTGTCGAGGTCGTGGTCCGCGGGCCGGAGGGCGAACAGCGCCTGACCGCCTCCTACTTGGTGGGCTGCGACGGCGGCCGCAGCACCGTGCGCAAGGCCGCGGGCTTCGACTTCCCCGGCACCGCGGCGACCATGGAGATGTTCCTCGCCGACGTGCGGGGCGTCGAGATCGCGCCCCGGCTGATCGGCGAGACCCTGCCGGGCGGCATGGTGATGGCCGGCCCGCTCGGCGACGGGGGCTTCACCCGCATCATCGTCTGCGAGCACGGGACCCCGCCCCGGCAGCGGACCGAACCGCCCACCTACCAGGAGGTGGCCGCCGCCTGGCAGCGGATCACCGGCATCGACATCTCGCACGCCGAGCCCGGCTGGGTCAGCGCCTTCGGCGACGCGACCCGCCAGGTCACCGAGTACCGGCGCGGCCGGGTCCTGCTGGCCGGGGACTCCGCGCACATCCACCTGCCGGCCGGCGGCCAGGGCATGAACACCGGCATCCAGGACGCGGTCAACCTCGGCTGGAAGCTGGCGGCCGTGGTCCGCGGCACCGCCCCGGCGGCGCTGCTGGACACCTACCACAGCGAGCGCTTCCCGGTGGGGGAGCGGCTGATGCTGAACACCAAGGCCCAGGGGCTGCTCTTCCTCAGCGGTCCGGAGATCCAGCCGCTGCGCGACGTGCTGCGCGAGCTGATCCGCTACGAGGAGGTCAGCCGCCACCTCGCGGGCATGGTCAGCGGGTTGGAGATCCGCTACGACGTCGGCCGGGGCAGCCACCCGCTGCTCGGCCTGCGCATGCCGCACCTGGAACTGGTCGGCGACACGTACAAGACCAGCAGCACGGCCCTGCTGCGCCCGGCCCGCGGCGTGCTGCTGGACCTGGCGGACAACGCCGAACTCCGCCACCGGGCGGCGGGCTGGTCGGACCGGGTGGACATCGTGACGGCGGCGCCGCACGGAGTCCCGCAGGACAGCCCGCTGCTGGGCACCGCGGCCGTGCTGGTCCGCCCCGACGGGCACGTGGCGTGGGCCGCGCCCGGCAGCCACCACGACCTGCCCATGGCACTGGAGCGCTGGTTCGGCCCCTCCCGAATCCGGTAGGCCTGAGAAGGAGATTCAGATGCACAGCACATTGATCGTGGCGCGCATGGAGCCCGGTTCGCTCGGGGACGTCGCCCGCCTGTTCACCGAGTTCGACGGCAGTGACATGCCGCACCGGATGGGTACCCGGCGCCGTCAGCTCTTCTCGTACCGGGGGCTCTACTTCCACCTCCAGGACTTCGACTCCGAGGACGGCCGGGAGCGGATCGAGGAGGCCAAGACGGACCCGCGGTTCGTCGGCATCAGCGAGGACCTCAAACCCTTCATCACCGCCTACGACCCGGCGACCTGGCGTTCCCCCGCTGACGCGATGGCGCAGCGCTTCTACCACTGGACGGCACGGTGACCGCGCCGCACGGCCGGCGGGTCGTGATCACCGGTATCGGCGTCACCGCGCCCGGCGGGGTGGGGACCAAGGCCTTCTGGAGCCTGCTGACCGACGGACGCACCTCGACCCGGCGGATCAGCCTCTTCGACCCGTCCCCGTTCCGCTCCCAGGTCGCGGCGGAGGTCGACTTCGACGCCGACCTGCTCGGGCTGAGCCCGCAGGAGGTCCGGCGGATGGACCGCGCCGCGCAGTTCGCGGTGCTCACCGCCCGGGAGGCGGTTGCGGACAGCGGGCTGGAGTTCACCGCCCTGGACCCGCACCGCACCGGGGTGACCATCGGCAGCGCGGTCGGCGCGACCATGGGCCTGGACCAGGAGTACCGGACGGTCAGCGACAGCGGCCGGCTCGACCTGGTCGACCACACCTACGCGGTGCCGCACCTGTACAACTTCCTGGTGCCCAGCTCCTTCGCGGCCGAGGTCGCCTGGGCGGTGGGCGCCGAGGGGCCGAGCACGGTGGTCTCCACCGGCTGCACCTCGGGCCTGGACTCGATCGGGTACGCCACCGAGCTGATCCGCGAGGGCACGGCGGACGTCATGGTCGCCGGGGCGGCCGACGCCCCGATCTCCCCGATCACCGTGGCCTGCTTCGACGCGATCAAGGCGACCACCCCGCGCAACGACGACCCGGAGCACGCCTCGCGCCCCTTCGACGGCACCCGCAACGGGTTCGTCCTGGGCGAGGGCGCGGCCGTCTTCGTGCTGGAGGAGATGGAGAGCGCCAAGGCACGGGGCGCCCGCATCTACGCCGAGATCGTCGGCTACGCCAGCCGCAGCAACGCCTTCCACATGACCGGGCTGCGCTCGGACGGCCGCGAGATGGCCGAGGCGATCCGGGTCGCGTTGGACGAGGCCCGGCTCAACCCCGAGGACATCGACTACGTCAACGCGCACGGCTCGGGCACCAAGCAGAACGACCGGCACGAGACCGCCGCCTTCAAGAACAGTCTGGGCGAGCACGCCTACGCGGTGCCGGTGAGCTCCATCAAGTCGATGGTCGGCCACTCCCTGGGGGCGATCGGCGCGATCGAGATCGCCGCCTCGGCGCTCGCCATCGAGCACAACGTGGTGCCGCCCACGGCCAATCTGAGCACCCCCGATCCGGAGTGCGACCTCGACTACGTGCCGGTCACCGCGCGCGACTGGCGGACCGACGCCGTCCTCTCGGTGGGCAGCGGCTTCGGCGGGTTCCAGAGCGCCGTGGTGCTCGCCCGTCCGGAGAGGAGCGCCGGATGACCGCCGGTACCGCCAGGGCCGTCGTCACCGGCCTCGGGGTGGCCGCCCCCAACGGCCTCGGCGTGGCGGACTACTGGGCGGCGGCCCGGGCCGGCCGCAGCGGCATCGGCCGGGTCTCCCGCTTCGACCCGTCCGGCTACCCGGCCCGACTGGCGGGCGAGATCACCGGGTTCGACGCCAAGGACCACCTGCCCGGCAAGCTCCTCCCGCAGACCGACCGGATGACCCAGATCGCCCTGGTGAGCACCGACTGGGCGTTCGCCGACGCCGGGGTGGACCCGGCGGCGCTGCCCGAGTACGACATGGGCGTGATCACCGCCAGCACCTCGGGCGGCTTCGAGTTCGGCCAGCGCGAGCTGAAGGCGCTGTGGAGCCAGGGCAGCCGGTACGTCAGCGCCTACCAGTCCTTCGCCTGGTTCTACGCGGTCAACAGCGGCCAGATCTCCATCCGCAACGGCATGCGCGGGCCCAGCGGCGTGGTCGTCAGCGACCAGGCCGGCGGGCTGGACGCCATCGCCCACGCCCGGCGGCAGATCCGCAAGGGCACCGGGCTGATGGTCTCCGGCGCCGTCGACGCCTCGATCTGCCCGTGGGGCTGGGTGGCCCAGCTGGCCGCCCAGCGGTTGAGCACCAGTGACGACCCGGAGCGGGCGTACCTGCCGTTCGACCCGGCCGCCCGCGGGCACGTGCCCGGCGAGGGCGGCGCGCTCCTGGTGCTGGAGGACCTCGACCGGGCCCGCGACCGGGGCGCCAGGCAGATCTACGGCGAGATCGCCGGCTACGGGTCCACCTTCGACCCGAAGCCGGGCAGCGGGCGCCCGCCCGGTCTGCGCAAGGCGATCGAGCTGGCGCTGGCGGACGCCGGGATGGAGCCGGAACAGGTCGACGTGGTGTTCGCCGACGCGGCGGCCATCCCCGAACTGGACCGGATCGAGGCCGAGGCGATCACCGCGGTCTTCGGGCCCCGCGGGGTGCCGGTCACCGCGCCCAAGACGATGACCGGCCGGCTGTACTCCGGCGCGGCCCCGCTGGACCTGGCCACCGCCTTCCTGACCCTGCGGGACGGGGTGATCCCGCCGTCCATCCGGGTGTCCCCGTCCGAGGACTACGACATCGACCTGGTCACCGACCGGCCGCGCACCGCCCCGGTGCGCTCCGCCCTGGTGCTCGCCCGCGGCTACGGCGGCTTCAACTCGGCCGTCGTCGTGCGCGCCGTCGAGCAGTGACCACCGGACCCGCCCCGAGCGACCACGCGGACGTCCGCGACCACACCGAAAGGACAGCCATGCCTGCTCGTGAATTCACCCTTGAGGACCTCAAGCGCATCCTGCGCGAGGGGGCCGGCGCGGACGAGGCCGTCGACCTCGACGGCGACATCCTCGACACCGACTTCTTCTCGCTGGGCTACGAGTCCCTGGCGCTGCTGGAGACCACCGGTCGGATCGAGCGCGAGTTCGACATCTCGCTGGAGGACGACGCCCTGACCGGCGACCGGACCCCGCGCGGCCTGATCGGGGCCGTCAACGAGCAGCTGGCGCCCGCGCCGACCCGCTGAGACCCGTACCGCAGAGAGCCCCGACCGCTGACGCCCCTACCGCCGCCGTGCCCGGTCCCGCGCACGGCGGCGGCGCGGAGCCGGCCGTCGCCCGACGATGTTTCCAGGAGAAGGACATGACGCAGCAGAATCCGAGGGTCGCCGTCGTCACCGGCGCGACCAGCGGCATCGGCCTGGCGGTCGCCAGGCTGCTCGCCCAGCAGGGGCACCGGGTGTTCATCTGCGCCCGCACCGAGGAGGGCGTGTCCCGGACGGTCAAGGAGCTGCTGGACGAGGGGCTGGACGTCGACGGCGCGCCCTGTGACATCCGCTCCACCGAGGACATCCGGCGCTTCGTCGCCCAGGCGGTCGCCCGCTTCGGCACCGTCGACGTGCTGGTGAACAACGCGGGCCGCAGCGGCGGCGGCCCCACCGCGGGGATCAGCGAGGAGCTCTGGCACGACGTCATCCAGACCAACCTGGACAGCGTCTTCCTGATGACCCGCGAGGTGCTGAACGCCGGCGGCATGTCCGCCAAGGACCGCGGCCGGATCATCAACATCGCCTCCACCGCCGGCAAGCAGGGCGTCGTCCTGGGCGCCCCCTACTCGGCCTCCAAGCACGGCGTGGTCGGCTTCACCAAGGCGCTCGGCAACGAGCTGGCGCCCACCGGCATCACGGTCAACGCCGTCTGCCCGGGCTATGTGGAGACCCCGATGGCGGAGCGGGTCCGCCAGGGGTACGCGGCCGCCTGGGAGGTGTCGGAGGAGCAGGTGCTGGAGAAGTTCCAGGCCAAGATCCCGCTCGGCCGCTACTCCACCCCGGAGGAGGTGGCCGGCCTGGTCGGCTACCTCGTCTCGGACACCGCGGCCTCCATCACCGCCCAGGCGCTCAACGTCTGCGGCGGCCTGGGCAACTTCTGAGCCCCCGCACAGCCCCGGTGCAGACCACCCAGACAAGGAGAGAGCGATGACCGTGCGCGAGGTCGAGCACGAGATCACCATTGCCGCGGCCGCGGCCGAGGTGTACCGGCTGATCGCGGAGGTCGAGAACTGGCCGCTGATCTTCCCCCCGTCCGTCTACGTCGACCACGTCGAACGCGGCGAGCGCGAGGAGCGGATCAGGATCTGGGCCACCGCCAACGGCGAGGCCAAGGGCTGGACCTCGCGCCGCACCCTCGACCCGGAGGGGCTGCGGATCACCTTCCGGCAGGAGGTGCCCGCGGCTCCGGTGGCGGCGATGGGCGGGACCTGGATCATCGAGCCGCTCGGCGCCGACGGGTCCAGGGTCCGGCTGCTGCACGACTACCGGGCGGTCGACGACGACCCGGAGAAGCTCGCCTGGATCGACCAGGCGGTCGACCGCAACAGCCGCTCCGAGCTGGCCTCGCTGAAGAGCAACGTCGAGCGGGTCACCGGCGCCGCCGAGCTGACCCTCTCCTTCACCGACACCGTGGAGATCAAGGGCTCGGCCCGGGACGTCTACGACTTCATCAACGAGGCCCAGCTCTGGAGCGAGCGGCTGCCGCACGTCGCCGAGGTCTCGCTGACCGAGTCCACTCCGGGCCTGCAGACGCTGCGGATGGACACGACGACCAAGGACGGCTCCGTCCACACCACCGAGTCGGTCCGAGTCTGCTTCCCCCACCACCGGATCGCCTACAAGCAGACCACCCTGCCGGCGCTGATGAACCTGCACACCGGGTACTGGCAGCTCGACGAGGGCGACGACGGCGTCACCACCGCCACCTCCCAGCACACCGTGGTGCTCAACACCGAGAACATCACCCGGATCCTGGGGGAGGAGGCCGGGATCCCGCAGGCCCGCGAGTTCATCCGCAACGCGCTCGGCGCCAACAGCCGGGCCACGCTCGGCCACGCCAAGGAGTACGCGGAAGCGCGGCGCTGAGCGGTGGGCACCCGGAGCGACGGTGCGCTGGACACCGATGTGATCGTGGTGGGCGCCGGTCCGGTCGGGCTGCTGCTCGCCGGTGAACTGCGCACCGGCGGTGCGCGGGTGGTCGTCCTGGAGAAGCTGACCCGGCCCACCACCGAGTCCCGGGCCTCGGTCCTGCACGCCCGGACGATGGAGATCCTCCACGACCGAGGTCTGCTCGACCGCCTGGGCCCGCCGCCGGACGCCGGCCCCGGCCACTTCGGCGGCATCCCGCTCGACCTGGCCCTCGCGGGCGACAGCCCGTACGCGGGGCAGTGGAAGGCGCCGCAGACCCTGATCGAGGCGGTGCTCCAGGAGTGGGCCACCGGGCTCGGCGCCGAGGTCCGGCGCGGGCACACCGTGACGGGCCTGGTCACCGACCCCGACCGGGTGCTCGTCGCGGCCACCGGGCCGGACGGCGTACGGCGGCGGCTGAGCGCCGCCCACCTGGTCGGCTGCGACGGCGAGCAGAGCACGGTGCGCCGGCTGGCCGGGTTCGAGCTGGCCGGAGCGCCCCCCACCAAGGAGCTGCTGCGCGCCGACCTCGCGGGCGTCGACATCCCGGACCGCCGCTTCGAACGGAACGCCGAGGGGGTCGCCAACGCCCGCCGGGGGCCCGGCGGGATCACCCGGATCATGGTGCACGAGTTCGGCCGGGTGCCCGAACCCGACGGCCCGCCGGTGGAGTTCGCCGAAGTCGCCCGGGTCTGGGCCCGGGTCACCGGCGAGTCGCTGGACGGCGCCGAGCCGGTCTGGGTGAACGCCTTCCACAACGCCCGCCGGCAGGCCACCCGGTACCGGCAGGGCCGGGTGTTCCTGGCCGGGGACGCCGCCCACGTCCAACTGCCGGTCGGCGGCCAGGCGTTGAACCTCGGGCTGCAGGACGCGGCCGATCTCGGCTGGAAGCTCGCCGCGTACGCCACCGGCCGCGCGGACGGCGAACTGCTCGACACGTACCACGCCGAGCGCCACCCGGTGGGCGCCCGGGTGCTCGGCAACATCGAGGCGCAGGCCCAACTGATGTTCGGCGGGCCGGACATGGACGCGCTGCGGGCGGTCTTCCGGGAGCTGCTGGCGACCGGCCCGGCCCGCCGCCACCTCGCCGGCATGATCAGCGGCCTCGACCGCCCCCGCTCCGACCGCCCCCGCCCGGACCACCCCGGCACCAGGAGCCCCCGCACCGAGAACCCCCACCCGGACCGACCCCACGCGGACCGTCCCCACTCGGACCACCCCCGCCCGGAGCACCGCCGGACCACGTACAGAAGGGACACCACCATGGGCAAGCTCAACGCCAGGACCGCACTCGTCACCGGCTCCAGCCGGGGCATCGGACGGGCGATCGCGCTGCGGCTGGCACGCGAGGGCGCGCTGGTCGCGGTGCACTGCTCGGACAACCTCGAAGCCGCCGAGGAGACCGTGGCGACGATCGAGAAGGACGGCGGCCGGGCCTTCGCCGTGCAGGCCGAACTGGGCGTCCGCGGCGACGTCCACGAGCTCTTCCTCGCGGTGGAGCGCGGCCTCAAGGAGCGCACCGGCGCGACGACGCTCGACATCCTGGTCAACAACGCCGGGATCATGGGCGGGGTCGCCCCCGAGGACGTCACCCCCGAGCAGTTCGACCGGCTCTTCGCGGTCAACGCCAGGGCGCCGTTCTTCATCATCCAGCGGGCGCTGGGCCTGATCCCCGACGGCGGCCGGATCGTCAACATCTCCTCCGGGCTGACCAGGGTCGCCAACCCGCAGGAGGTGGCGTACGCGATGACCAAGGGCGCGATCGACCAGCTCACCCTGCACTTCGCCAAGCACCTGGGCCCGCGCAACATCACCGTGAACAGCGTCGGCCCCGGCATCACCGACAACGGCACCCCGATCTTCGACAACCCGGAGGCGGTGGCGCAGATGGCGCGGCTGTCGGTGTTCAACCGGGTCGCGCAGACCTCCGACGTCGCCGATGTGGTGGCCTTCCTGGCGAGCGGTGACGCCCGCTGGATCACCGGCTCCTACCTCGACGCCAGCGGCGGCACCCTGCTCGGCTGATGACCACCCTCCCCGTCGACTCCGCCACCGCCGCCACCGGCCGGCCGCCCCGGCAGCGGGCCCTGCTGTTCGTCCTGGCCGGGAACATGCTCATCGACGCGCTGGAGGTGTCCGTCCTGCTGGTGGCGACGCCGGCCGTCCGGGACGACCTCGGCCTGTCGCTGTGGAACACCCAGTGGGTGATGAGCGGCTTCGCGCTCGGCTTCGCCGCCCTGCTGCTGCTCGGCCCGTCCGTCACCGCCCGCTGGGGCCGGCGCCGGGTCTACCTCGCCGCCCTGGTGGTCTTCGTCGCCGCCTCGCTGGCGGGCGGACTCGCGGACCAGGGGCTGCTGCTGGTCCTCACCCGCGTGGTCAAGGGGATGTGCGCCGCGCTGACCGCCCCCACCGGTCTGGCGATCATCGGCACCACCTTCCGGGAGGGGCCCGAGCACCGGCGGGCGGTATCGGTCTACTCCCTGTTCGGGGCGGTCGGCTTCACCGCGGGCCTGCTCTGCTCCGGGCTGCTCACCGGGCTGACCTGGCGCTGGAGCGTCGTCTGCTCGGCGCCGGTGGCGCTGGTGCTGCTGGTCTTCGCCCTGCGGCTGATCCCCGCCGACCGGGAGCCCGCGGGCCCGGAGTCCGCGGGCGGCGGCCCGCGGCTGCGGCCGGGACTGCTGCTGCGCAACGGCGCGCTGCTGCGGTCCGCCCTGTGCGCGGCCTCGCTCAACGGCGCCTACCTGGGCCTGCTGCTCCTGGTCACCTTCCAGCTGCACGACCGACTGGGCTGGGACTCCTGGCGGACGGCGCTGGCCTACCTGCCCGCCTGCGTACCGCTGGCGCTCTCGCTGCCCTTCTCCGGGCAGCTGGTGGGACGCGTCGGCACCGACCGGCTGATCGTGGCCGGCCTGCTCTCGGCGACCCTCGGCGACGCCCTCTACCTGTGGCGGGGCACGCCGGACTCGTACCTCACCGGGGTGCTGCCGACCATGCTGCTGGTCGGCGCGGGCTTCGTGCTCTCCTTCGCGGCCCTCAACATCCAGGCCACGTCGGGCATCCCGGCCGCGGAGAAGCGGCTGGCCGTCCCGCTCTACCAGACCGCCGTCCAACTCGGCGCCGTGCTGGTGCTGCCCGCCGTCGCCGCGCTGGTCGGCGACCACGGCCGGTACCGGCCCGCGCTGCTGCTCATCACCGCCGTCGGAGCCGCCGGCTCGCTCGTCGCGCTCACCGGGGTCCGACGGCGGCCCCGCACCGACGTCTGATCCACCCCCACCGCCGGCCGAACTCGGCTGCACCGTCTGAATGGAGCTCATCGATGCGTGTCCTGTTCACCGTCTTCCCGGCCTCGGCCCACCTCTACCCGGTCGTGCCGCTCGCCTGGGCGCTGCAGGCCGCCGGGCACGAAGTGGTGGTGGCAGCCCACGAGGGTGTCGTCGACCCGGACGTGATCAACAACATCACCAAGGCCGGCCTCACCGCGCTGCGGCTCGGCCGCAAGGAGGAGCTGCCCGACGCCCTCGGCCGGCACACCGGCGAGATCAAGCCGGACCGCCCGACCCTGGCCTTCGACCCGAAGGACGACGACCCGGACACCTGGCGGCTGGCCCGGTTCTTCGTCGCGGGGATGCTCAACCTGCACTACCCCACCAAGCTGACCGAGGACGGCCGCCGCCCGATCGTCGACAACCTGGTGCAGTTCGCCCGTGACTGGCGCCCCGACCTGGTCCTCTGGGACCCGCTGGTGCTGCCCGCCCCGATCGCCGCCAAGGCCTGCGGCGCCGCCCACGCCCGTCTGCTGTGGGGCACCGACAACATCGGGATCATCCACGAGCGGACGAAGGCGGAGCTGGCGAACCCGATCCCCCAGAAGCCGGACGAGGACCCGCGGCTGACCCTGACCGAGGACCCGCTGGAGGCGTGGATGCGCCCGCTCCTGGAGGCCCACGGCCTGGAGTTCAGCGACGAGATGCTGCTCGGCCAGTTCAGCCTGGACCTGACCCAGTCCCGGATGCGCCAGCCGCTCGACCTGACCTACGTCCCGGTCCGCCGGGTCCCGTACACCGGCGCGGGCGAGTTCCCGTCCTGGCTGCACAAGCGGCCGGAGCGGCCCCGCGCGGTGCTGACCCTGGGCATGAGCCGGCGCAACATCTACGGCAAGTACAGCGGCTTCCCGATGCGCGAGCTCTTCGACTCGGTGGCCGACCTGGACCTCGAACTGATCGCCACCCTGAACAGCGACCAGCTGGCCACCGTGGGCCCCGTGCCGGACAACGTCCGCACCCTGGAGTACATCCCGCTCAACCAGGTCATGCCGACCAGCTCCGCGGTCATCCACCACGGCGGCGGCGGCACCTTCGCCTCGGCGGTGGCCTTCCAGGTGCCGCAGCTCGTGGTGCCGCTGCCGATGTGGGACGAGATGGTCACCGCCCGCTACGTGGTCGACCGGGGCGCCGGACTGGTGGTCGATCCGGAGGGGCTGGACGTGGCCGACATGGCCAAGCAGCTGGTCCGGCTGATCGAGGAGCCCTCCTTCCAGGACGGCGCCCGCGGCCTGTACGAGGACATGCTGTCCGCCCCGGCGCCGAAGGACATCGTCCCGGTCCTGGAGCGGCTGACCGAGCAGCACCGCGGCTGACGCCCCTCCGGGCCGACGCCCGCCACCACCCGGGACCGACGTGCCGACCTGACGCGGCACCTGCGCGTCGAGAGGACGCCCTGCCATGCGTGTGCTCATCGTCTCCACCCCGATCGCGAACCACTTCCTGCCGCTCGTCCCGCTGGCCTGGGCCCTGCGGGCGGCCGGCCACGAGGTGATGGTGCTCGGCCAGCCGGACGTACTGCGCTCGGTGCGGGCCGGCGGCCAGACCACGGTGACCGTGGGGGAGCTGTTCAACTGCGACGGCATGCTGCTCGACGGCCTGGGGCAGGAGGAGCGGCCGCTCCAGGTGCGGCCGCGCCCGGCCCGGGAGGTGCTCGGCGGCTACGGCCGGCTGTGGATGTTCCACGCGAAGGCCGTGTTCGCCCGCTACCTGGAGTACGCCGAGGCGTACCGCCCGGAGCTGATCATCGCCGACCCGCTGGAGTACTGCTCCCTGATCATGGGCGCGGTGCTGGACGTCCCCGTGGTCCACCACCGCTGGAGCGTCGACGAGATCTCGGGGGTGGCCCGCCGGTCGATCCGGCCGGACCTCCAGGAGCTGTGCGACAGCCTCGGGGTGCCCGCGCTGCCCGACCCCGACCTGCTCATCGACCCGTGCCCGCCGAGCCTCCAGGTGCCGGGCGTGGAGCAGGGCGTGCCGATCCGCTACCTGCCGTTCAGCGGCAGCGGCCGGCAGCCCGACTGGCTGTGGGAGCGGCGGGCGCCGGGCGGGCCGCGGCGGGTGGCGGTCTCGCTCGGCAACACCCTGGAACTGAACGGCGCGCCGTTCACCCGCCGGCTCCTGCACGCGCTCGCGGCCGTCCCCGACACGGAGATCGTCGCCACCGTCGGCGCGGAGCACCGGGCGCAGATCGGCGAGGTACCCGCGCAGGTGCGCATGATCGACCCGCTGCCGCTGCAACTGCTGCTCGGCAGCGCCGACGTGATGGTCCACCACGGCGGCTCCGGCACCGCGATGTCCGGCAGCTACTTCGGACTGCCGCAGCTGACCCTGCCCCAGTTGACCGACCACTTCGCCATGGGCGACCGGCTCACCGCGGTCGGGGTCGGCCTCACCTTCCAGGAGGCCGCCCAGCAGGACGACCCCGCGGTGGTCGGCGGGGCGCTGGAGGAACTGCTGTCGAACCCCGGGTACCGCGCGGCCGCGCGCGAACTGGCCGCGGAGATCCACCGGATGCCCCCGCCCGCCCGGGTCGCCGTGGACCTGGAACAACTGGCCCTGGAACAGCTACCCCCGGATCGGCCGGCTCCGGCCCGCACGGCAGGAGCCGGCCGATCCGGAGAGAGGTGAGTACACCCGTGCGCATCGAGGAAATGACCATCCCCGGCACGTTCCTGATCACCCCGGACCACATCCCCGACGAACGGGGCGTGTTCTACGAGTCGGTCCGGCGCGACGACCTGGAGAAGGCCAGCGGGATCCCCTTCCGGGCCGAGCAGATCAACTACTCGGTGTCGAAACGCCACACCCTGCGCGGCATCCACAGCGTGACCATCCCACCGGGCCAGGTGAAGCTGGTCACCTGTGTCCGGGGGGTGCTGCGGGACATCGTCGTCGACCTGCGGGTCGGCTCGCCGACCTTCGGCAAGCACCAGGTGACCGCCCTGGACGCCGCCGAGGGCCGCTCCCTCTACCTGCCCGAGGGCGTCGGCCACGGCTTCCTCGCGCTCACCGACGACGCCTGCATCTGTTACGTCAACTCCAGTGCCTACGTGCCCGGGACGCAGATCGACATCAACCCCCTGGACCCGTTCCTCGACCTGCCCTGGGACTGCCCGGAGGAGCCCGTGATCTCGGCGAAGGACCTGCGGGCCCCCACCGTGGCCGAGGCCGTCGAGGCCGGCCTGCTGCCCGAGTTCAGCGCGGTCTGAGCCGGTGGCGCGATCCGACAAGGAGAGAGCGTGAGGATACTTTTCGTGGCCGCCGGCAGCCCGGCGACGGTGTTCGCGCTGGCCCCGCTGGCCACCGCCGCGCGCAACGCCGGACACCAGGTCTTCATGGCCGCCAACGCGGACATGATGCCGGTCGTCGTGGAGGCCGGCCTGCCCGGACTGCCGACCACCGAGCTGCCGATCAAGCACTTCATCACCACCGACCGCAACGGCCGGCCCGAGGCGATCCCCGCGGACCCGGTCGGCCAGGCGCTGTTCACCGGCCGCTGGTTCGCCAGGATGGCGGCCGCGAGCCTGGCCGGCATGCTGGAACTGACCAGGGACTGGCGCCCGGACGTCGTGGTCGGCGGCACCATGTCCTACGTCGCCCCGCTGCTCGCCGCCCACCTCGGCGTCCCCCACGTCCGGCAGACCTGGGACGCCATCGACGCCGACGGCATCCACCCCGGCGCCGACGCGGAACTGCGGCCCGAACTGGCCGAACTCGGCCTGGACCGGCTGCCCGACCCGGACCTGTTCATCGACATCTGCCCGCCCAGCCTGCGCCCCGCGCACGCGGCCCCGGCCCGGGCGATGCGGTACATCCCGGCGAACCGGCAGCGCCGGCTCGAACCCTGGATGTACACCAAGGGCGAGCGGCCCCGGGTCTGCGTGACCTCGGGCAGCCGGGTCGCCAAGGAGAGCTACGACAAGAACTACGCCTTCCTGCGCGACCTCGCCGACAGCATGGCCGCCTGGGACGTCGAACTGATCGTCGCCGCGCCCGAGGAGGTGGCCGCCTCGCTGCGCGCCGAACTGCCGGACGCGGAGCTGCGGGCCGGCTGGGTGCCGCTGGACGTCGTCGCGCCCACCTGCGACCTGCTCGTCCACCACGCCGGCGGCGTCAGCACCCTCACCGGACTCAACGCCGGCGTGCCCCAACTGCTCATCCCCAAGGGAGCCGTCCTGGAGACTCCGGCCCGTCGCATCGCGGACTACGGGGCCGCCGTCACCCTGCTGCCCGGCCAGGACACCTCCGACGGCATCGCGGCGGCCTGTCAGGATCTGCTGGCGCAGCCCGCCTACCGCAAGCACGCGCAGGAGCTCTCCCACGAGATCTCCGCAATGCCGCAGCCCGCGCAGCTCGTGGCCGCACTGGAACAGCTCACATGAGTCGAGAGGACCTCTGATGAAGGCGCTCGTGTTGTCGGGCGGGTCCGGCACCCGCTTGCGACCGTTCAGCTACTCCATGCCGAAACAGCTCATACCCATCGCCAACACCCCGGTGCTGGAGCACGTCCTGAAGAACATCCGGGACCTGGGTGTGACCGAGATCGCCGTCATCGTCGGCAACCGCGCCCCCGAGATCTCCGCCGCGCTCGGCGACGGATCCCGGTTCGGCGTGCGCCTCACCTACATCCCGCAGGCCGAGCCGCTCGGCCTGGCCCACACCGTCACCCTCGCCCGGGACTTCCTCGGCGACGAGGACTTCGTGATGTACCTCGGCGACAACATGCTGCCCGAGGGGATCGTCGGCATCGCCGAGGACTTCGCCGCGCAGCGCCCCGCCGCCCAGGTCGTGGTCTACAAGGTCCGCGACCCGCGGTCCTTCGGGGTCGCCGAGCTGGGGCCGAACGGCGAGGTGCAGCGCCTGGTCGAGAAGCCGCAGCAGCCGCGCAGCGACCTCGCCCTGATCGGCGTCTACTTCTTCACCCCGGCCATCCACGAGGCGGTGGCCGCGATCGAGCCCAGCGCCCGCGGCGAGCTGGAGATCACCGACGCCATCCAGTGGCTGGTCACCGCGGGCGCCGACGTCCGGGCCAGCCAGTACGACGGGTACTGGAAGGACACCGGCAACGTCGAGGACGTGCTGGCCTGCAACCGGCACATGCTCGCGGACCTGCGGCCCGCCGTCGAGGGCGAGGTCGACGGCGCCAGCGTGCTGACCGGCGCGGTGGTCCTCGGGCCGGGGGCCCGCGTGGTGCGCTCGCGGATCCAGGGTCCGGTGATCATCGGCGCCGGCACGGTCGTCGAGGACAGCACCGTCGGTCCGAACACCGCCATCGGCCGCGACTGCCTGGTGACGGGCAGCGAACTGGAGGACTCCATCGCCCTGGACGGGGCCTCGGTCGCCGGCGTCCGCGGCCTGCGCAGCTCCCTGCTCGGGCGCTCCGCCTCCGTCGGCACCACCGACCGTGGTGCCGACCACTACCGCCTGGTCATCGGAGACCACACCCGAGTGGAGGTTTCGGCATGAGGATCCTGGTCACCGGAGCTGCGGGCTTCATCGGCTCGCACTTCGTCCGCAGCCTCCTCGCGAACGAGTACGCGGGCTGGGAGGACGCCCAGGTCACCGCCCTGGACAAGCTCACCTACGCCGGCAACCGGGAGAACCTGCCGGCCTCGCACCCCCGCCTGGTCTTCGTCCGCGGCGACATCTGCGACCGCGACCTGCTGCGCGAGCTGATGCCCGGCCACGACGCCCTCGTCCACTTCGCGGCCGAGACCCACGTGGACCGCTCCCTGGAGGGCCCGGGCGAGTTCTTCCGGACCAACGTGCTGGGCACCCAGACGCTGCTCGAGGCCGCCAAGGACAGCGGCGTCGGGCGGGTCGTGCACGTCTCCACCGACGAGGTGTACGGCTCGATCGCCGAGGGCTCCTGGACGGAGCAGCGGCCGCTGGAGCCCAACTCCCCGTACGCGGCCTCCAAGGCGAGCTCCGACCTGGTCGCCCGGGCCTACTGGCGCACCTACGGGCTGAACCTCTCGGTCACCCGCTGCTCCAACAACTACGGACCGTACCAGCACCCCGAGAAGCTCTTCCCGCTGTTCATCACCAACCTCCTGGAGGGCAAGCAGGTCCCGCTGTACGGGGACGGCCGAAACATCCGGGAGTGGCTGCACGTGGACGACCACTGCCGCGCCATCCACCTGGTGCTCGACCACGGCCGGGTCGGCGAGATCTACAACGTCGGCGGCGGAAACGAGCGGACCAACCTCGCCATCACCGAGCGCCTGCTCGAACTGCACGGCGCGGGCCGCGAGATGCTCCGCTACGTCGAGGACCGCAAGGGGCACGACCTGCGCTACTCGATCGACGACAGCAAGATCCGCGAGGAGCTGGGCTACGCCCCGAGGATCGCCTTCGAGGACGGACTGGCCGCCACCGTGGCCTGGTACCGGGACAACCCGGACTGGTGGAAGGCCGTCAAGTACGGGGCGAGCCGTGGCACGAACTGACGAGGCGACGGCGGCCGGGCTCTCGGTCGTCGTCCTGGGCGCCACCGGGTACCTGGGCCCCCACATCACCGCCGCGTTCGGCGCGGCCGGGGCCCGGGTGCACCCGGTCTCCCGCAGCGCCGTTCAGGACCCGGACCCGGAGGTGCGCCCGCTGCGGCTGGACCTGCTGGAGACCGGGCCGGCCGAGCTCGCCGACCTGCTCGGCTCGCTCCGGGCCGACGTGGTGGTCAACGCGGCCGGCCGGGTCTGGGGGGCCGACGAGGCCGAGATGGCCCGCGGCAACGGCGACCTGGTCGGCCGGGTCGCCGAGGCGATCGCCGCCCTGCCCCGCCCGGTACGGCTGATCCAGCTCGGCACCGTCCACGAGTACGGGGCGGGCACGCCGGGCGCCGGCACCCCTGAGGAGCAGCCGCCGGCCCCGGTCACGCCGTACGGGCGCACCAAGCTCCTCGGCACCGAGCAGGCCCTGCGGGCCGCCCGGGACCGGGGCGTGGACACGGTGGTGCTCCGGCTCGCCAACGCCGTCGGCGCCGGAGCCCCGCGCGGCAGCCTCTTCGGCATGGTCGCCGCGCACCTCGGCGAGGCCGCGCTCGCCGCCTCCCGGGGGGAGCGGCCGGCCGAACTGCGGCTGCCGCCGCTGACCGCCCGCCGCGATGTGGTGGACGTGCGCGACGCGGTGGACGCCATCGTGGCCGCGGCCACCGCCACGGGGGCGGACGTGCCCGGCCGGGTGATCAACATCGGCCGGGGCGAGGCCGTCCCGATGGGCGGGCTGATCGACCGGATGATCACCCTCAGCGGACTGGAGGTCCCGGTGGTCGACCCCGGCGACCAGGGACCGCGCCGCACCGACGTGGAGTGGCAGCAGATGGACGTCACCCGGGCGCGCAAGCTCCTGGACTGGCAGCCGCGGCGCACTCTCGACGACTCACTGCTCCACCTGCTCGGCGCCGCGACGCCGCCACTCGACCGGAGGAACTGACGATGACCGATCGCAAGGAACTGGTCCTGGACGAGGTCCGCCGCTACCACCAGGAGACCGAGCCCAGCGGGGAGTTCGTGCCCGGCACCACCGAGATCTGGCCGTCCGGGGCGGTGCTCGACGAGGCGGACCGGGTGGCCCTGGTGGAGGCCGCCCTGACCATGCGGATCGCCGCCGGCCGCAGCTCCCGGAAGTTCGAGTCGGCCTTCGCCCGCAGGCTCAAGCGACGCAAGGCCCACCTGACCAACTCGGGCTCCTCGGCGAACCTGCTGGCCGTCTCGGCGCTGACCTCCCACCTGCTGGAGGACCGCCGGCTCAAGCCCGGCGACGAGGTGATCACCGTCGCCGCGGGCTTCCCGACCACCGTCAACCCGATCCTGCAGAACGGCCTGATCCCGGTCTTCGTCGACGTCGACCTGACCACCTACAACGCGACCGCCGAGCGGGTCGCGCTGGCGATCGGCCCCAAGACCCGCGGGATCATCCTCGCGCACGCCCTCGGCAACCCCTTCGAGGTCGCCGAGATCGCCCAGCTCGCCACCGACCACGACCTGTTCCTCATCGAGGACAACTGCGACGCGGTCGGCTCCACCTACGACGGCCAACTCACCGGCACCTTCGGTGACATGACCACCGTCAGCTTCTACCCCGCACACCACCTCACGATGGGCGAGGGCGGCTGCGTGCTCACCTCGAACCTGGCGCTGGCCCGGATCGTGGAGTCACTGCGCGACTGGGGCCGGGACTGCTGGTGCGAGCCCGGCGAGAACGACAAGTGCCTCAAGCGCTTCCAGTACCAGATGGGCACCCTGCCGGCCGGCTACGACCACAAGTACATCTTCTCGCACGTCGGTTACAACCTGAAGGCCACCGACATCCAGGCCGCCCTCGGGCTGACCCAGCTCGACAAGCTGGACGGCTTCATCGAGGCCCGCAAGAACAACTGGCGGCGGCTGCGCGAGGGCCTGGACGGCGCACCGGGCCTGCTGCTGCCCGAGGCCACGCCCCGCTCCGACCCGAGCTGGTTCGGCTTCGTGATCACCGTCGACCCCGAGGCCCCCTTCAAGCGCGCCGAGCTGGTCGACTACCTGGAGGAGCGCAAGATCGGCACCCGGCGGCTGTTCGCCGGCAACCTCACCCGCCACCCGGCCTACATCGACCAGCCGCACCGGGTCGTCGGCGAGCTCACCAACAGCGACATCATCACCGAGCAGACCTTCTGGATCGGCGTCTACCCGGCGCTCACCGACGAGATGCTCGACTACATGACCTCCTCGATCAAGGAGTTCCTGGCCACCCGCAGTTGACCACCCCCGGCCACCCCCTCCGAGGAGTACAGGACGGCGCATGGAAATCGTGGGAACCGGATTCCTGGCACGGAATCTGCGTCCGCTGGCCGACAGCTACCCGGACACCGTCGCCCTCGCGGCCGGCGTCTCCTGGGCGAGCGGAACCTCCGCCGCCGACTTCGCCAGGGAGGCCGAACTGCTGCGGCGCACCGCGCGCCGCTGCGCGGCCGAGGGCCTGCGGCTGATGTTCTTCTCGACCGCGGCCACCGGGATGTACGGCCTGGCCGAGGGCCCCGGCCGGGAGGACGGCCCGGTGACGCCCTGCACGCCCTACGGAGCGCACAAGCTCGCGCTCGAAGGGCTGCTGCGCGACACCGGCGCCGACCACCTGATCCTGCGGCTCGGCCACCTCGTGGGGCCGGACCAGCCGGAGCACCAGCTGCTCCCGACGCTGCTGCGGCAGCTGCGCGAAGGCACGATCCGCATCCAGCGCGGCGCCGCGCGCGACCTCATCGACGTCACCGACGTGGTCACCGTGGTCGACCGGCTGCTCGCGCTGGACCTGCGGGCCGAGACGGTCAACGTGGCCTCCGGGGCGGCCATCCCGGTCGAGGAGATCGTCGACCACCTCCAGCACAGCCTCGGCCTGACCGCCGAGCGGGTGTACCAGTACGCGGGCCGCCAGCACGACATCTCGATCGAGAAGCTGCGCGCCCTGGTGCCCCAGGTCGAGCGGATGGGCTTCGGCCCCGACTACTACCGCCGGATCCTCGACAACTTCACCGCCGGCACCGGCACCCGGGTCTGACCCGGCCGACCCGGTCCCGACCCGGCGGACCCGGCCGACCCGGGCCCGACCCGACCGATCCGACAGGAGCGAGCAGGGCCATGACCTACCCGACCTCCGAACTCACCACCCAGGAACAGGGGGAACTCTGATGCCGTCCCAGACCGACCGACCCAGCGCGGCCGACAGCGCGGCCGACAGCGCGGTGCAGCCGCGCGAGGACGCTGAGCTGTCCGCCCGGATCGCCCGGTCGGCCGGCGCCGCCGAGGGCGCGCACCTGCGCACCGAGGACTTCCGCGACTGGCTGGCGGAGCGCGGCCGGGCCAACACCTTCCGGGTGGACCGCATCCCGTTCGCCGACCTGGTCGGCTGGTCCTTCGAGGAGGCCACCGGCAACCTCGTCCACCGCAGCGGCCGGTTCTTCACCGTCGAGGGCCTCAAGGTCACGGAGGAGGCCGAGCCGTACGGCGACGGCCCGTACGTCCAGTGGCACCAGCCCATCATCAAGCAGCCCGAGGTGGGCATCCTGGGCATCCTCGTCAAGGAGTTCGACGGGGTGCTGCACTTCCTGATGCAGGCCAAGATGGAGCCGGGCAACCCGAACCTGCTCCAGCTCTCGCCCACCGTCCAGGCCACCCGCAGCAACTACACCAAGGCCCACCAGGGCGGGGACGTCAAGTACATCGAGTACTTCGTCGGCCCCGGCCGCGGCCGGGTCATCGCCGACGTGCTGCAGTCCGAGCACGGCTCGTGGTTCTACCGCAAGTCCAACCGGAACATGCTGGTCGAGGCGGTCGGCGAGGTGCCGCTGCTGGACGACTTCTGCTGGCTCACCCTCGGCCAGATCAACGAACTGCTGCGCGCGGACAACGTCGTCAACATGGACTCCCGGACGGTGCTCTCCTGCCTGCCCTATCCGGACACCGGCGCGGGCGCGCTGTGGTCGGACATCGAGCTGCACTCCTGGATCACCGAGCAGCGCTCCCGGCACGCCGTCCGGGCCGAGTGCGTCCCGCTGGACGGCATCCCCGGCTGGAAGCGCGGCGAGACCGTGATCGAGCACGAGGCCGGCCGGTACTTCAAGGTCGTCGCGGTGAACGTGACGGCCGGCAACCGCGAGGTGACCGGCTGGACCCAGCCCCTGTTCGAACCGGTCGGCCTGGGCGTCGCGGCCTTCCTGCTCCGGGAGTTCGACGGCGTGCCGCACCTGCTGGTGCATGCCCGGGTCGAGGGCGGCTTCCTGGACACCGTCGAGCTGGGCCCCACCGTCCAGTACACGCCCACCAACTACGCCCACCTGGCGGAGCGGGACCGCCCGCCCTTCCTGGACGAGGTCCTGGCGAGCGGCGCGGACCGGATCCGCTACGAGGCCGTGCACTCGGAGGAGGGCGGGCGCTTCCTCAACGCGGAGAGCCGCTACCTGATCGTCGAGGCCGACGAGCGGACCGCCCCGCTGGACCCGCCGCCCGGCTACGCCTGGGCCACCCCGGCGCAGCTCACCTCGCTGGTCCGGCACAGCCACTTCATCAACGTCCAGGCCCGCACCCTGCTGGCCTGCCTGGAGGCCGCGGGGGTGCGGTCCCGATGAGCGCCCCGATCCGGATCGGGGTGATCGGCTGCGCGGACATCGCGCTCCGCCGGATGCTCCCCGCCTTCGAGGACTGCCCCGACCTGGAGATCGCCGCCGTCGCCAGCCGCGACCGGGACAAGGCCGAGGCGGCGGCGAAGCGCTTCGGCTGCGAGCCGGTGCACGGCTACGCCGAACTCCTCCAACTGGACGGGGTGGACGCCGTCTACGTGCCGCTGCCGGCGGCGCTGCACGCCGAGTGGGTGGACGCGGCGCTGGACGCGGGCAAGCACGTGCTCGCCGAGAAGCCGCTCAGCACCGACCGGGAGCGGACGGAGCGACTCCTGGCGAAGGCCGGGGGCCTCGGCCTGGCGCTGATGGAGAACGTGATGTTCGTCCACCACACCCGGCACGAGGCCGTCCGGCGGCTGGTCGCCGACGGCGCGATCGGCGAACTCCGCTCCTTCCACGGGGTCTTCGCGATCCCCGCGCCGCCGGACGGCGACATCCGGTACAGCGCGGAGCTCGGCGGCGGGGCGCTCGCGGACATCGGCGTCTACCCGCTGCGCGGCGCCCTGCACTTCCTGGGACCGGAGTCGGAGGTCGTCGGCGCCCAACTCACCACCGGGCGGGGCCGGGAGGTCGAGACCGCCGGGGCCGTCCTGCTGCGCACCCCCACCGGGGCCACCGCCCAGCTCACCTTCGGCATGGACCACGCCTACCGTTCGGCGTACGAGCTGTGGGGCAGCCGGGGCCGGATCACCGTCGACCGGGCCTTCACCCCGCCGGCCGACCAGGTCCCGGTGATCGGGCTCCACCGGGGCCTGGACAGCGAGGAGATCCGGCTGGAGCCGTGCGACCAGGTCGCCGCGACGGTCGAGGCGTTCGTCGTCGCCGTGCGGGCGGGTTCGGCCCCCGGCCGGGACACGCTCCGGCAGGCGGAACTGCTCGACGAGGTGCGTCGATCGTCGACGGAGCATGCCGCGCCACCTCGCGGTCCGGGGGCGCGGGGATGATCGGGTACTCCTTGACGGCGAACCCTCCCGGTCAGCATGATTGAGTCCAACTCGCGGACGGATTTGCCCGATTGATGTGGCGTCAGAGAAGCTCGTGAGGCGGCGTCACGGCAATCGGACGCCAGGTGCCGGCCTGCCGATCGACGACAGAAGGCGAGAGGGCGATGTCCCAGGACCACGTGACGGCGGAGCCCCAAGGACCGTTACCCCAACCGCGAGGTCTCTGGGTCTCCCTGATCGCCCTGCTGATCGCGATGCTCCTCGCGACGCTCGACAACCTCATCCTCTCCGCCGCGATGCCGACCATCGTCCGGCAGCTGGGCGGACTGGCCGACCTCTCCTGGGTCGTCACCGCCTACTCGCTCGCGACCGCGACCTCGACGCCCATCTGGGGCAAGCTGAGCGACATGTACGGCCGCAAGGGCGTCTTCATCGCGGCGATCGTCGTCTTCCTGATCGGTTCGGCACTGGCCGGCTCGTCCCAGTCGATGGGCCAGCTGATCGCGTTCCGCGCCGTCCAGGGGCTCGGCGGCGGCGGTCTGATGGTCGGCTCCTACGCGATCATGGCCGACCTGGTGCCGAGCCGGGAGCGCGGCAAGGCCCAGGGCCTGTTCTCCAGCGTGATGGGCCTGGCCATGGTCTCCGGGCCGCTGGCCGGCGGCCTGATCACCGACCACCTCGGCTGGCGCTGGGGCTTCTGGCTCAACCTGCCGCTGAGCGTGCTCGCCCTGGTCGTGGTGATCATCGGGATCCGGCTGCCGAAGCGGCGCTCCCCGGCCCGGGCGGACTACCCGGGCGCCGTGCTGCTGACCGTCGCCATCGCGACGATCGTGCTGGTCACCAGCTGGGGCGGGCACCGCTACACCTGGGACTCGCCGATGATCCTCGGCCTGATCGCGCTGGCCCTGGTGGCCGGGGTCGCCTTCCTCCAGGTGGAGCGCACGGCGGTCGAGCCGGTGCTGCCGTTGCAGATCTTCCGGAACGGCAACTTCTCGCTGGGCACCGTGATCGGCTTTCTGGCCGGGATCGGGATGTTCGTCGGGATGACCTTCCTGCCGCTGTTCCAGCAGGCCGCCCAGGGGACCTCGGCCACCTCCTCCGGACTGCTGCTGCTGCCCGTGTTCGGCGCCATGATGGGCATCAACCTGGTCGTGGGGCAGGTCATCACCAAGACCGGCCGGTACAAGCTGTTCATCGTGGCCGGCAGCGTCCTGCTCCCGCTGGGACTGCTGCTGATGGCCCAGATGGACCCGGGCACCCCGAAGCTGCTGTCGGTGCCGTACATGGCGGTGTTCGGGGCGGGCATGGGCTGTCTGATGCAGACCGCGATGCTGATCGCGATGGAGAGCGTCCAGTTGAAGGACATGGGCGTCGCCTCCTCCACCGTGACGCTCTCCCGCACCGTGGGCGGTTCCATCGGCGTCGCGGTGATGGGCTCGCTCTTCGCCCAGCGGCTCCAGGACAGTCTGAGCGAGCAGGGCGGCGCGGCGGCGGGCATCCCGGCCGGGTCGGCGCAGCTGGACGTCGCCGGGCTCCCGGCGGCGGCCCGCGCGGTGTACGCGAACGCGGTCACCTCCGGCATGAACCTGGTCTTCCTGATCAGCGCGGCGATCACCGCGACCGGGATCGTGGCCGCGTGCTTCATCCGGGAGATCCCGCTGCGGAGTTCGCCGGTCCCCGGGGCGAAGGCCGCCGAACCGGCGGTTCCGGCACCGGAGAAGGCCTGAACCCTCCGGGCGGACGCCCGGTGACCACGACGTCCACGAGTCCCCGGATCAGGTAACCCCAGCTCACGAAACGCCAGCTCACGAAACCCCAGCTCACGAGCAGCAGACCGACAGCCGGAAGGCAGCAGCAATGACCCAGCAGGCGCAGCGCACCACCGTGCGGGCGGAGATCGTCCTGGACGTGATCTGCGTGCACTCCTACCTCGGCTACACCCGCTTCGCCCGGGCGGCCGAGCGCCTGCGCGCCACCGGCGTCGCGGTGGAGGTGGACTTCCTCCCCTTCGAACTCGCCCCCGGGGCGGGGACGGTGGGGGCACCGCTGCTGGAGGTGCTGGAGCGGACCTTCGGCCCCCAGGCGGTGGCCGGGATCACCCAGCTCGCCGCGGCCGCGGTCCAGGACGGCCTGGACCTCCACTACGAACGGGCGGTGGCGACCGGCACGTTCGAGGCCCACCGGCTGATCGCGCTGGCCGCCGCCCAGGGCCGGGCCGAGCAGATGGTGGAGCGCCTGTTCCGGGCGCACTTCACCGACGGACTGCACATCGGCGACGCCGCCACGCTCGCCGCCCTGGCGGCCGAGGTCGGCGTCCGGACCGACGGGGACGGCGCCGCCCCCGCCCCCGAGCTGCTGCAGGCCCGGCTCGACCTGGTGCGCCGGCGCGGCATCACGGCCATCCCGGTCTTCCTGATCGACGGCGTCCCGCCGTTGACCGGTTCCCAGTCCGAGAGCGCGCTGTTCGCCGCGCTCCAGGCCGCGGCGGGCGCCGCCCGGACGGCCTGACCCACCCCATCCCACCACCGCCCCGAGGAGCACACCGCGTGTCCGACAACCGACTGAAGCTGGCCGTCATCATCGGCAGCGTCCGAGAGGGGCGCTTCGGCCCGACCGTGGCCAACTGGTTCGTGGGCGAGGCCGAACGCCGCGACGACGTCGAGGTGGACCTGGTGGACCTGGCCGAGGTGGCACTCGGCCCGGACGCCCCGTCGGCCTCGCCGTCCGCCTCGGTCATCGGCGCCCTCGGCGGTCTGACGCCGCGGCTGGACGCCGCCGACGCGTTCGTCGTGGTGACCCCGGAGTACAACCACAGCTACCCGGCGGCGCTGAAGAACGCCATCGACTGGCACAACTCGCAGTTCCACGCGAAGCCGGTCGCCTTCGTGTCCTACGGCGGGCTCTCCGGCGGTCTGCGGGCGGTGGAGCACCTGCGGCTGGTCTTCGCGGAGCTGCACGCCGTCACCACCCGGGACACCGTGAGCTTCCACGGGCCGTGGGAGCAGTTCGACGCCGACGGCAAGCTCCGCAACCCGGAGGGGCCGGCCACCGCGGCCAAGACCCTGCTCGACCAGGTGACCTGGTGGGCGCGGGCGCTCCGGGACGCCAAGGCCGTTCACCCGTACGGTTCCTGAGGGTCCGTCGCATCAGGCCCACACCCCTCATTGCTAACTTTCGGATCACCCAAGGACAGATCCGCGTCAACTGCATGACGACACCGCTCGTCGACTGCTTGGCTGAGGCTGACCCCGGGGGAGCCCGCAACGGCTGCCCCCGGGGGTTCGTACGCCCTCCAGACAGTTAGAGGTTCGACATGGTTTCGAGACGCGGATTCATAGGCTCCGCGGCGGCCGCGACAGGTGCCGTCGTGGGCCTGTCCGGTGCGGCGACGCCGGCCTTCGCGGCCGGGAGCCGGCACGTGGCGCCGCCGCCGGCGCCCGCGGTGATCGTCCGGCCGGGTGACATCCAGTACGCGGCATTGGCCTCGCGCGGTTACAACACCCGCTTCGTCGCCACGCCCGACGAAATCTGGCTGGTGCATTCCGCGGACCAGGTGAAGAAAGCGGTGGACCAGGCGGTCGGCAAGAAGCAGCGCATCACCGTCCGCAGCGGCGGGCACTGTTTCGAGGACCTGGTCGACAATCCTGATTTCCGTCTGCTGGTCGACACCAAGGAAATGAACCGGGTCTATTTCGACCCGGACATGAACGCCTTCGCGGTCGAGTCCGGTGCGACGCTGGGCCAGGTGTACGCGGCGCTGTACCAGGGCTGGGGGGTCGTGCTGCCGGGCGGTGTCTGCCCGGAGGTCGGCGCCGGCGGCCATGTCGCCGGGGGCGGCTACGGTCCGCTGTCCCGCCGCTTCGGCCTCTCCGTCGACCACCTGTACGCGGTCGAGGTCGTGGTGCCGGGCTGCGAGGGCGACGCGCGGGTCGTGGTGGCCACCCGTCGGCCGGACGACCCCAACCACGACCTGTGGTGGGCGCACACCGGCGGTGGCGGCGGCAACTTCGGGATCGTGACGAAGTACTGGTTCCGGACGCCGGGCGCCACCGGCACCGATCCGTCCGGGCTGCTGCCCAAGCCGCCGGCGCGGGTCCTGAAGACCATGGTGACCTGGCAGTGGTCCGAGCTGACCGAGGCCAACTTCACCCGGTTGGTGATGAACCACGGGGCCTGGCACGCGGCCAACAGCTCGGCGGACTCGCCGTACGCGATGATGCACAGCTCGTTCCAGCTGTTCTCCTCGATGGCGACCATCGTCCAGTTGGACATCACGATGGACAACACGCTGCCGAACACCAAGAGCCTGCTGGACGCCTACATCGCCGCGCTGTCGGCCGGGGTGTCCGCCACCCCGAAGGTCGACAGCCAGGACCTGGCCTGGCTCGACTTCGCGCTGACCCCGTCGGTCACGTACGCGAACTGGACCCGCCACAAGTCCATGGGCGGCTACATGCGCAAGCCGTTCACCCAGACCCAGGTGAGCGCGCTCTACCGCAGCCTCACGGACCCCACCCACACCGGTGGGGGCCTGGTCTACCTGGCCGCGTACGGCGGGAAGATCAACACGGTCGGCTCCGCGGACACCGCGATGGCCCAGCGGGACTCGATCCTGAAGATCTGGTACGCGTCCAACTGGCCGGACGCGGCGCGGGACCAGTCCGAGGTGGACTGGATCCGGGGGGTGCGCGAGGGCGTCCACGCCTCGACCGGCGGCTACCCGGTGCCCAACGACCAGCAGGACGGCCTGTACATCAACTACCCGGACGTGGACTCCCGGGACCCGAAGTACAACACCAGCGGCGTGCCGTGGTCGACCTTGTACTACAAGGACAACTATCCGAGGTTGCAGCGGGTGAAGCGGGCCTACGACCCGCGGAACGTCTTCCGCAACCCGTTGTCGATCGACCCGGCCTGACCCGCCCCCGCCCACCCCGGCGAGACCGGTCACGGTTCTCCCCTCGGCGCGGCGGGCGGAGTTCGACGCGATGACAGAGGGCCCGGCCCCCGATGGGCCCTCTGCCTGACCGTCGGCCCCGGCGAACCCGACGAGCGACCGGTCAAGGGGAGGAGTCCATCGCGATGGGAGCGGACAACACGGCGCAGGACCCGTACGGGCCGAACGCGCCCGAGGATCCGACGGAGGCGCCGCCGGAGCAGACCTGGCGGATCGTCCGGGGCGTCCTGGACGCGGAGGAACTGGCGGCCCTGACGGCCGTGCTGGCCCGCTGCTACGGCCGGGCGGGCGCGCAGGCCGCCGGTGCGACGGAGCTGCGGCGCGTCGATGCGAAGTGGTCCCCGGCCGAGGCCCGGCGCAAGGCGGCAACCTCGTGGGCGGCCGGTCCCCGGCCGAGTTGGCGAACGGCGGCCTGAGCGGTGGCCGGCCACCCACGAGGTTGCCGCGGTGCGGGGCGCTTCCTACAGGGGGCCCCGTTGCCCCAGGCGGAAGCCGACACCGCGGACCGTGGTGATCCAGGTGCTGGAACCGAGCTTGCTGCGCAGGCTGCTGACGTGGGTGTCGATCGTGCGGCCCGGCTGGGAGCGGGAGTCGTCCCAGACCTGGGTCATGATCTGCCTGCGGGAGATGATCCGCTCGGGCTGGGAGGCGAGCAGGTACAGCAGGTCGAACTCCTTGCGGGTGACGTCGATGCGCCGGTCGCCGAGGCGGACCTCCCGGGTGCTCAGCATGATGCTCAACGGGTCGATGACGATGTCCCCGGCGGCGGGCCCCTGGGAGTGGACCCGGCGCATCACGGCGTCGATCCGGGCCAGCAGCTCGGGGAAGCAGTAGGGCTTGGCGACGTAGTCGTCGGACCCGGCCTGGAGGCCGAGGACCCGTTCGAGCGCGCTGTCGCGGGTGGTGACGACGATGATCGCGGTGTTGCAGACGGAGCGGATGGCCCGGCAGACCTCGATGCCGTCCAGGTCGGGCAGGTCCGGGTCCATCAGTATCAGGTCGGCGTTCCGGTGTTGGTGGAGGGCCTTGGTGCCGGTGTCCACGCTTTCGGCCTGATGTCCCTGCCGGCGCATCTCCTGTACGAGTGTTCCGGCGGCTTTCGCATCGCTTTCCACGACGAGTACGCGGAGCGATGATTTGGTCTTCCGCGGTGCCATCGGCGGCAGTCTTCGCCGGTCCGAATGGCTTCGTAAGAGTTGAGGTTCTAGAAGATTGGCTCGTTGCTGATCCATCGCTGCCCCCCCGGAAGTCTCGCGATACTTAGATCACAAAGCAGGCCCCCAAACAGGAAGCAAGACTAATATGATCAAAGACGCGGGTCAATGTGGTTCAATTGTTAACCAGTGCTCCGGTTGTGGATTCGATCTTCATGGCCTGTCGATCATCGGCCCACCAGGGGCTGGATCCGGTCGCTGCGGCCTGATGTGGTGAGCGGCGGGCCGCCCGTCGGGCCCGGGTTCAATGTTTTCCTGTGATGAAGCCCATAGTTCATCGGGGTGCCGGGTGACCGCATTGTGGGATCGCCAGGTTGACGGACTGTCAGCTGAACGAATGTCAGCTCCCGTTCGTTTCCGTTCACTTCCGATCGCTTTACGACTTTCGGGTGTCGCACCGGTGGCGATCTTCATCGGACCGACACGAGCCCGCCGGTGGCCGGATTCCGGCGGCCCGGTCCGAAGGGGAGCCAGGGTGGATCCGGGGCGCGCGCGAATTCACCCCCGCAATGGTGGCGGAATCGGGGGTGGGGCCTTGCGCAGGTCGAGGTCGTCGGCGAGCGGCAGGATGCGCAGCACCGGGGCCTCGACCACCTGGGCGCCGCGCCGGGTGGGCAGGGCGGTGAGCTCCTCGCGGCGGCGTGCGGCGGCGACACCGACGGTGAAGCCGGTGAGCGGTCCCGGCGGTCCGGTGGGGTGCGCCGGCCCCGGCAGTGCCGCCGGTTCCGGCGCGGTGGGGGTTGCTGCCATGCAGCTCAGCCTGCGGGTCGGGTGTTTCGGGGGCATTGCCCACCCGTCACCCGCCGGTAAGCAAGGGGGACGCCGCCGTCGGGCCGTCCGTACGACGATCGGACGACTCGGCGCGCGGGCGGGCGGAGCGGCGGTTAGCGTCGGCCGCACCACGTCCCACACCCCCGGAGGTTGCAGTGCAGCGGTGGATCGTCCTGACGGTACTGACCTCGGCCCTCACCGGCCTAGCCGCCCCGGCCCAGGCCGTCGGCCCGGCCCCGGCGCCGGCCAAGGATTCGGCCGGCATCGACGTCACCCTCGGTGACGTGGTGATCGACCCGAAGATCCCCAGTAGGGCCCGGGTCTCCGTCAGCTATCTCTGCTCGGTCGCCGACGAGGCCCGTTCGCTCACCGTCTCGGTGGAACAGCAGGACCCGGAGGACTCCTCGTCCAAGGCCTTCGGCTCCAGCCGCACCCCGGACACCGACATCGTCTGCGACGGCACCGTCCAGCAGCGGCAACTGCTCGTCCAGTCCAAGACCGTCAACTGGATCGCCGGCGCCGACGCCATCGCCATCGCCACCGTCTCCAACATCGGCTCCACCCCGTCGGCCGCCGCCGACTCCCGGAGGGTGAAACTCGTCGTCGGCTGACCTGTGCTGATCGCCCCGCAGCTGAGGAGGGGCCGGCCGTCGGTGCCCGGTGGGTACCGGGCTTCCGCTTCGAGCTCGGGCCGGACATCGCCGTCACCATCCGGGGCGACCTGGACCTCCAGGG
>NZ_JBEOSP010000017.1:119156-145224 GCF_040303105.1 Kitasatospora sp. NPDC096128 | reverse complement strand
TGGTCGGGCGGGAGATCGCTCGGGTGCAGGCGGTGGCGATCAGTGCGTTGAAGACGTATGACCCGCCGGTGGGTACCGACGGCCGGCCCCTCCTCAGCTGCCGAGTTCCACCTCTGAACAGGGCTGCTCCTTCGCATCCCCGTGTTCTACAGTTCTGTAGAACCACGAGTGAACGGGGGCACGGCATGGACAGGCCGCTTCGACTGCCGCAGCAGGACCGGGCCGACTTCGAGACGGAGCTGGGCAGGGCGTTGGCCGCGCCGCAGGTGCGGGCGGCGTTGCAGGGAGTGGGGGGGGAGGTGGACCGGCTGCGGCGGACGGCGCGGGAGAACGCGGAGTTCGTACTCGCGGCCGCCGCGCCGGAGTACGAGCGTTACGCGGCGCTGCGGGCGGACGCCGATGCGGTGGCGCGGCTGCCGGTGGACGTGCCGGCGCGGGAGCGGGCGTCGGGGTGGTGGGGGGTGTTGGCGGTGATCGTGCCGATCGTCGCCGTCGCCGCCGCAGTGGTGTTCCTGCTGCTGGGGTACCTGTTGGGGCTGTCGGAGGACGGGGACGTGATGGGTCGCGCACTGGTGGGGGCCGGGTGGGTGGCGGCGGGGATCGCGGCGGTGTCCCTGGTGGTGGGCGGGCTGGGCCTGTTGGGGGCGGCGTCGCGGGTGAAGGGGGAGGCGGGGCCGGAGGAGGCCGGCGGACCGGGGGAGCTGGTGGTGGCGCGGGAGGCGTGGCGGTCGGCGTTGGCGGAGCGGGGGCTGGTGCCGTTCCTGGTGGCGCAGGCGAATGCGGGGCGGCGGGTGTGAGGAATGCCAAGGCGGGGTCTGGTCGGGTAAGGGGTAGTTAAAATCCCTGCCCGTCCGTCGAGTTGGCGGGTGGGCGGGTCGGGCGGGATCGGCCCTGGTGGGGTGGGGTGCGGGCCTCCTCCGGGGCGGGGTGTGATGCCGCTGGCCCGGGTGTGATGCGGCGGGCCGTCAGGTGTAAGCCTTGTGCGCGAGTGTCAGTGAAATATCATATGGCGCATTGCACAGTGGTCAGCCCGGGGTGAGCCCGGTTCCCCGTCCACCCGGACCGCATGTGCACCCCCGCCCTCCCCCACGTCACGAGAGACGGAACCCGACCCGTGTTCAGATTCCGATCCCGCATGCCCCGAGGCGCCCGACGCGCCCCGCGGACCGCCCTGGTGGCCCTGGCCGCCGCCCTCGCCGGGGCCGCGCTCAGCAGCCCGCTGTCGGCGATGGCCGACTCCCACGCGCCGCAGGCCGCCACCATCGTGGCCCAGCCCGGCACCCCGAAGAGCGACAAGGCCGCCGCCCCGAAGAAGTCCGGTCCGCGCCGGGTCGGGGCCGCGAAGGCCGGCCCGGTGGGCACCACGGCGAAGGCGCCGAAGCTGGTGGACGGCGCCGACCCGGGCACCGGCAAGGACGGCGACGGCAACGTCGCGAACCAGTACGACCTCCAGGTCACCTACAAGGGCGGCCAGGAGTCGACCGGTGTGGTGATCGGCGCGCCCAAGGTGTACCTGGTGCTGTGGGGCTCCCAGTGGGGCACCCCGTCCACCAACGCGACCGGCGACACCGTGGCGACCGGCGACCCGGACCAGGCCGCGCCGTACCAGCAGGACTTCTTCAAGGGCCTGGGCAGCCAGGGCGACGGCTGGAGCGCCGTGCTGACCCAGTACTGCGAGGGCATCGCCGCCGGCTCCGTGCAGTGCCCGGCCGGGGCCGCGCACATCCCGTACCCGCAGGCGGGCAGCGTGCTGGCGGGCGTCTGGGTGGACAACGCCGCGCCCGCGCCGCAGGCGGCGACCGAGCCGCAGATCGGCGCGGAGGCGCTGGCCGCGGCCAAGCACTTCGGCAACCTGACCGAGGCGCAGAACCGCAACGTGCAGTACATCATCGACTCGCCGCAGGGCACCGACCCGGACAAGTGGAAGGAGCTGGGCTACTGCGCCTGGCACGACTTCCAGCGCTCGCCGTACGGCCAGCTCGCCTACACCAACATGCCGTACCTGACGGACGTGGCCGGCTGCGGCACCAACTGGTTCGGCGAGAACACCCCGCGGGGGCGGCTGGACGGCTACGGGATCATCGGCGGCCACGAGTACGCGGAGACGGTGACCGACCCGAACACCCCGGGCGGCTGGACCGACGCCACCGGCCAGGAGGTCGGTGACAAGTGCGCCTGGATCCCGAAGGGCTCCAACGGCGGGCTGTTCTTCGAGGACCTGTCGACGGGCAGCTTCCCGCTGCAGACCCTGTGGTCCAACACGGACCACCTGTGCATGGCCTCGGACCCGATCGTGGCCTCCCCGCCGGTCTCGGTGAGCACCATGTGCGACCGCACCGACAAGGCCGGCCAGCCGCTGTCCATCCCGGCGGTGGGCGTCTCCGGCACCGGTTCGGCCCTCACCTACAGCGCCACCGGGCTGCCGCAGGGGCTGGCCATCGACGCGCACAGCGGGGTGATCTCCGGCACCGCCGGCGCGACCAACGGCTACCAGCGGGTCAATGTGACGGCGACGGACGCGGCGGGCAAGGCGGCTTCCACCGGCTTCTGGGAGAGCGTCAGCGCCGGCGGCGGCTCGGGCTGCGGCTCGCTGGAGCAGCTCATCGACCCCGGGTTCGAGAACGGCTCGGCGGACGTCAACCACACCGTGATGACGGACGCGTGGAGCCCGTCGGGGTACAACATCATCACCCCGTCCAGCCTGCACGCGCCGCACTCCGGCTCCTGGTACGCCTGGCTGGGCCAGAACACCGGGACGGACGACTCCATCACCACCTACCTGAACACCTACCCGGGCTACGGGCAGGCGACCTTCTCCTTCTGGCTGGACGTGGAGTCGAGCAACACTTCCGGCGCGGCGCCCGACACCCTGTCGCTGGTGGCGATCAACCAGTACACCGGCCAGCCGATCGGCACGGTGAAGACCTGGAGCAGCCAGAACCCGACCAACGGCTACCAGTACCAGTCCGTGGACCTCTCCTCGCTGATCGGCCAGGTCGGCTGGGGGACCACCATCGGTCTCAAGCTGGTCTCCCACGAGACCGGGGCGAGCCCGACCACCGCGTTCCTGATCGACGACGCCTCGGGCCGCGAGAGCTGATCCCGCACCCGAACGTCCGCCCCGGTGCCGCGCGTTGCGGTGCCGGGGCTTCCCCGTGCCCCGGCCGCAGCCCGACCCGCGGCCCGTCAGGCCTCCGGCAGCGGCCGGGGGTCGGTGTGCGTGCGGGCGGCGTCGACCAGGAGTTGGACGGCCTCGACCGGCAGGTCCAGCCGCCGGGCGATCCAGGAGGCCGTCCGGCCGGTCCGGGCGAGCATCCAGGCCGAGTACAACTGCCCCAGCTGCGGGGCGTGTTCGGTGAGCAGCAGGGGGCGGACGGCCTCCATCGGGAAGCCCTCGAGCGCCCGGGCGCTGTACTCGCGCCCGTTGGGCCCGGGCGGGGGGAGCGGCAGCGGGCGGCGGGCGTCGAGCCAGCGGCTGAACAGGACCGCGCCGACGACCAGCAGGCCGGAGCAGGAGGCACCGATCAGGATGCCGCCGATGACGGGGCGGTCCTCCTCCTCGGCGAGGCCGAGGGCGATCTCCTCCAGGACGAGCAGTCCGAGGACGGCGGCCAGGACGGCCGCCTCCCGGGGCTGCGGGAGGAGCCTGGACGTCGTCATCGGGTACCTCTTCCTCGGCAGGGGGAGCGGAGGGCGGGGGCGGGCGCGGCGGATCACCTTCCGTACAACGGCGGCGGGCGGTCCGGGGCACGCCCGGACGGCCGGTTGGTGAAGGGCCGCACACTCAATTGACGGTACGTCAGGAACTCATCGGTGGAAGGGAGTTCTGCGGGAGGCCGACCCGTCGGTGCGGGGCCGGGTGCGGTCCGGGCGGCTCGCCTCCTGCCGGCCGGGCGCGCCGGGGTGGTGCGGACGTCGGCGGGGGCGGGAGCTCGCCTGCGGACCTGTCGCCAGCATAGCCCGGCCATGCCAACTTCGACAGGCTTGTCGAAGTTGGCATGCGGAGCGGCCAACTCCCCTCCGGGCCGATGATCCCGCTCACCGCTTCACCGGCCCGCCGTTCCCGCGCGACCGGGTCCGGCAGGCGCCGGCCGGGTACCGAGGGAGGCACTACCCCGAGTGACCGGGCCGAATGACAGGGGCGCGATCCCGGTCCGGTGGTCCACAGTGGTAGGGGAGGCCGGGACCGATGGGACTCACCAGTCACAAACTGCTGGCGCTGGCCGCGCTGCTCGCCGTGGCCACGGTGCTCGGCACGCTCTGGGTCTGGCCCAAGCTCGCCGTCCGCAGCTGGCCGGCGATGTTCCTGCGGCTCGGCACCATCCTGGTCACCCAGGTGGCGCTGCTCGCCACGCTCGGGCTCGCCGTCAACGACTACTTCGTCTTCTACAGCAGCTGGTCCGACCTGCTCGGGCACGAGCACGGCACCGCCGTCATCCAGGGCGCCTCCCCGGCCGGCCCGGGAACCCCCGGCGGCACCGCCGCCCCGGGAACCCCGGGCGGCGGACCGGCCGGGGTGCAGGTGCTCGGCACCGCCGAGATCACCGGCGCGAGCCCGGGCAGCCGCGACCCGGCCCGGATCGGCCGGCTCGACAAGGTCCGGCTGCCCGGCGGCACCACCGGGCTGAGCACCGACGGGTACGTCTACCTGCCGCCCCAGTACTTCCAGCCCGGCAACGAGGGCAAGCACTTCCCGGCGGTGCTGGTGATGACCGGCTTCCCCGGCGACGCCGCCAACCTGGTCACCAAGCTCCGCTACCCGGCCACCGAACTCGAGCTGCTCGGCAAGGGCGCCATGAAGCCGACCGTCCTGGTGCTGATGCGCCCCTCGCCCAGCATGCCCCGGGACAGCGAGTGCGAGGACATCCCGAACGGCCCGCAGGCGCAGACCTACTTCACCACCGACGTGCCCGCCGACCTGAGGGCGGGCTACCGGGTGCTCGGGAGCACGGGCGGCCTGGGCGTGATGGGCGACTCCACCGGCGGCTACTGCGCCGTCAAGCTCGGCATGGTGCACCCGGCGACCTTCCCGGCGGCGGTCTCGCTCTCCGGCTACTTCAAGGCGGCCGAGGACGTGACCACCGGCGACCTCTTCGGCGGCAGCCGGCAGCGCCGGAACGAGGCCGACCTGAACTGGCGCCTCGCCCACCTCCCGGTGCCCGCGCTGTCGGTGCTGCTCGCCGACAGCAAGGAGGACGGCAGCAGCTACGCCGACTCCAGCGCCTTCGCGGCGGCGGCCCGGCCGCCGCTGGTGGTGGCCCAGGCCACGGTCGACACCGGCGGGCACAACTTCACCACCTGGGACCGGCTGATCCCGCCCGCGCTCGGCTGGCTGAGCGCGCGCCTGCCGGACGCCTCGTGACGGGTGGCACCCGCCGCCCCGGCGGGGTGCGCCGGGGCGGCGGGGCGTTCTGAAGGCCCCCTCCGGGGCCGCTGCTGCCGCCGTTGCCGCTGCTGCTGCTGCTGCCGCCGTTGCCGCTGCTGCTGGTGCCGCTGCTGTCGCTGCTGCTACCGCGCGAGCAGCGGCAGCGGTGCCCCGGTGCGGGCGGTCAGCTCCAGCCGGGTCAGCAGCGCCGACGGCGAGACCTCGACCACCTGGCAGCCCGCCCGGGCCCGGCAGTGCCGGGCGACGGAGGTGCCGCGCAACCGGTCGAAGCCGCGCCGGCGGGTGGCGGCGCCGAGGACGAGCAGGTCGTCCGGCCCGGTGACGGCGGCGACCAGGGCGGGCCCGGGCTCGGCGTTCACCACCATCGGGCGGATCACCAGGCCGGACGGGTAGCCCCCGTACGCCTGCTCGAAGGCGATGTCCAGGCGCCGCCGGGCGGCGTGCTCCAGCTCCGACAGCGGCCGCAGCCCGTCCTTGTCGCCCACCGTCCAGGCGGCGACGGGCACCAGCACGGCCTCGTGCCGGGCCGCCTCGCCGACGGCGTGGTAGAGGGCGGCCAGACTGCTCAGCGACCCGCTCAGGCCGACGATCACTCGGGTGGTGCCGGTCGTGGGGTCGGTGGTGGTCCCGGTCATGGCCGTTCGCCTCCGTCTCTCCGGTAGCTCGCTCGTCTCTCCGGTAGCCGGCTGTGCCTCCGGTGGCTCACGCCGGTCGAGTCCTGCCGGTCGGGTACTCCTTGCTTCGAATGCCTCCAGTGAACCCCGGAACCGACCGGTCCGTACCGGCGCTGACACCGTCATGACGCCGGTCGCACACTTCTTGACGGACTCCTGACAGCCGCGGGGTTCAGCCCAGTCCGGGCACGAACTCGATCAGCAGGTCGATCGCCTTGATGCCGAGGAAGGGCAGCACCAGCCCGCCCAGGCCGTACACCCGCAGGTTGCGCCGGAGCAGGTCGGTCGCCGAGGCGGGCTGGTAGCGCACGCCGCGCAGCGCGAGCGGGATCAGGGCGACGATGATCAGCGCGTTGAAGATGACCGCGGAGGCGATCGCGGACTGCGGGCTGTGCAGGCCCATGATGTTGAGGCCGTGCAGCCCGGGGTAGGCGTGGGCGAACATCGCGGGGATGATCGCGAAGAACTTGGCCACGTCGTTGGTGATCGAGAAGGTGGTCAACGCGCCCCGGGTGATGAGGAGTTGCTTGCCGACCCGGACGATGTCGATCAGCTTCGCCGGGTTGGAGTCGAGGTCGACCATGTTGCCGGCCTCCTTGGCGGCCGGGGTGCCGGAGTTCATCGCCACGCCGACGTCGGCCTGGGCGAGGGCGGGGGCGTCGTTGGTGCCGTCGCCGGTCATCGCGACCATGTTCCCGGCGGCCTGTTCGCGCTTGAGGTGGGCGAGCTTGTCCTCGGGGGTGGCCTCGGCGAGGAAGTCGTCCACTCCGGCCTCCTCGGCGATCGCCTTGGCGGTCAGCGGGTTGTCGCCGGTGACCATGACGGTGCGGATGCCCATCCGGCGGAGCTCGGCGAAGCGTTCGGCGATGCCCTCCTTGATCACGTCCTTGAGTTCGACCACGCCGAGTGCCCGGGCGCCGTGCCGGTCGTGCACGGCGACCACCAGCGGGGTGCCGCCGGCCGCGGCGATCCGGTCGACCAGCGGTTTGGCCTCCATCGGCATCCGTCCGCCGGAGTCCACCACCCAGCGGGCGACGGCCGCGGCCGCGCCCTTGCGGATCAGGCAGCCGGCGCCGTCCGGCCAGGTGAGGTCGACGCCGCTCATCCGGCTGTACGCGGTGAACGGGACGGGCGTCTGCTCGCCGAGTTCGCCCGGTCCGCGCGGCGGCACCCAGTACTGACGGTGCGTCAGTTCAACCAGCGAGCGTCCCTCCGGGGTCTCGTCCGCGACGGAGGCCAACTGGGCCGCCTCGGCGAGCTGTTCGACGGTCGCGCCGGGCAGCGGGTGCAGGGCGACGGCCCGGCGGTTGCCGTGGGTGATGGTGCCGGTCTTGTCGAGCAGCAGCACGTCCACGTCGCCCGCGGCCTCGACGGCCCGGCCGGACAGGGCGATCACGTTGCGCTGGACGAGCCGGTCCATCCCGGCGATGCCGATCGCGGACAACAGCGCGCCGATGGTGGTCGGGATCAGCGCGACCATCAGCGCCACCAGCACGATGGTGGTCTGCGGGGCGTGGGCGTAGATCGCCATCGGCTGGAGCGAGACCACCGACAGCAGGAAGACGATGGTGAGCGAGGCCAGCAGGATGTTGAGGGCGATCTCGTTCGGCGTCTTCTGCCGGTTCGCGCCCTCGACCAGGGCGATCATCCGGTCCACGAAGCTCTGCCCGGGGCGCGAGGTGACCCGGACGACCAGGTGGTCGGAGAGCACCTTCGTGCCGCCGGTGACGGCCGTGCGGTCGCCGCCGGACTCCCGGATGACGGGTGCGGACTCGCCGGTGATCGCGGACTCGTCCACCGTGGCGACGCCCTCGACCACCTCGCCGTCCCGCGGGATGGTCTCCCCGGCCGGCACTAGCACGATGTCGTGCAGCATCAACTCCTCGGCGGGGAGCGTCTCGTGGCGGTGGTCGCGGGTGCCGACCCGCCAGTGCAGCAGCCGTCGGGCGGTGATGGCGGCCTGGGCGTTGCGCAGATAGGCGGCCTGCGCCTTGCCCCGGCTCTCGGCCACGGCCTCGGCGAGGTTGGCGAACAGCACGGTCAGCCAGAGCCAGAAGGAGATCACCCAGGCGAAGACGCTCGGGTGGAGGACGGCGCTGATGGTGGTGAGGGCCGAGCCGGTCTCCACCACGAGCATCACCGGGTTGCGCATCATGGTGCGCGGGTGCAGTTTGCGGACGGCGGCGGGCAGTGCCTCGGCCAGCTGGCGCCGGGTGATCAGCCGTCGTCGGCCCCGGGGCGTGGCCGGGCGGTGGCTCGGGTGCGGCGGCTCCGGTGCGGCGGGTTCCGGGCGGCGGAACCAGTTCTGCTGGTCGGGGCTGGTGTGCGGGGTGGTGTCCGGTGTGGTGTCCGGTGGGGTGAGGGCCGAACGGCGCATCGTCTCGGGGGACCTTCCGGGCCGCCCCCAAGCGGCGGGGCGGCGCACTCGGTGGCGGCGGGGACGAGCCACAGCCCATCACCGGAGTCCGTTGCGCCATGCGGGTCTTGACGCAGGCTTGGCGGTGAAGCGGCCGTCCTTGACGCTTCCCTGACATCTGCGGCACCTGGCCTCTGACCTGCGCGAACAGTCGTTCGTAAGGCTGGAATGCCGGGGATGTCAGGAAGTCGTCAAGGTACGCCCCCGCTGCGTAGGCCGTGCGTCAAGGGCGGGTGCGAACGGTGTCCGGAGGGTCTCCACTTGGAACCGGGCCGCCGGACGACGGCCCCGCCGCAGACCCGAGGAGCCCGCCGTGACCACCGCCACCGCCGTCATCGACGTCGACCAGCCGCTGGGGCGGACGATCCGCCTGGTGCCCGCCGCCGCCGGCCAGGACCAGCCCGAGCCGCCCTCACCCGCGCCGAGCGACGCCGACCGGGCGCGGACCCGCCCCGCGCACTGCCGCTTCGCCATGCACTACGAGGACTGAGCCCTACCAGGACCAGCCCGAGCCGCCCTTCCCCGCCGTCCGTAGGAGTAGCCGCCATGACCCAGCTGATCGCCCCGCCGGTACCGACCCCCACCCCCGCCGACACGCTCGGCGGCCCCTGGCCGGCCTCGGCGCGGCCCGGCCCGGGCGGCGAGGTGCTGGTCGGCGGCGTCGGGCTGGCGGAGGCGGCCGAGCGGTTCGGCACCCCGCTGTACGTGCTGGACGAGGGCGAGGTCCGCAGCCGCGCCCGGGCGTACCGGCGGGCCCTGCCGCACGCCGAGGTGCTGTACGCGGCCAAGGCCTTCCTGTGCAGCGCGATGGCCGACTGGGTCGCCGAGGAGGGCCTCGGCCTGGACGTCTGCTCCTCGGGGGAGCTCTGGCTGGCCGTCTCGGCCGGCTTCCCCGCGCAGCGGATCCTGCTGCACGGCAACGCCAAGTCCCCGGAGGAGCTGCGGTTGGCGCGGCGGCTGCGGGTCGGGCGGATCGTGATCGACGGCCCGGCGGAGATCGCCCGGCTGGCCGCCCTGGTGGCGGCGGACACCCCGCAGAAGGTCCTGGTCCGGGTGGTCCCCGGGATCGCGGCCGGCCACCACGCGGCGGTGCGGACCGGCGTCGGCGGCCAGAAGTTCGGCTTCCCGATCGAGGGCGGCGACGCGGCCGACGCCATCGCCCGGGTGCTCGACCAGCCCGGGCTCGAACTCGCCGGTCTGCACTGCCACGTGGGCTCGCAGATCACCGAACTCGAACCGTTCCTCCAGGCCGTCGACGCACTGGTGCGGCTGCTCGCACAGGTGCGGGACCGGCACGGTGTGGAGCCGGCGGAGCTGGACCTCGGCGGCGGCCACGGCATCAAGTACCTGCCCGGGGACGCCGAGTTCGACCTCCCCGAGTTCGCCGTCCGGGTCACCGACCGGCTCGCGGTGCGCTGCGCCGAGGCCGGCCTGGAGGTGCCCCGCCTGATCGTCGAGCCCGGCCGCGCCATCGCCGGACCGGCGGCGGTGGCCGTCTACCGGGTCCTGTCCGTCAAGCACTCGGCGGACGGCCGCACCTTCGTGGCCGTCGACGGCGGCATGAGCGACAACCCGCGCCCGGCGCTGTACGGATCCCCGTACAGCGTCCGCCTGGTGGGCCGCCGCTCCGACGCGGGCTCGGCCAGGGTCGACGTCGTCGGCCGCCACTGCGAGGCGGGCGACGTACTGGTGCGCGACGCAGTGCTCCCCGCCGACCTGCGCCCCGGCGACCTGCTGGCCGTCCCGGCGGCCGGCGCCTACCAGCTGTCGATGGCCTCCGGCTACAACCTGGTCGGCCGCCCGGCCGTCGCCGCGGTGAAGGACGGCCGGGCCCGGCTGCTGATCCGCCGTGAGACGGTCGAGGACTTCCGCCTGCGGGAGGTCGGCCGCTGAGGCCGAGGCTCAACCGTCAGAGGGCTCGGCCCCGGCGACGACCGGGGAGCCCTCGCGGCGGATCCGCGCGGTCCCCCAGGCGCCCAGTGGCCTGAGGGCCTGATCGAGGGTGCGCCCGTGCTCCGTCAGGGAGTACTCCACCCGCGGCGGCACCTCCGCGTACACCTCCCGGTGGACGAGGCCGTCCTCCTCCATCTCGCGCAGGTGCTGGGTCAGCATCTTCTCGCTCACGCCCGGCAGGGCGCGCCGGAGTTCGGCGAAGCGGCGCACGCCGTGGGTGGCGAGTTCCCAGAGGATCAGCCCCTTCCACTTGCCGCTCACCACGTCGAGCGCGGCGTCGATGCCGCAGATGTAGGGCCCGTTCCTCGGTGCCTTGGCCATCACCGATCCCCCTTACGAAAAGGTGAGTACCGCAGAAAACAGTGGGTACTTCCGAGGATAGTGACGCCCCCCGAGCATGGAGGGGTGAACGAACGACAGAACCGGACCAACCGTCAGAACAGTGCCGTCACGGTGATCGGGCTCGGCCCGATGGGCCGGGCGATGACCAGGACCCTCCTTGACGCCGGCCACCCGGTGACCGTCTGGAACCGCACCGCCGCCCGGGCCGACGGCGTCGTCGCCGCCGGCGCGAGGCTCGCGGCGACACCCGGCGAGGCGGTCGCGGCGAGCGAGCTGGTGATCCTCAGCCTCACCGACTACCGGGCGGGGTACGACATCCTCGACGGCGCCACCGCGGCGCTCGCCGGCCGGACCCTGGTCAACCTGAGCTCCGACACCCCCGACCGCTCGCGCGAGGCGGCCGGCTGGGCGGCGGGCCACGGCGCCGCCTTCCTCACCGGGGGCGTCATGGTCCCCGCGCCGATGGTCGGTACGGCGGCGGCCCACGTCTACTACAGCGGCCCGGAGCAGGTGATGGAGCGCCACCTGCCCGCGCTGGCCCGGCTCGGAACGCCGAAGTACCTGGGCGAGGACCCGGGCCTCGCCCAGATGATGTACCAGGCCCAACTCGCCGTCTTCCTCAGCACCTTGTCCGCACTGATGCAGGCCACCGCGATGCTGGGCACCGCGGGGATGAAGGCCGGGGAGGCGCTGCCGGAACTGCTCTCCGCCGCCGACTCGATCGGCGCCGTCCTGCGGGCCGGCGAGGCGAACCCCGGCACCGCGCTCGACGCGGGGGAGCACCCCGGCGACCTCAGCACCGTCACCATGATGGGCGCGACCTCCGACCACATCGTCGAGACCAGTGCCGCACTCGGCCTCGACCTCGCGCTCCCGCTGGCCGTGCAGGCCCACTACCGGCGCGCGATCGAGGACGGGCACGGCGCCGACAACTGGACCCGCATCATCGACGGCATCCGGGCACCGCGCTGACCGGATGCGGCGATGCGCGGGGAGTCGGCCGGGCCGACTCCCCGCGCACACCCGGGTTCACGCGGGGCAGCCCGAGTCGGCGAGCACGTGGTATCCGGGGGAGGTCCTTCGGGGCCGGGGCCGGGGCCATGTGCCGGACCGCCGTCCCGGTGGGTGGCGCGCCGCTCCGGGACGGGTTCCTCCGAGGAGCCGTCCGGCGGCAGTGAACAGGTACACCGGCGCGCCGGCGCTGGAGACGGCCGTGCACCTCACCGGTGCCCCGGTCGTCCACGGCTGAACGCCCCGCCCGCGCGAACGACGGAGCCGGAGCGCCGGGAGTGCCCGTCGCCCCGGCCCGTACGGCGGGTCAGGAGGTGACGGTCCAGGACTGGCCCGGGGCCGAGGAGTCGGCCGGGTCGGTGAGCACCGTCGCGCCGGGCGTGCCGCTGGGCGCGTCCAGGGTCAGGCCGTTGCCGACGTTGGTGATGGTGAGGGCCCCGGTGCCGTTCTGGGTGACCTTCCACTCCTGCCAGGGGTTGTTCGCGGTGGGGTTGAGCAGGTAGGCACTGCCGGCTCCGCTACCGGCGGCCAGTACGGTGTGCGACTGGGTGCCGGTGCCGCAGGCGTCGCTGATCCGGACGGTGCCGTCGGGGTTCGCGGTGAAGAGCCACTGCTCGGAGGTGTGGGTGGGGTCGTAGGCGTTGACGTCGGCGTTGGCGCCCGGGTTGGCGCTGCAGGTGCCCTGCACCTCCAGCGCCAGGCCGGCGGTGCCGCCGGCCGTGAGGCTGTGGTACCTGCCGTCGCCGACGATGCCCGCCTGGGTGCCGCCGCTGCCGCCGTTGCCACCGGTCGAGGTGCCGCCGCCGACGCTGATCCGGTAGAGCGCGGTGCCGTGCGCCGGGATCCAGTTGCCGCCGAGGGTGCCCGTGGTGGTGCCGGTGGCGCCGCTCCAGATCTCCTTGTACGCGTAGCCCGAGCCGGTCAGGCCGAGTTGGCCGAGCGTGACGCTCGGCATGGCCCAGTTGCCCGGGTCCTGGTTGACCAGCGCGACGGCGAGGTCGCCGTTGGCCAGGGTGCGCTTGAGGACGACCGGGGCGGTGGGGGTGGCGGGCGGGTTGCCGACCAGGGTGGCGGGCTTGGCGAGGGTGTCCTGGTCGATGGCGATCATGCCGGGGTTCTTCAGGACCGCCAGCGCCGAGGAGTTGATGCCGGTGGACCAGGTGTACCCGTTGGCGCTGTGCTGGGCGTCGGCCGCGTTGCGCAGGTCGGCGCCGGAGATCAGCGGGGCGGCCATCATGGCGAGGACGGACATCTCGGTGCGGGACTCGTCGTCGGTGAACGGCTTGTTGCCGGGGGAGTTGTCGGTGGTGCCCCAGAGGCCGTTGACGTCCTGCCAGCCGGTGAACAGCATGTCCATGTCGTGCCAGCCGCCGGGCTGGACGGTGCTCGCGTACTTGAGCGCGGTGCCGAGCTGCTGGTCGTAGAGCACGCCGTTCAGCTCGCTGTCGCGGTCGCCGCCGATCCGGCACATGTTGGCGACCTGGCCGCACCAGACGCCGGTGGGGGCGTAGCCGGGGGCCTGGTGGGCGGGGGTGCCGGCCGCTTGGATCAGCGGGTCGGTGCGGGCCGGGTCGTCGGCGCTCAACAGGTAGGGGATGCCGGTGTGGGCGGGCTGGGCGGACAGGCTCAGGGTGACCTTGGGCCTGCCCGCGGCGGCGGTGGCCGCGTCGAGGGCGCGCTGGAAGGTCTGAGTGCGGGCGTAGACGGACCGGGTGAGCTCCTTGCCCTCGCCCTGCGGGTAGTAGGCGTAGCCGTCGGGGCCGTAGATGGTGGGGCCGTAGGGGCAGTCGTCGTACTTGACGAAGTCGACGCCCCAGGCGACGAAGTCGGCGGCGTCGGTGCTCTCGTGGCCCAGGCTGCCGGGGTGGCCCTGGCAGGTGGTGTAGGTGTCGGTGGCGTACAGGCCGAACTTCATGCCCTTGCTGTGGGCGTACTGGGCCAGGTACTGGATGCCGTTCAGGGTCCGGCCGTTGACGGTCTGCGGGGGGAACTGGTCCGGGTCGGGCGTCAGGTGGCCGCTGGTGGGGTCGTTGCCGCCGCCGTCGCTGCCGGCGACCGGGTTGCCGTTGGCGTCGTACAGCTGCATCCCCCAGGTGGAGTTCTTCGCGAAGTCCGTGGTCTGGCCGTCGCGGTGGCGCAGCGACCAGCCGTCGTCGATGGTGACGGTGTTGTAGCCGGCCTGCACCAGGCCGTTGGCCGCCATGAAGTCGATGGTCTGTTTGACCTGTTGCTCGTCGACCTGGGGGCCGAGCGAGTTCCAGGAGTTCCAGCCCATGGGCGGGGTGAGGGCGTTGCCGTTGTTCAGGGCGGCGGCCGGGGTGGCGGCGCCGAGGGTCAGGGCGCCGAGGCCGGAGGCGGCCAGGGCCATCGTGACCAGGGCGCCGGCCAGGCGTCGGCGGGCGGCAGCGGGCATGCGGGGACTCCAGGAGGGTGGGGGTGGCGTGCGGGCGGCGGGCGGTGGCTGGGGGAGGGGCGCCGGTCGCAGCGAGAGTGCCACATGATATTGCACTGAACCGAACACAAGTCAACGCACCTGACAGGATTCGATTTCCCCTGATGCTGCCTGCTCCGAGGGTCTTGACGGCACGGCAAGCGCGGGCGTTTGCTGTGTCCCGCTCGTTCGAACCTGTTGAGTTCTGGTCTGTTCTGCGCCTTTGAACGTTCACATCACCGGACCGGTCGGCCGGTTGCCCCACTCCTTCGTTCCCTGCCCCCGCCGTCCATCGAGAGGGATGCAATGTCACACCTTTCCCGTCGCGACCTGCTCCGCTCCTCCGGAGCCGGCCTGCTGGCCCTCGCCGCCGGCGGCGCCCTCGCGGCCTGCGGAGGCTCCGGCTCGGGCGGCGGCTCGGGCGGGGACGCCGAGACCGGCACCGTCACCGTCTGGTCCTGGGCCACGGCCGCCGCCGCCCTGCGCGGGGTCGTGCCGGCCTTCGAGAAGGACAATCCGGGGATCAAGGTCGACGTCCAGGACATCGGCAACCCGGCCATCTGGGACAAGATCACCGTCGGACTCGCGGCCGGCGGCCAAGGCCTCGGCGACGTCCTCCACATCGGCTGCGACTACCTGCCCGGCTACCGGGAGAAGTTCCCCGGCGGCCTCGCCGACCTCTCCGCGTACGGCGCCGACGCCCACAAGGACAAGTTCGCCAAGGGCCTGTGGCCGGTCGTCACCGGCCAGGACGGCCACGCCTACGCGCTGCCCTGGGAGGTCAACCCGCTCGGCTTCTTCTACCGCAAGGACTGCTTCGACAAGGCCGGCCTCGACCCCACCGCCTTCGCCACCTGGGACGACCTGATCGCCGTCGCCGACCGGTTCAAGGCCGCCAACCCCGGGATGTCCCTGATCGGCATCAACAAGGCCGCCAACCCCGACCCCGACCTCGACTTCGTGCAGTCCCTGATGCAACTCCAGGGCGCCTTCTACTTCGACCTCCAGGGCCGGATCACCCTCGGCTCCGAGCCCGGCGTCCGCGCCCTGACCACCCTGCAGCGGCTGGACCGGGCCGGACTGGTCGCCGACGCCCCCGGCGACCACGGCTGGGCGAACCTGATGAAGGCCGGCAAGCTCGCCATCGCCCCGATGCCCGCCTGGGCCGCGCACTACCTGGAAGCCAAGTTCAGTGACCAGAGCGGAAGTTGGCGCCTCGCCAAGCCCCCGGCCGTCACCGCCGGAGGCAACCGCACCGCCCTGGTCAACTCCACCCACCTGGCCGTCGCCGCCGCCAGCCCGCGCCGCCGGGCCGCCTGGAAGTTCGTCGAGTACGCGCTCACCCGGCCGGCCTCGGTCAACGCCATGTTCGCCGCCGGCGGCGTCTTCCCCGCCCTCGTCCCGGCCTACGCCGACCCGATGTACTCCGCGCCCAGCGCCTACTACGGCGGCCAGCCCGTCCTGCGGACCTTCGCCGACCTCGCCACCACCGGCGGCGACCCCACCAACTACTCCGGCGACTACGCCCGCGCCCTCAAGCTCGCCGGCGACGCCCAGACCAAGGTCTTCCTCAAGGACGGCGACCCGGCCGCCGTCCTCCAGGACGCGGCCAAGCAGCTCGCCCAGCAGACCGGACGCACCATCGCATGACCGCCGCCACCCCCTCGTCCACCGCTGCCGCCGGTCCGTCCCGTGCCGACGGCCGCTCCAGGGCCACCGCCGAGCACCCCGCCGCGCGCAGCCGCCGCGGCGCGCGCCTGCGCCGCACCGCCCTGCCGTACCTGCTGCTCGCCCCCGCCCTGATCACCTTCGGCGTGTTCAAGGCCTACCCGGTCGTCGACTCCCTGCTGCTCTCCTTCACCACCGGCGCCGGCGCCGCCCGCCACGGCGCGGGGCTCGCCAACTACCGCCGCCTGCTGGACGATCCGCTGTTCTGGACGGCCCTGCGCAACACCGCCGAGATCCTCGTCGTGCAGGTCCCGCTGATGCTCGGGCTGGCGCTGCTGATGGCCGTCGGCATCAACTCCACCCTGGTGCGCTGGCGGGCGGTGTGGCGGCTCGGCGTCTTCATGCCCGCCGTCACCGGCCTGGTCGCCACCGGGGTGATCTTCTCCTTCCTGCTCGACACCGGCAACGGCGCGGTCAACCGGCTGCTGGAGTCGGTCGGCCTGCCCGCCGTCGACTGGCTCGGGCAGCCGTTCTGGGCCCGGATGGCCGTCGTCCTGGTGCTCACCTGGCACTACACCGGCTACAACGCGGTCATCTACCTGGCCGGGCTCCAGGGCATCCCCCGGGAGCTGTACGAGGCCGCGATGGTCGACGGCGCCGGGCCGGTCCGCCGCTTCACCGCGATCACCGTGCCCGCGCTGCGCCCGGTGCTGCTGTTCACGGTCGTCCTGTCCACCATCGGCACGCTCCAACTCTTCGACGAGCCCTATGTGTTGACCGGGGGCGGCCCGGACAACGCCACCCTGACCGTCTCGATGTACCTCTACCAGAACGGCTTCCGGTACTTCGACTTCGGCTACGCCTCCGCCATCGCCTACGCGCTCACCCTGCTGGTGTCGGTGCTCGGTGCGGTCCAGATGCGCCTGATGGGAGAGCGCGACCGATGAGGATCCCCCGACTGCGCGGCTGGCCGCTGACCTTCGCGCTCGCCGCCGTCACCGGCCTGTCCGTCGGACCGTTCTACTGGCTGCTGACGGCCACCACCCGCAAGGACGGCGAGATCTTCGACTGGCCGCCGAGCCTGCTGCCGGGCGGCAGCCTCGGCGACAACCTCGACCGGCTGGACCGCAGGATCGGCCTGCTCCGGGTGCTCGGCAACTCCCTACTGGTGGCCGGGGTCCAGACGGCCGGCGCGCTGGTCGTCGCCCTGCTGGCCGGCTATGCCTTCGCCAAGTTCCGCTTCCGCGGCCGCACCCTGCTGTTCGGGCTGCTGCTCTCCACCCTCGTCGTCCCCGAACAGGTCATGCTGGTACCGCTGTTCACCATGATGACCGACCTCGGACTGCTCGACTCCTACCAGGCGCTCATCCTCCCCGGCCTGTGCGTCCCCTTCGCGATCTTCCTGATGCGCCAGTCGCTCACCGCCCTGCCCGACGAACTCCTGGACGCCGCGAGGGTCGACGGCGCCGGCGAGCTCAGGGTGCTGTGGAGCGTCGTGGTGCCGGTCATGCGGCCGGTGCTCGCCGCCCTCGCGATCTTCCTCTTCCTGGGCTCCTGGAACCAGTTCGTCTGGCCGCTGATCGCCCTGCGCAGCCCCGAGATGCACACCCTGCCGGTCGCCCTGGCCACCCTGCACGGCAACCAGAACAGCTCCGACTACGGCGCGATCCTCTCCGGCACCGCGCTGTCCACCCTGCCGATGATGGTCCTCTTCCTGGTCCTCCAGCGGCAGTTCATCTCCGGCCTGCTGGCCGGCGCCACGAAAGGCTGAGCATGTCCGAGACCGTGAAGGAGATCTGGGAACCGCACGCCCCCGCCGGCGCCGGCGGCCTGCGCCCGCTCGGCGCCGAGGGCCCGGCCCTGCGGGCGAACGGCACGGCGAGCATCCGGACGCTCGCCGACGGCGTGGTCGAGGTCAGCACCGAGGGCCCCGGGCAGGTGCGGATCGAGTGGCGGGTCCCCTGCGTGGACGCCACCGCCCTGTGGACCCCCGAACCGCGCGGCACCGGCTGGCTGCCCGCCGCCTGGAGCGCCCCGCGCCGCACCCGCCTCGCCGCCGGCGCGCCGATCGCCGCGCTGGTCGGCACCGGGGACGTCGCGCTCTGCGCCTTCGCCGCCGAGCGGCCCGACGTGCTGGCCGGCGCCGGAGTGGTCGAGGAGACCGGCGAGTTCCGCTTCTGGGCCCAGGCCGAGGGCCGGCTCACCGTACGGATCGACACCTCCGGCCGGCACTTCGCCCGCTGCCTGGCCGACCTGACCGCCTGGTGGGGGAGCGGCCGCACCGTCGACATCCCCGACGCCGCCCGGCTGCCCGCCTACTCCACCTGGTACTCGATGCACCAGGACGTCACGCCCGAGCGCATCGAGACCCAGGCCGCGCTCGGCAAGGAACTCGGCCTGGACGTGATCATCGTCGACGACGGCTGGATGACCGCCGACCGCACCCGCGGCTACGCCCACTGCGGCGACTGGGAGCCGGTCTCGCTGCCCGACACCGCCGAGCACGTCCGCCGGGTGCACGACCTGGGCGTGCGCTACCTGCTCTGGTACGCGCTGCCGTTCATCGGCAAGGACAGCGCCGCCCACCGCAAGCTCGGCCGCCACGCCCTCGCCGACGAGCCGAAGCTGGGCGCGATCGTGGCCGACCCGCGCTACCCCGAGGTCCGCGACTTCCTCGCCGACCGGCTCGCCCGCGCCGTCGAGGAATGGGGCATGGACGGCCTCAAGGTCGACTTCGTCGACCGCTTCGCCCACGCCGACCCCCCGGCGGCCGGCCCGGAGGCGGACTGCGCGGACCTGGACGAGGGCGTGGAACGCCTGCTCGCCGCCATCCGCCGGCGGGTCACCGCCGCCCAGCCCGAGGCGATGGTCGAGTACCGCCAGCCGTACGTCAGCCCCGGCCTGTGGCCGTACGTCACCATGATCCGGGCCACCGACTGCCCGCTCGGCGGGCAGGAGAACCGGCAGCGGACCGTGGACCTGCGGCTCGCCGCCGGCCCCGTCCCGGTCCACTCCGACATGCTGATGTGGCACCCGGCCGAACCGCCCGAGCAGATCGCCTGCCACCTGATCGACGTGCTGTTCGCCGTCCCGCAGATCTCCGTCGACCTCGCCGCCCAGCGCCCGGAGCAGCGGGAGGCCCTCGCCTTCTGGCTCGGCGTCTTCCGCACGCACCTCGACACCCTGCAACGCGGCGAACTGCGCCCGGCCCGACCGGACCTCGGGTACCCGATGGTCACGGCGCTGGGCGGTGAGACGGTCGCGGTGGCCCGCTACGCCGCGCTGCCGGTGGACGCCTCGGGGACGGGGTGGCGGACCTTCCTGGTGGCCAACGCCGACGCCGACCCGGACGTCCGCCTGGTCGGCGGCAGCGGGACGGCCGTCGCCACCGTGCAGGACGCCCGGGGGCGTACCGTTCGGCGCGGCGAGGTCGAGCTTGAGCGGGCCGAGCCGATCCCGGTGCCGCGCGGCGGACTGCTGACCCTGCGCCGCGGCTGACCGTCCCGTACGCTCCGCACGCCTGGAGGACCGCATGCCCGAGGGAGCACACCGGCCGCGTGGTGGCGCCACCACCATCGAGGAGGTGGCCCGCGCGGCCGGGGTGTCCCGGCAGACCGTCTCCAACGCGCTCAACGCCCCGCGGCTGCTCCGCCGGGAGACGCTGGAGCGGGTGACCGCGGCGATCCGCGAACTCGGCTACCAGCCCGACCAGTCGGCCCGCCCGCCGGGCTGGAACCGGCCGCGGAGCTGGTGGTACGGGGCAGCTCGGGCCGACCGGAGTGAGGTGGGGCTACGCCCGGTGCGCCGCCGGCCGCTCGGGGGACGCCTCGGCGAGCGCCCGGGTGACCGCCTCCACCCCGGCGCGCAGCCCGTACACCGGCGTGGCCGGCTGCTGCCGCCAGGAGTCGTCGATGCCGCCCGCGTCCACGGTGTCGAAGCCCAACTCGTCGACCAGCGCCCGCACGACCGCCTTCGCCGCCGCGTCGTCCGAGGCGATCGGGACGGCCAGCCGCTCCGGGTCGCCCGCCGGGAGCGGCCGCTCCAACAGGTCCTGCGCGTAGGTGCCGTTGAAGACCTTCACCACCGGGTGGCCCAGGTGCTGCTCCGTCCACCGGCTCTCCGTCAGCCCGCCGTCCTCGATCGCGTCGATCCGGCCGTCGCGCTCCTTGGGGTAGTAGTTGCCGGTGTCGATCACCGCGAGGCCCTCGGCGGCGCCGTCGAACAGCCCCGCGGGCAGGTCCGGCACGTTCTTCAGCGGCACCGTCACCACCACGACCTGCGCGCCCTTCGCCGCCTCGGTGGCCGGCACCGCCTTCGCGCCCGTCTCCTCGACCAGGGCCTTCAACGACTCCGGCCCGCGTGAGTTCGCCACCGAGACCTCGTGCCCCAGGGCGGTCAGTCGCCGGGTCAGGTTGCCGCCGATGTTGCCCGCGCCGATGATGCCGATCTTCATGGGAACGCCCCTTCACAAGTGCCGTACTGGCCCGTCGCCCTGCCCCAACCGCAGAGTCACCGCATCTGTTCCCCTTCGCCCGCCACGATCGGGTGGTCCTGCGCCGCCTCCGCGTTGAACACCGTCGACTCGCCCGCCGACCGGGACGGCACCGGCGACCGGCTAGCAGAATGGGCCCGGTTCGCGACCCCGGCAGCCGTCGAGCGCCTGTACGAGTTCGCCCTCGGCGGCGGCCTCGAACCGCGGAACCCCTTTCGGGACGAGCAGGGAGCCCCGTGCCGGGCCTTCGCGCAGTGGCTGCGCGGCGCTGATCTCCAACTCGCGGTCGAGGCGGCCGTCCTGCGGATCGATGACCCCACCCAACTCGATCAACTCTTCACCGTCCATGGCATCCTGGCGACATGACCCACGACATGGTGCCGCCCCTGCTCGCAGTCGCACCACTCCTGCTCGTCATCAACCTGGCGCGACGGCGCCGAAACGGCAAGCCCCTGAACCTACTTCCGCGATCACGGCCGGCCCGGGGGACGGCGATGGCCGTCATCGCCCTGGTGGTGGCCTCGGGGGCGGCGGCCGGTCGGCCCTGGGACACGTCGGTCATCGGCGCCGTCGCGCTCGGCGGCCTCCTGGGCTCCTTGGTGGACCTCCGCCACCGCTGAGCCCGGGGCCGCCGGCCGCTCACTCGAAGCGCGCGGGGTCGCCGGCCCCCCGGCGGACGATCTCCGCCTCGCCGTCGGAGAAGTCGATGACGGTGGTCGGTTCGGTGCCGCAGTCGCCGGAGTCCACCACGGCGTCCAGCACGTGGTCGAGGCGTTCCTTGATCTCCCAGCCCTGGGTCATCGGCTCGTCCTCGCCCGGGAGGATCAGGGTGCTGGAGAGGAGGGGTTCGCCGAGCTCGGCGAGCAGCGCCCGGGTGACGGCGTGGTCGGGGATCCGGACCCCGACGGTCTTCTTCTTGGGGTGCATCAGCCGGCGCGGGACCTCCTTGGTGGCGGGGAGGATGAAGGTGTAGCTGCCCGGCGTCGCGGCCTTGACGGCCCGGAAGACGTTGTTGTCGAGCTGGACGAACTGTCCCAGCTGGGCGAAGTCCTCGCACATCAGGGTGAAGTGGTGGCGGTCGTCGAGGCGTCGGATCGACCGGATCCGTTCGAGGCCGTCGCGGTTGTCCAGGCGGCAGCCGAGGGCGAAACAGGAGTCGGTGGGGTACGCGATGAGGGCTCCGGAACGGAGGCTGTCGGCCACGGTGCTGATGGTGCGCGGCTGGGGGGACTCTGGGTGCACGTCGAAGTACTTCGCCATTGGCCGACCCTACGGGATCCGGGCCGGTGATCGCCGCAACCGCGACGTTCCGAACTTCCGCGAACCACCGGCGAACCACCACCGGACCACCGGAGAACCACCGCCGGACTGCTGGCGGACCGCCGGGGCGCGGCGTACGGTCGGTCACCATGGCACTGGACCAGGCACGGGTGAACCGGATCTTCCTGCCCGGGACGTACGCGGACGACGTGCCGTACGGGCTGTTCCGCGAACTGCGGGCCGAGGCCCCGGTCTGCTGGGTGGAGGAGCCGGCCGTGGGGGACTGGCCGGCCGGGCCCGGTTACTGGGCGGTGCTGCGGCACGCGGACGTGAAGCACGTGCTGCGCAGCCCGGAACTGTTCTCCTCGCACCTCGGGGCGACCCAGATCCGGGATCCCGACACCCCGGCCGACCTGGCCTTCGTCCGCACGATGATGCTCAACCAGGACCCGCCGGACCACGCCCGGCTGCGCCGGATCGTCGCGGCGGCGTTCACCCCGCGCGCCCTGGCCGAGCTGGCGGCGGCGGTGGACGACCGGGCGCGGGAGCTGGTGGAGGCCGTACGGCCCGCCGGGGCCGCCGACTTCACGACGGTGGCGGCGGACCTGCCGGTGTGGACGCTGGCCCGGGTGATGGGCGTGCCGGAGCGGGACCGGGGGCTGCTGCTCGACTGGGCGAACCGGGTGATCGGCTACCAGGACGCCGACTACGCCGATGCGAGCACGGTCGACCCGGCCGCGCTGACCGACCTCGGCCGGGCCGCCCTCGCCCACCGTCCGACGGCCCGGACCGCCCCGGACGGCCGTCCGGTGAACCCGCGTTCCCGGGCCGCGCTGGCCGACATGTTCGCCTACGCCCACGCCCTGGCCCGCCGGCCCGCCCCCGACGGCGTACTGGCCCGGACGCTCCGGGCGGGCCTGACGGCCGAGGAGTTCGAGACGATGTTCTTCCTCTTCGCCGTCGCCGGGAACGAGACCGTGCGCAACGGCCTGCCAGGCGGCCTGCTGACCCTGCTCGGCCATCCGGACCAGTACCGACTCCTGGGCGAGCGACCGGAGTTGATCCCCTCCGCAGTGGAGGAGATGCTCCGCTGCTGGCCGCCGGTGGTGCACTTCCGCCGCACCGCGACCCGCGACACCCGGATCGCCGGGCAGCCGGTCCGCCGGGGCGACAAGGTGGTGGTGTACCACGCCTCGGCGAACCGCGACGGGGCCGTGTTCCCGGAACCGGAGCGCTTCGACGTCTCCCGCACCCCGAACGACCACGTCAGCTTCGGCTACGGCCCGCACTTCTGTGTCGGCGCCCGACTCGCCCGGCTGCAGCTGCGGTCCGCGCTGCGCCACCTGCTGGACCGCCTCCCGGGCCTGGAGCTCGACCCGGACCGGCCGCCGCAGCGCCTGGTGTCCAACTTCCAGAACGGCCTCAAGAGCCTGCCGGTCCGCTGGGCGGCCCCGGAGGCCGGGTGATCAGCCCGCGCAGACCGGGCAGAGCCCCCGGTAGGTGACCTCGGCGCCCGAGACGGCGAAGCCGAACCGCTGGTCCGCCGGGAGGTCGGCGAGCGGGTTGCCGAGGGGGTGGACGTCGCGGATGGCGCCGCAGCCGGTGCAGACCAGGTGCTGGTGCGGGTGGTGGGCGTTGGGGTCGTAGCGCTTGGCGCGCCCGTCCGTGGACACCTCGATGACCTCACCGAGGGTGACCAGTTCGCCGAGGGTGTTGTAGACCGTCGCGCGGGAGATCTCCGGGAGGCGCTCGGCCGCGCGGGCGTGCACCTCGTCGGCGGTCAGGTGCACGTGCTCGCCGTCCAGGACCTCGGCCACGACACGACGCTGGGAGGTGAGGCGCCAGCCGCGCTCGCGCAGGCGCTCCAGCAGGTCACTCATAACGGTTCACCTATTCAGGTCATGGGGGAAGACCGGAGTTTACCAATGCGGATCCGTGGGGCTCCGGATCCCGATCCGGTTCGGGCTTGGTGTCTTTCTTGACTTGGATTCCGTCCATCGTAGGATCGGCTCCGGCGCTAGCCTGGGTACCAGCAGTAGTGCACTCCCTGCACACGCGACCAGTGCGGATGCAGCAGGAGCAGGCAGTAGCAGTAGGTGCCGCAGGTAGCAGATAGACACCGTGATCCGCCTTGTACGGAAGGATTCCCATGTCTGAGAACCACGATGCAACCGGTGTAGAGGCGAGTGCGGGCGGCTGCCCGGTCAACCACGGGCGCGCGCTCCACCCCACCCAGGGCGGCGGCAACCGCCAGTGGTGGCCGGAGCGGCTGAACCTGAAGATCCTCGCCAAGAACCCCGCCGTCGCCAACCCGCTCGGCGCGGACTTCGACTACGCCGCGGCGTTCAGCGCCCTCGACCTCGCCGCCGTGAAGCGGGACATCCAGGAGGTGCTCACCACCTCGCAGGACTGGTGGCCGGCCGACTTCGGCTACTACGGCCCCTTCATGATCCGGATGGCCTGGCACAGCGCCGGCACCTACCGGATCAGCGACGGCCGCGGCGGCGCGGGCGGCGGCCAGCAGCGCTTCGCCCCGCTGAACAGCTGGCCGGACAACGCCAGCCTGGACAAGGCCCGCCGCCTGCTCTGGCCGGTGAAGAAGAAGTACGGGCGCAGCCTGTCCTGGGCCGACCTGATCGTCCTGGCCGGCAACGTCGCCCTGGAGGGCATGGGCTTCGAGACCTTCGGCTTCGGCGGCGGCCGGGTCGACGAGTGGGAGCCGGACGAGGACGTCTACTGGGGCCCGGAGACCACCTGGCTCGGCGACGAGCGCTACACCGGCGACCGTGAGCTGGAGAGCCCGCTGGCCGCCGTCCAGATGGGCCTGATCTACGTCAACCCCGAGGGCCCCAACGGCAACCCGGACCCGGTCGCCGCCGCCCGCGACATCCGCGAGACCTTCTACCGGATGGCGATGAACGACGAGGAGACCGTCGCGCTGATCGCCGGCGGCCACACCTTCGGCAAGACCCACGGCGCGGGCCCGGCGGACAACGTCGGCCCGGACCCGGAGGACGCGCCGATGGAGCAGCAGGGCCTCGGCTGGAAGAGCCGCTACGGCACCGGCGTCGGCGGCGACGCCATCACCAGCGGCCTCGAGGGCATCTGGACGGCCACCCCGACCACCTGGGACAACAGCTTCTTCGAGACGCTGTTCGGCTACGAGTGGGAGCTCACCAAGAGCCCGGCCGGCGCCCACCAGTGGAAGCCGAAGGACGGCGCCGGCGAGGGCACCGTGCCGGACGCCCACGACCCGGCCAAGCGGCACACCCCGATCATGCTCACCACCGACCTGTCGCTGCGCTTCGACCCGGTGTACGAGCCGATCTCCCGCCGCTTCCTGGAGAACCCGGCGGAGTTCGCCGACGCCTTCGCCCGCGCCTGGTACAAGCTCACCCACCGTGACATGGGCCCGGTCGTGCGCTACCTCGGCCCGGAGGTCCCGAGTGAGCACCTGCTCTGGCAGGACCCGCTGCCGGCCGCCACGTACCAGCAGATCGGCGCGGCGGACGTCGCCGACCTCAAGCGGCGGATCGCCGGGACCGGGCTGTCGGTCTCCGAGCTGGTCTCCACCGCCTGGGCGGCGGCCTCCTCGTTCCGCGGCAGCGACAAGCGCGGCGGCGCCAACGGCGGCCGGATCCGGCTGCAGCCGCAGGCCGGCTGGGAGGTCAACGAGCCGGACCGGCTGGCCGCGGTGCTGCGGGCGCTGGAGGGCGTGCAGCGGGACTTCAACGCCCAGGCCGGCGACAAGCAGGTCTCGCTGGCCGACCTGGTGGTGCTGGCCGGCGGCGTCGGCGTCGAGCAGGCGGCCAAGGCGGCCGGGCTGGCCGTCGAGGTGCCGTTCGCGGCCGGCCGGGTGGACGCCCCGCAGGAGCTGACCGACGTCGAGTCCTTCGCCGCGCTGGAGCCCAAGGCGGACGGCTTCCGCAACTGGGTCGGCAAGGGCAACCGGCTGCCGGCCGAGTTCCTGCTGCTCGACAAGGCCAACCTGCTGGGCCTGAGCGCGCCCGAACTCACCGTGCTGGTGGGCGGCCTGCGTGTGCTGGGCGCCAACCACCAGCAGTCCGCGCACGGTGTGCTGACCGAGACCCCGGGCGTGCTGACGAACGACTTCTTCGTCAACCTGCTGGACCTGGGCACGAGTTGGTCCGCCACCTCGGAGGACGCCCACACCTTCGAGGGCCGCGACGCCTCCGGTGCGGTCAAGTGGACCGGCACCCGCGCCGACCTGGTCTTCGGCTCGAACTCCGAACTGCGCGCCGTCGCCGAGGTGTACGCGGCCGACGACGCCAAGGAGAAGTTCGTGGAGGACTTCGTCGCGGCCTGGGTCAAGGTCATGAACGCGGACCGCTTCGACCTGGTGTGACGCGGTAGCGAGTGACAGGGCAGGAGCCCGGGGGTACGCCGACCCCCGGGCTCCCGTTTGCCGTCACGC
>NZ_JBEOSP010000017.1:0-119063 GCF_040303105.1 Kitasatospora sp. NPDC096128 | reverse complement strand
CGCACGCCGTCACGCCGTCACGCCGTCACGCCGTCACGCCGTCACGCCGTCACGCCGTCACGCCGTCACGCCGTCACGCCGTCACGCCGTCACGCCGTCACGCCGTTCCCGGCGCTCCTGTCGCTCCCACGCTGACCAGCCCGGTCTCATACGCCGCGACCACCACCTGGGCCCGGTCCCGCAGCCCCAACTTGCCCAGGATCCGGGCCACATGGGTCTTCACCGTCGCCTCGGAGAGCTGCAGCCGGACGGCCAGCTCGGCGTTGCTGAGGCCCCGGGCGAGCAGCCCCATCACCTCCAGCTCGCGCGGGGTGAGGGTGGCCAGTTCGCGGTGCGGAGCGGCGGCCTCCGGGGCGGCGGGGCGGGCGAAGCGCTCGACCAGGCGGCGGGTGATCGCGGGGGCGAGCAGCGCGTCCCCGGTGCGGACCAGCCGGACGGCGGCGGCCAGGTGCTCCGGGGTGACGTCCTTGAGCAGGAAGCCGCTGGCCCCGGCGGCCATCGCGGCGTAGACGTAGTGGTCCAGGTCGAAGGTGGTCAGCATGATGATCCGGGGCGCGTCGGCGGCGCGGTCCGCGAGGATCCGCCGGGTGGCCTCCAGGCCGTCCAGGCCGGGCATCCGGATGTCCATCAGCACCACGTCCGGTCTGTTCCGGCGGACGGCGGCGACGGCCTGCTCGCCGTCCTCCGCCTCGGCGACCACCTCGATCCCCTCGGACTCCAGGATCAGCCGGAAGCCGATCCGGACCAGGGCCTGGTCGTCGGCGACCACCACGCGGATCGCTTGCTCGTTCATCGACTCTCCAGGGGTATCGAGGCGGTGACGCGGTAGCCGCCGCGCGGCCGGGGTCCGGTGTGCAGGGTGCCGCCGTAGACGGCGAGGCGTTCGCGCAGGCCCAGCAGGCCGCGTCCGTTGCCGGTGGCGGCGGCGCCGGTGGGGCGGCCGCCGGTGTCGGTGACGTCCACCCTCAGGTGGTCGGGGCCGTACTCGACGGTCACCGCGGCGTCGGCTCCGCCCGCGTGCTTGACGGTGTTGGTGAGCGCCTCCTGGACGACCCGGTAGGCGGCGAGCTCGACCCCGGGCGGGACGGGCCGGCGCTGCCCGCGCACGGTCAGCTCCACCGGCAGTCCGGCCCGGCGCACGCCCTCGACCAGGGCGTCGAGCCGGCCGAGGCCGGGCTGCGGGCTGAGGTCGGCGTCGGCCGCGGGATCGCCGCCGGTCTCCGAGTCGATGGTCAACAGGCCCATCACCTGCCGCAGTTCGGTCATCGCCGCGCGCCCGCCGGCCTCCACCGCGGCCATCGCCTCGCGGGCCTTGTCCGGGGCGGTGTCCAGGATCTTGCGGGCGGCCCCGGCCTGGATCGTCATCATGCTCACGTTGTGGGTGACCACGTCGTGCAACTCCCGGGCGATCCTGGCCCGTTCGAGCTCCACCGCGCGGTCGAGCGCGGCCAGCTGCTCCCGCTCCAGGGCGGACATCCGCTCCCGGCCCTGCTCCACCCGGTGCCGCCACATCCGCAGTTCGTAGGCGACCGCGAGCACCGGCACCAGGACGAGCACGGCCACCACCCAGTTCTCGAACTCCGGCAGCAGGGCGTCGTTGAAGAGCACCACGAGCGCTACGGCGGCGGCCGCCAGGCCGAGCAGCACGGCCCTCGGGCGGCGCCCGTACGCGGCCGCGCTGTAGGCGGCGACGATCACCACCACGCCCGCCCAGAACGCGATGTCCTCGTGCTGCGTCCGCACCAGCAGCGCGGCCGGCAGCACCGTCCACAGCACTGCCAGCGGGTGGCGCCGGCGCAGCACCAGCGGCAGCGGGACGAAGGGGACCAGCAGCAGCATCCCCTTCCAGGGCGATCCGTGCCGGTCCGGACCGTACTGGCCGTGGGCGTGGGCCGCGACGGTGGCGTAGCGGGCGCAGACGGAGACGAGGAACAGGGCCAGGGCCAGGTCGAAGGCCTGGCCGCGCCGGGTGGGCCGGGGCGGGGGCGGCGCGTCGTCGGCGCCGCCGTCCAGCAGCCGTCGCACCGTGGGGTGGGTGATCACCGGGACATTGTGGCGGTCGGCCGCCGCCCGGGACAGCCCCGCGAGCGGGGGCAGCCGCTACACCGGGCGACTACCTCGCAAGGATGACGCCGGCGGCCGTACGCCCGACGCGGTACGGAAGTTGCGGCGGGCGGCGGACGTGGCGGCGTGCCGTCCCTCCGTACCTTCGTCCTCGTCACCAGCGGCAGAACGGCGAGGAGCGGGGAAATGAGCAGCGATCCGGTGATCGAACTGAGCGGTGTGAGCCGCCACTACGAGGGTGCCCGGGCGGCCCTGGACGGGGTGGCGCTGAGGGTGTCCGAGGGCGAGTCGGTGGCGCTGCTCGGCCCGTCCGGCAGCGGGAAGTCCACCCTGCTGAACCTGGTCGCCGGGCTGGACCGGCCGAGCACCGGCACGGTCACGGTGGCCGGGGTCCGGGTCGACCGGCTGACCGAGTCCGGCTCGGCCAGGTACCGGCGCGCCACGATCGGCATGGTGTTCCAGTTCTTCAACCTGCTGGACGACCTGACCGTGGCCGACAACGTGGTGCTGGCCGGCGAGTTGGCCGGCGTCCCGCGCGCCGAGGCCCGGCGGCGGGCCGCCGAACTGCTGGAGTCGCTCGGCATCGACCGGCACGCCCGTGCCCACCCGGGCCGGCTCTCCGGCGGTGAGCGCCAACGCGTCGCGGTGGCAAGGGCGTTGATGAACAAACCGGCGCTGCTGCTGGCCGACGAGCCGACCGGCGCACTGGACTCGGCCTCCGGCGAGGACGTCAAAGAGCTGTTCCGGGAGCTGCACCAGGACGGTCAGACCATCCTGCTGGTCACCCACGACCTGACCCTCGCCGAGGACTGCGCGACCCGCACGGTCCGGATGCGGGACGGCCGGATCGAGTCGGACTCTGCGGTCTCGGCGGTCTCGGCGGACTCTGCGGAGGTCGTGGCATGACCGCGCTCGGAAGGGTCGTCCGCGCCGGGGTGCGCCGCCGCCGCACCCAGTCGGTCGCCATCGGGCTGTCCGCCCTGGTGGCCACCACCTGCTCCGTGCTCGGCGGTTCGCTGCTGGTCGCCTCCCAGGCCCCCTTCGACCAGGCCTTCGACGGCCAGCACGGGGCCCACCTCACCGTCACCTTCGACGGCACCCGGGCGAACGCCGACCAACTCGCCGCCACCGCGCACGCCGCCGGGGTGACGGCCGCGGCCGGCCCCTTCCGCACCGTCACCGTCGACCCCGAGCCGGGCGTCGGCTCGACCGCCCCGGCGGGCCTGACGATGTCGCCGATGACCGTCGCCGGTCGGGCGTCGGCCGCCGCCGGGATCGACAACGTGACCATGATGGAAGGGAGTTGGCCGACCAAACCGGGCGAGGTGGTGATCTCCGCCGGGTACGGGAACCCGGGTGTGCCGATCGGCGGGACGCTCCGGCTGCCCGGTCTGCCGGGCGCACCCTCGCTGACCGTCGTCGGCCTCGCCCGCTCCGTCAGCCGCACCGCCGACGCCTGGGTCACCCCCGATGCCATCCCGGCGATCACCGCCCCCGGCAGCACCTCCGGTTACGAGATGCTGTACCGCTTCGCCGACTCCGCCACCGCCGACGCGATGGCCGCCGACCGTGCCGCCGTCGCCTCCGCAGCCCCTGCCGGGGCCCCCACCGGTGCCCAGTCCTGGCTCAACGCCAAGCAGGGATCGGACCGCAACACCGCTCTGTTCCTGCCCTTCATGGTCGCCTTCGGCCTGCTCGGCATGGCGATGTCGGTGCTGGTCGCGGGCAACGTGGTGGCCGGCGCGGTCGGCAGTGCCACCCGGCGGATCGGCGTGCTCAAGGCGATCGGCTGCACCCCCGCCCAGGTGGTGCGCGCCTATGTCGCCCAGGCGATGGTCCCGGCCGCCCTCGGCACCCTGCTGGGGGTGGTGGCCGGCAACCTGCTGACCGTCCCGGTGCTCGCCACCGCCGGGAACCTCTACGGCACCGACGCCTCCGGCGTCGCCCCCTGGGTGGATGTCGCGGTGGCCGGCGGCACGCTGGCCGCCGTCGCCCTGGTCGCCTGGGCGGCCGCCGCCCGCGCCGGACGGCTGCGCACCGTCGACGCGCTGGCCGTCGGCCGTACGGCCGGCACCACCCGGCGCGACGCCGTCGCCCGCCGGGCCACCGCGCTGGCCGCCCGGCTGCCGCTGCCCCGGCCGCTGAGCCTGGGCCTGGCCCAGCCCTTCGCCCGCCCGGCCCGGGCGGCCGGGATGCTCGCGGCCGTGCTGTTCGGCACGGCGGCGGCGGTCTTCGCGGTCGGCATGGGCGGCACGATGAGCTGGGTGCAGGAGGCGAAGAACCGCGACCACGCGGACGTCGTCGTGCACCCGCAGCGGCCGGACGCGGTGCCGGGGTCGGGGGCGGCCGCGATGCCCGTCGCCGCCGACCGGTCCGTCGTCATCGCCGCCCTGACCGCCCAGCCGGGCACGGCCGGCTACTTCGGCAACGGCGCCGAGGACGTCACCGTCCCCGGCGTGGCCGGCGGCACCACGGTCACCGCCTTCGACGGCGACGCGACGGCGGCCGGCTACAAGATGGTCTCCGGCCGCTGGTACCAGGGGCCCGGCGAGGCGGTCGCCCCCGCGACCTTCCTGACCGAGGCCTCGGTGAAGCTCGGCGACCCGGTGACCTTCGTGTCCCACGGCCGGTCCGTCACCGTCCGGCTCGTCGGCGAGGTCTTCGACCCGCACGTGCAGACCAACGAGCTGATCACGGACGCCGCCACCTTCCCGTCCGGGACGGCCCCCAGGCCCGACTTCTGGTTCGTCACGCTCAAGCCGGGCACCGACCGCGCCGCCTACGCCACCGCCCTCGGCGCCGCGCTCGCCCCCGCGCAGATGACCGCAGAGGCCGGCGGGCCGCACAGCTCCAGCGACTCGATCGCCGCGCTCGACTCGATCACCGTCACCCTGACCGTGCTGCTGGTCGTGGTCGCCGGGCTCGGGGTGTTCAACACCGTCGTCCTGGAGATCCGCGAGCGCACCCGCGACATGGGCGTCACCAAGGCCCTCGGCATGACCCCGGCGCAGACCGTGGGCGTGGTGCTGGCCTCGGTGCTGCTGGTCGGGGCGGTCGGCGGCGCGATCGGCCTGCCGGCCGGGCTGCTGCTGCACCGCTTGACGGTGCCCGCGATGGGCCACAGCGCCGGGCTGAACTTCCCGGCCGCCGCCCTGGACGTCTTCGGCACGCCCGCACTGGTCCTGCTCGGCCTCGGCGGCGTGCTGATCGCCCTGCTCGGCGCCCTGCTGCCCGCCGTCCGGGCGGCGCGGGCGCGGACGGTGGAGGCGCTGCGGGCGGAGTGACCCGCCAGGTGCACCGCCGGGAGCGCCGCCGGTGCGCCGCCGGGTGCACCACCGGAGGGCCGGGCCTCAGGACTCCTCGTCTGCTGCCCGGTCCTCCTCGGCCTTCTTCTCCGCCGCCCGGACCTGCTCGGTGAAGATGTGCGCGTCGATCCGCTCGACCGTCGCCCCGTGCTCGGCGGCCAGCCCGTCCGCCGGCCCGGGCGAGGACTCCCGCAGCTCCACGGCCACCAGCGCCCCGCCGTCCGGCACCCGGGGCGACAGCACGATCAGCGCGGCGCCGCCCTCCGAGGCCGCGCGCTCCTCGGCCGCGTTGCCGAGCGCCGCACCCGCCGCGAAGCCCAGCAGCACGCCCACGGGCCCGCCGAGCAGCCCCACCAGGCCGCCCAGCACCCCCGACCCGACCGTGGCCACCCCGGCGCCCCGGGTGAAGGTGTCCTTGATCTCCAGCAGGCCGTCGGCACTGCGCTCCATCGCCGCCGCGTACCGCAGGCCCGGCAGGTGCTGCGCCGCCTCGAAGGCGGGGCGCCAGGCGGTGGCGTCGTGGAAGGTCAGCAGGACGACGTTGTGCTGCTCGCTCATCGCACTCCGATCGGGCAGGGGCGGCTCGGGCCTCCATCGTCACGCTCGGCCCGGGGCCCTGCCACAGGAACCGCTCCGAGCACCGGGGACCTCCCGGTGGCCGGCGGTGGAAGCGGAACGGCGCGAACGGAACGGCGGAAAGGGAACGTCGGCCCGGAATTCGGGCGACGGGACGGCCCGGTTGCGGGGACGATGACGACATGCTGAGCAACGGGGAACCCGAAGAGGACGCGACGGACGAGGACCGGCTGCTGCAACGCCTGGTCGGCGAAGTGTGGGTGGACGTCTACCGGTTCGGCGGCATGGGCGTCGTCGACTTCGGCGAGACGGTCTCCTGGCCGCTGGGCGACGCCGGGGAGGAGTCGACGGGCAGCCGGTTCGCCGTGCACGCCGGGTGCCCGTTCCGGATCGTCCAGTGCGGGGAGGTCTACCTCGGCTCCGACGACCTGGTGCCGGCCGGGGGCGGTGACCGCCTCGCCTACGACTCCGGCGCCGACGCGCTCCGGGAGTTCCTGGGCCGGGAGTCGCCCCGGGTGCTGTCGGTGGAGCGGGCGCCGGAGGGAGACCTGCGGATCACCCTGGAGCACGAGCTGAGGATCGACGTCCTGCCGACGAGTTCGAAGGTCGAGGAGTGCTGGCGGTTCGTGGTCCGGCGGGAAGACCACGTGGTCTTCCCGCCGGTCGGCTGACCGTCCGGGCCGCGACGTCACGACCGGTACGACCGGTACGGCCGGTACGGTCAGCGCCCGGTCCTGGCCACGGCCCGCAGTCGGCGCCGGGTGCGCTGCCCGGGGCGGCCCGCCGTGGGGGACCATGGGGCTATGGAGCTGAGGATCGAGGCCGTCGACCTGCCCGGGCGCGAGTGCGCGGGCGGGCCGGGCTTCCCGGGGTACCGGGACATCCACGTCGCCGTCCAACGCCGGGGCCGCCCGGCCGAGTTGCTGGATCCGCACCCCGGTGACGCGCAGCGGGCGCGGTGGTCGCTGGAGTGTGCGGCGAAGCGGCTGCCGGACGGCGGGGCGGACATCACCGGCCGGTACGTCCAGGGCGGCCCGGGCGGGCGCTTCGTCTACCTGAACTGGCTGACCAGGGACGGCGACGCCTGGGCGCTGTTCCGCCGGGCGAAGCTGCTGCTGACCGCGGTGGACGAGGACGTCCTGGCGCAGGCGCTGGACACCGGACTCCTGGTGGCCCGCCTGGGCCTCAGCGACGCCAAGGGCCACCCGCTGTGCGCCGCCGTCCGCCCGCCCCTGGTCGCCTGGTCGGCGACGGGCTGAGCACCGCGCCCGTCACCCGGTCACCCGGTCACCCCGTCACCCGGTCGCGCCGTCACCCGGTCGTGCCGTCACTTGCTCGGGAGCGGCCTGAGCGCCGCGAACTCCAGCGGCGCCGACGGGTCCACCGACACGTCCGCCGGCGCCGGTTCGGCCCCGGCCCGGACCAGCAGGTCGCCGACGGCCGCGACCATCGCGCCGTTGTCCGTGCACAGCCGCAGCGGCGGCACCCGCAGGGTGATGCCGGCCGCGGCGCACCGCTGCTCGGCGAGCGCCCGCACCCGGGAGTTGGCGGCGACCCCGCCGACCACCACCAGGGTGTCGATCCCGTGGTCGGCGCAGGCCCGCACCGCCTTGCGGGTGAGCACGTCCGCGATCGCCTCCTGGAGGGCGGCCGCCGCGTCCGGCACGTGCGGTTCGGCGCCGGCCGCGCGCCGCGCCTCGACCCAGCGGGCGGCGGCGGTCTTGAGGCCGGAGAAGGAGAAGGCGTACGGGTCGTCCCGCGGCCCGGTCAGCGGGCGCGGCAGCCGCACGGCCGTCGGGTCCCCGTCCCGCGCCGCCCGGTCGACGGCCGGCCCGCCGGGGTAGGGCAGCCCGAGGATCCGGGCGACCTTGTCGAAGCACTCGCCGGCCGCGTCGTCCAGGGTGTCGCCGAGGTGGACGATCCGGTCCCGGGCGAGGTCGCGGACCAGCAGCAGCGAGGTGTGCCCGCCGGAGACGATCAGCACGATGCACGGGTCGGGCAGTGGCCCGCCGTCCAGGGTCGCGGCGGCGACGTGCCCGGCGAGGTGGTGCACGCCGTACAGCGGGACGCCGAGCGAGAAGGCGTACCCCTTGGCGGCGGCGACCCCGACCTGGAGGGCGCCGGCCAGCCCGGGGCCGGTGGTGACGGCGACGGCCCCGATGTCCCGGAGCGTCAGCCCGGCCCGGTCCAGGGCCTCCTGCACCACCGGGGCCATCGCGTGGAGGTGCGCCCGGGTGGCGATCTCCGGCACCACCCCGCCGTAACGGGCGTGCTCGTCCATCGAGGAGGCCACCGCCTGCCCGAGCAGCACGCCGCCTTGGACCAGGCCGGCGCCGGTCTCGTCGCAGGAGGACTCGATGCCCAGCACGACCACCGGCGACCCTGTCACAGTCACTCACCCTCTTCAGTCATTACACGTACGGGTGACCATTGTGCCCGACGGGGTATCGGGAATAAGCAGGAGCCCATGCTTCGTTCCTGCAACCCATACGCAATAGTGTTGTCCCGGCACGATCGTCAACGCTCAACCCGCCGAAAGGGGCCGTGTCCTGATGGGCACCTACTCGCTTCCCGACCTGCCGTACGACTACTCCGCGCTCGAGCGGGCCATGTCCGCCGAGATCCTGGAGCTGCACCACTCCAAGCACCACGCCGCCTACGTGAAGGGGGCGAACGACACCCTGGAGCAGCTTGCCGAGGCGCGCGACAAGGAGCAGTTCGGCGGCCTGGTCGGCCTGCAGAAGACCTTCGCCTTCCACCTCTCCGGCCACGTGCTGCACTCGCTGTTCTGGCAGAACCTCTCCCCGGAGGGCGGCGACCGCCCCGAGGGCGAGCTGGCCGACGCCATCACCGAGCACTTCGGCAGCTTCGAGGCCTTCAAGAAGCAGCTCACCACCGCCACCACCGGTGTCCAGGGCTCCGGTTGGGGCATCCTGTCCTGGGAGCCGCTCGGCCGGCGCCTGATCGTCGAGCAGGTCTACGACCACCACGGCAACGTCGGCCAGGGCACCACCCCGCTGCTCGCCTTCGACGCCTGGGAGCACGCCTACTACCTGCAGTACCGCAACGTCCGCCCGGACTACGTCACCCGTCTGTGGGACGTAGTCAACTGGCAGGACGTCTCCTCCCGCTTCGCCGCCGTCAAGGGCGCCTGAGCACCGGGCGAGCGGAAGGGCCCCGGACCGGTCGGGCGGTCCGGGGCCCTTCCCCGTGCGTCCCACCGCGGTTTCCCGTCACGGCCGTTGACACCGGTCACGTCGGCCACACCGAACCGAAGACTCGCCGCCACCCGTTGTTCGCCCGGGAACGGCACGCGGTCGCTACGCTCGGATCACCGCCGGTCACCGGCGGTCGGCGGCCGACCGGCCGACCGGCCCGTCCGCTCCTGAGCGAAAGGCCGTCCGATGGCCCCTCGTCTGTCCGTCGTCGTCCCGATCTACAACGTCGAGCGCTACCTCGCGGAGTGCCTGGACTCGATCGCGGCCCAGACCTTCGAGGACTTCGAGTGCGTCATGGTCGACGACGGCTCGACCGACGACGGCCCGGTGATCGCCAAGGAGTACGCCGCCAGGGACCGCCGCTTCCGGCTGGTCCAGCAGGAGAACAAGGGCCTCGGCGCCGCGCGCAACACCGGCTGGCGCCACCTCGCCCCCGGCACCCAGTACCTGGCCTTCGTCGACAGTGACGACACCCTGCCGCCGCACGCCTACCAGCTGATGGTCAGCACGCTCGACGAGACCGGCTCCGACTTCCTCGCCGGCAACGCGATGCGGCTGCGCACCACCGGCCTCACCCCCTCGCACGCCCACCGCCGCCCGTTCCGCGAGACCCGGCTGCGCACCCATGTCAGCGAACTGCCCGCCCTGGTCACCGACCGCACCGCCTGGAACAAGGTCTACCGGCGCTCCTTCTTCGACGCCGCGGGCATCCGCTACCCCGAGGGCATCCTGTACGAGGACGCCCCGGTCAGCGTCCCGCACCACTTCCTCGCCGAGCGGGTCGACGTGCTCGCCGAGCCGATCTACCACTGGCGGGTCCGCGAGGACGGCAACCTCTCCATCACCCAGAAGAAGACCGACCCGCGCGGCCTGATCGACCGGGTCCGCTCGATGGAACTCGTCCGGGAGTGGCTGCTCGCCCGCCCCGAAACCCTCTTCACCGAGCAGTACTTGCGTGCCTACGACCGCAACTGCCTGACCGAAGAGATCCCGATGTTCTTCTGGTCCATCCCGGACGGCGACCGCAACTACTGGGAGGTCTACCAGCGGCACGTCGGCCGCCTCCTCCAGGCCATCGGCCCCGACCGGATCGCCGGACTCAACGCCCAGCTGCGGCTCAAGTACCGCCTCACCCTGGCCGACGCGATGAACCGCTTCATCGCCGTCCAGCGCCTCCACCGCACCGTCCGCCGCACCCGCCAGGCCGCCGCCCGCCGGGTCGCGGCCGCCCGCCGGGGCTGAACGGGGCCGGGTCGCTCAGTCGGCCGCGGGCCTCGTGAGGCGGTTGACGAGCCCGACCACGGCCTCCCGGTTCGTTGCGGCGTCCGCCGTGCCGGGGAGGAGCAGGCGGACCATCTGGGGCAGGGTGAACCAGGCGTTCACCAGGCCGATCACCGCGAACATCAGCCGCCCCGGATCCACGTCACCGGTTGCCTCGCCGGTGCGCTGCGCGGCGGCGACGGCGGCGACCTTCTCGCCGTAGTGCGCGGTGCGTTCCGGCCCGGCCGCCAACTCCTCGGACTCCGTGCCCCGTTGCAGGCCCTCCCAGGCCAGTAGGCGGGAGAAGTGCGGGTTGGCCGAGTGGTAGTCGAAGACGCGCCCGGCGTAGTCGCCGAGGTCCAGGTGCCCGGTCGGGGCGAGTGGCACCGCCTCCGCCAGCTTGCCGAGCTCGGAGGTCAGCACGGCGGAGAAGAGCCGCTCCTTGTTGCCGAAGTACTGGTAGATCCGCTCCTTGTTCACCCCCGCCCGGGTCGCCACCCGGGCGATCCGGGCCCCGTCCGGGCCGAACTCGGCGAACTCCTCGACCGCGGCGTCAAGGAGGAGCTGCTGCGTGCGTGCGGTGTCCCAGGCCATGGCCCAAGGGTATCCCAAATCTCCAACCCAATGGTTGGACATCCGCGCCCGCGCGTGCCAAACTCCAACCGAAGGGTTGGAGATTTGGTCTCCACCCGCTCACCAAGGGGAGGACCCGCGCCATGACCACCGACACCATCACCACAGCGGCACCGGCAACCACCCCCACCGCGGCGCCCGTTGCGGCCCCAGCCGCCCCGTCCGTCCACCGCCGCGCCCTGCTCACCTGGCTCGCCGTCTACCCGACCATCACCACGGCGTTCCTCCTCCTCGGGCCCCACCTCGGCAACCTCCCGGTGCCACTGCGCACCCTGGTGATGACCGCCTTCGTCGTCCCGGTCGTCGTCTACGCCCTGATGCCCCTGCTCCTCAAGGCGGAGACCAGGCTCGCCCGCCGAGCCGGCGGCCGGAGCTAGCGCGCGACCCGACCCGGTCCTCCGCCCGGCACGCCCGTCGAGCCCCTGCCGCCCCCTCGGGCCGCAGGGGCTCGACGGGTTCGACGCCCTGCCCGCATGCGGTTGACCGGCGCCCCCGGTGCCGCTGCGGCACGACTCACCGCGGCCGGCGCATCGGGGTGAAGCGGACCGGGGTGCCCGGGGCGGCCTGGGCGGCGGCGGCCAGTGCGGCGGCGGGGACGACGCCGATGACGGGGTAGCCGCCGGTGGTGGGGTGGTCGGCGAGGAAGACCACCGGGCGGCCGTCGGGCGGGACCTGGACCGCGCCCAGGACCATGCCCTCACTGGGGAGTTCACCCTCGCGGGCCCGCTCCAGGGGCGGGCCGTCCAGGCGCAGGCCGATCCGGTTGCTGGTGGGGGAGACGCGGTAGCCGGAGCCGGCGAGGACGGTGAGGGACCGCGCGGTGAACCAGTCGTCGCGCGGGCCGGGCAGCACCGGCAGGAGCAGCGGGTCCGGTGGCGCGGGCGTCGGCACCACGTCCACCCCGGCGGGCGGACCGGCCGGTTCGCCGAGCGGCAGCACGTCCCCGGGGGCCACGGGAGCCGGGCCCAGCCCCGAGAGCAGATCGGTCGAGCGGCTGCCGAGGACCGGCGCGGCGGCGATCCCACCGGCGAAGGCGAGGTAGCTGCGCACGCCCCGGGTCGCCGGACCCACCTCCACCAGCGCCCCGGCGGGCAGCCGGACCGGCGCGGCCCAGGCGGCGGGCCGCCCGTCGACCCGCACGGCACACGGTGCGCCGGCCACGGCCACGGTCACCGCGCGGTCCACGCGCACCGCGCAGCCGAGCACGGTGGTCTCCAGGGTGGCCGCCGTCGCGGGGTTGCCGACCAGGCGGTTGGCGAGCCGGTGGGCGGGCTGGTCGAGCGCGCCGGAGCGCGGCACGCCCAGGTGCGCGTGCCCGGGGCGGCCGAGGTCCTGGACGGTCGTCAGCAGGCCGGAGCGGGTGATGGTGACGGTCATGCTCGCTCGCTCTCGTCGCTCTCGTCGCTCTTCTCGCTGACCTCGCTCATGCTTCCTCGATCACGAACCGGACCAGGGTGCCCGGGCTGAGCAGGGCGGCGGGCTCGCGGGACGGGTCCCACAGCACGGCGTCGGTGTGCCCGATCAGCTGCCAGCCGCCGGGGGAGGAGCGCGGGTAGGCGCCGGTGTAGCGGCCGGCGAGGGCGATCGCCCCGGCCGGGACGGCGGCCCGCGGCGCGGCCCGCCGCGGCACCCGGTACCGCTCGGGCAGGCCGGTCAGGTAGCCGAAGCCGGGGGCGAAGCCGCTGAAGGCGACCCGGAACTCGGTCGCCGAGTGGATGCGCGCGACCTCGGCCTCGGCGACGCCCCACAGCGCGGCGACCTCCGCGAGGTCGGCACCGTCGTAGCGCACCGGGACGGTCACGGTCTGGTCGGTGGGCGTCCGCAGCGGCGGCACGCGCCAGCCGGGCAGTTCGGCGGCCAGGGCGCCCGGATCGGCCACGCCGTCGAGCAGCACGGTGCGCTCGGCCGGCACGACCTCCGTGACGGACGGGAACCCGCCCGCCGCGCGGCGGCGCTGGAGTTCGGCGTGGAAGGCGATCGTCTCCTCGGCGCCGTCGAGTTCGACCAGCAGCGCGTCCGAGCCGACCCGCAGTACTCGCAGGTTCATCCCGTACCTCTCCCGGCCCGGTCCGGTGCCGGTGCGAACGCCTCGATGCGGACCCCGGCCCGCCACAGCGCGGTCCGCACCCGCTGGGCCAGGTCGGCGGCCCCCGGGGTGTCGCCGTGCACGCACAGCGAGCGGGCCCGCAGCCGGATCCGCTCGCCGGTGCGGGCGGTGACCTCGCCGTCCCGGGCGATGGCGACCGCGCGGTCGACGACCGCGTCGGGGTCGTGGACGACGGCGTCGGGTTCGCGGCGTGGCACGAGCGTGCCGTGCGGGGTGTAGGCGCGGTCGGCGAACGCCTCGGCGACCACTGGCAGTCCGGCCCGTTCGGCCGCCCCGTGCAGCCGTGAGCCGGGCAGCCCGAGGACCGGCAGCGCCGACGCCGGCCCGGCGAGGCGGATGCCCCGGACCACCGCCTCCGCCTGCTCCTCGTCGTGCACCGTCCGGTTGTACAGCGCGCCGTGCGGTTTGACGTACGCCACGTCCGTCCCGGCCGCCCGGGCGAACACCTGCAACGCCCCGATCTGGTAGGCGACTTCGTGGGCCAGTTCGTCGGGCGGGACGTCCATCGCGCGGCGGCCGAACCCGGCGAGGTCCCGGTAGGAGACCTGGGCGCCGATCCGTACGCCCCGGGGCGCGGCCAGCTCGCACACCCGCTGCATGGTGCTCGGGTCCCCGGCGTGGAAGCCACAGGCGACGTTGGCGCTGGTGACCACCGACAGCAGGGCGTCGTCGTCGGTGAGCGTCCAGCGGCCGAAGCCCTCGCCGAGATCGGCGTTGAGGTCGACGACCGTGGTGGGGGCGTCTTCGGGCGGCGCTGTCACGCCGAGCCGTCCGTCACGGAGCTGTCCGTCACGGAGCCGTCGGGAACGGAGCCGTCGGTCACGGAGCCGTCCGTCATCGCGCGGACGATCACCGCGCGCGCGTCGTTCAGATAGCTCGTCAGCTCCACCTCGGCGTCGTCGATCTCGCCCGTCTCCAGCAGCCCGGCGAGCGTCTGGTTGCGGCGCAGGAACGGCGCGTGCAGCCCGCGCGCCGACGGGACGGCGGCGAAGGCCAGGCGCAGCTCGGCCATCAGGCGGGCCATGCACTCGTCGATCCGCTCGCTGCCGGCGATCCCGGCGACGGCCTGGTGGAAGTGCAGGTCGGCGGTGCCGACGGTGATCCAGTCGCCGGCCGCCTCGGCGGCCTCCGCGCGGTTCAGCGCGGTCCGTACCGCGGCCAGGCGTTCGGGCGTCGCGCTCCGCAGGGCGCGCACACCGGCGGTCTCCAGGGCGAGGCGCAGCGTGTAGATGTCGGCGACGTCGTCCGGTTCGAGGATCCGGACGAACACGCCCCGGTTCATCTTGTGGACGACCAGCCGCTCGTCGGCCAGCAGTCGGAACGCCTCGCGGAGTGTGTTGCGCGAGACGGTGAGCGCTTCTCCGAGCGCCTCCTCCGAAAGCCGGGTGCCCGGGGCGAGCAGGCCCTCGGTGATGTGGTCGCGCAGCACGTCGGCCACGCGTTGGGCGGCGCTGGCGCGGTCGAGCCGGCCCCGGTCGGCCGTGAGTGCGTCGAAAACTCCGGTCACGTTCCACCTCCTGAACTCTTGTCGGATTGTTCCACAATCCCCTAGCCTCGCGGCAACCCCCGCACGGTCGCGGCCCACCCAGGCCGCGGCCTCCTCCGCCCGTGGTGTCCCAGACGGCCACCCGCGGGGCGGAGGCCCGTCCGAAAGGCGGCCAGGAACATGATCGTTCTTGTCGGCATCCTCGTCGTGGTGGCCGGGTTCGCCACCCGGCGAAATCCGCTCCTCGTCGTCGGCGCCGCCGGCGTCCTCACCGGACTGCTGGGCGGGATGAGCCCGTTGAAGGTCCTGGAGGCCTTCGGCACCGGCTTCGCCTCCAGCCGCTCGGTGACCCTCTTCGCGATCACCCTGCCGGTGATCGGCCTGCTGGAGCGCCACGGCCTCCAGGAGCAGGCCCGCACCCTGATGAACAAGCTGGCCAAGGCCAGTGCCGGACGCGTGCTCGCGGTCTACCTGGTGCTCCGCCAGCTCACCGCCGCCTTCGGCCTCACCGGCCTCGGCGGACCGGCCCAGGCGGTGCGCCCGATGGTCGCGCCGATGGCCGAGGCCGCCGCCGAGCGCCACCACGGCGCCCTGACCGACAAGGCCCGCGAACGCGTGCGCTCCTTCGCCGCGAGCGCCGACAACGTCGGGCTGTTCTTCGGCGAGGACTGCTTCCTCGCCGTCGGCTCGATCCTCCTGATCACCGGCTTCGTCGACGCGACGTACCACACCGACCTGGAGCCGGTGCAGCTCGCCCTGTGGGCCATCCCCACCGCGGTCTGCGCCACCCTCATCCACGGCGCGCGCCTGCTGCGCCTGGACCGCGCCCTCGCCCGGGACCTGCTCGCAGCGCCCGCCACCACGGCCACCGCCGCCGACCGCATCGAGGAGACCAGCAAGTGATCAAGGTCGAGTGGTTGTACTGGCTGGTCGGAGCCGTCTTCATCGCGATGGCCGCGCAGATGGCCGCGGACCGCGGCAACCCCAAGCGCCACGGCAGCGCCGCCTTCTGGGGCCTGCTCGGCGCGAGCTTCGTCTACGGCACGTGGGTCGCCGACAAGAGCGCGCCCGCCGCGCCGCTGGGCGTCGCCGTCCTGGCGATGATCTGTCTGGCCGGCTTCGGCTTCACCGGCCGCGGCACGTCCACGGCCGCCGCCCCCGAGCGGCGGGCCGCTTCCGCCGCGCGCCTCGGCAGCCGGCTGTTCATCCCGGCGCTGGCGCTCCCGCTGGTCGCGCTGGTCTGCGGAACGCTCCTCAAGGGCGTGCACCTGGGCGGCGGTCTGCTGCTGCAGACCGGCAGCGAGACGCTGCTCGGGCTCGGCATCGGCTCGCTCGTCGCCCTGGGTCTGGCGCTGCTGCTCACCCGCGAGCGCAATCCCGTCGTCGCTCTCCACTCCGGCCGCGGACTGCTGGAGGCCATGGGCTGGGCCCTGCTGCTGCCCCAACTCCTCGCCGTACTGGGCTCGATCTTCCAGAGCGCCGGCGTCGGCACCCAAGTCGGCAGGATCACCACCCACTTCCTGCCGGACAACAGCAAGTACGTTGCGGTGGCGCTCTACTGCGTGGGCATGGCGCTGTTCACGATCATCATGGGCAACGCCTTCGCCGCCTTTCCGGTGATGACCGCCGCGATCGGCTGGCCGATCCTGATCACCCAACTGCACGGCAGTCCGGGCGTGGTCCTGGCCGTCGGCATGCTGGCCGGCTTCTGCGGCACCCTGGTCACGCCGATGGCGGCCAACTTCAACCTCGTCCCGGCGGCGCTGCTCGAACTCAAGGACCAGTACGGGCCGATCAAGGCGCAACTCCCCACGGCCGGGGCACTGTTGGTCTGCAACATCGCCATCATGTCGCTCTTCGCATTCTGACCGGCCCCCTTCCGGAAAGGCTTCCGCCATGACCAGGGTCCTGCTCACCGGCTTCGAACCGTTCGACGGCGCCGCCGTCAACCCCTCCTGGGAGGTCGCCCGCCTCGTCGCCGACAACCCGCCCGAGGGGCTCCTGGTCACCGCCACCCGGCTGAGCTGCGTCTTCGGGCAGGCGGCCGAGGAACTGCGCACCGCGATGGAGGAGTGCGCCCCGGACCTGGTCGTCTGCCTCGGCCAGGCAGCCGGCCGGCCGGACGTCACCGTCGAACGCGTCGCCATCAACGTCGACGACGCCCGCATCCCCGACAACGCGGGCCGACGACCGGTCGACCGGCCCGTCGTCCCCGGCGGCCCCGCGGCCTACTTCGCCACCCTGCCCGTCAAGGCCTGCGTGGCCGCCGTCCGGGAGGCGGGCGTGCCCGCCTCCCTCTCCCACACCGCGGGGACCTTCGTCTGCAACCACGTCTTCTACGCCCTGATGCACACGCTCGCCACCGAGCACCCCACCGCCCGCGGCGGCTTCGTCCACATCCCCGCCCTGCCCGAGCAGGTCCTCGACGGCTCGCAGCCCTGCCTGCCCGCCGAAACCGTCGCCCACGCCCTGCGCGCCCTCCTCACGGCGGCGGCGACCCGTACGGTGGACCTCCGCGTCCCGGAGGGCGCGACCCACTGAGGCCGCCCCCTCCGCCGGACCCTCCGCCGGACCCGGCCGGTCAGGCGTCGAGCACCTGGCCGGGGCGCTTGACCACCGGGTCCTGCGCCGACCACGGGAACTCGATCCAGTCGTCGGTCCGCTTCCACACGTACTCGCACTTCACCAGGGAGTGCGGCTTCTCGTAGATCACGGCGGAACGGACCTCGGCGACGTGGCTGACGCAGAAGTCGTGCACCAGTTTCAGCGTCTTGCCGGTGTCCGCCACGTCGTCGGCGATCAGCACCTTCTTGTCGGTGAAGTCGATCGCGGCGGGGACGGGCGCCAGCATCACGGGCATCTCCAGAGTGGTGCCCACCCCGGTGTAGAACTCCACGTTCACCAGGTGGATGTTCTTGCAGTCCAGCGCATACGCCAGCCCGCCCGCCACGAACACCCCGCCTCGGGCGATGCTCAGCACCAGGTCGGGCTCGAAGCCGTCGTCGGCGATCGTCTGCGCCAGCTCGCGCACCGCCCGGCCGAAGGTCTGGTAGTCCAGGATCTCTCGCACATCAGTCACATCGATCAGTCTCCTGGAGAGCCGGCCGAGCGGCGAATCCGGACCCGGCACGCGGCTCGTCCAGCCACACCCACTGCCCGTCGGGCGTCACGGTCAACCCGAACCGCTCCGGCCCGGGTCGCCCGTTCTCCAGCCACCACCGGTGCGCGGCCTCCACCTCCTCCCAGAGGCGGCGGGGACCGTGCTGCCACACGGTGTAGCGCGCGGTGTCCCGGGTGCCGTCCCAGTCGACGGCGGCCCAGGAGTCGCCGCCGGTCGTGGCGACCCAGAGCCGGGTTTCCACCCCCTCGACGTCGGGGTCGTGGTGCCAGGCGTACCAGAGGTCGCCGAGCCGGAGGCCGAGCGCGAACTGGGTCCCGAAGGAGGAGTCCGCGACCGTCCACGGGTCGAGGGCGGTGGTGGACTCGGCCGGGACGTGGTCGTCCATGACCACATCCCGGAACAGCCGCAGATCCCGGCGTTGCGTCCGCATCAGCATGAACGCACTGTCGGCGGTGAAGCGCCCGGAGGCACTCCCGTCGTCACCGACGGTGAGGCGGAGCAGCCCGCCGCAGATCCACGGGGTCTCCCAGGGCGTGAGCACGGCGCCACCCTGCCTGGTCTGGCTGATCCAGGCCTGGGGAACGCGTTGGACCGAGCACGTGGCCATCACCCGGTCGTAGGGTGCTTCGGGGGTCCAGCCGAGGCTTCCATCACCGCAGACGACGGCGGGTGCGTAGCCAGTGGCCTTGAGGTTGGCCCGCGCCTGCTCGGCCAGGACCGGGTCGATCTCGACAGTGGTCACGTTGACGTCTCCCAGCCGATGGGACAGCAGTGCGGCGTTGAAGCCCGTGCCCGCGCCGACCTCGAGAACCCTCATCCCCGGTGCGAGGTCCAGTAGTTCGAGCATCCGGAACACGATCGACGGGGCAGAGGCGGAGGAGGAGGGCACGGCATCAGAGCTGTCCTCCGGCTCCTTCCCGTCGTTGAGCTGCGTCACCACCGGCACGTCACTGTAGGCGGCAGCGAACCACCGTTCGGGCTCCCGCCCACGATCGCAGGCCGTCAGCGCCTCGTCGTCTCCGGAGAGCCAGATCCGGTCGGGAAGGAAGCGGTGGCGCGGAGCCGCTTCGGCGGCGCTGCGCCACTCGGGTGCCACGTCGTGGCCGAGGAAGTCGGAGACGACCCGGAGCAGGCCGGCGAAAGCGGCCTGCTCCGGGGAGTGCTGCGGGAGTGTCACTTGTTCTCGCCCTCGTCCTTGCTGTGCTTGCCCGTCTTCTGCCCGGACGACGTGTCCGGGGTCGACTTGCTCGTGTTGAAGTCCTTCTTCCCGGCGTGCTTGCCCTGGCCGCCGTCCTTGCCGCCGCTTCCGCCGCCGGAGCTCCCGCCCTTGCCGGTACCCCATCCCATGGTCATCTCCTGAGGATCGTGATGGTCGTGCCCGCGAAGGGGCACGCACTCAGAATCGCTTCACCGAAAGTCAACTCCCATATCCAGACGGTAATCTCACCGTGGGATGGATCGACGGACAAGGGGCGAACCTTGTGGGTACCGCGCTCGAACCGATCAGGCTCGCCGACCTCGCATGGCAGAACGAACAAGTCCGGCGTGCGCTGCGGGACCGTGACGTTGCCGCCCTGTTCCGGTACGTGCAGCACCACAGCGGAGCGAGTCAGGCCCGGCTCGCGGTGCAGGTGGGAATGACCCAGGCCCGGGTGAACGAGATCGTCAACGGGCGTCGGATCGTCACGAAATTGGACGTCTTCGAGCGCATCGCGGACGGGCTCAACCTTCCCGACGATGCTCGCCGCCTGTTGGGGCTGGCGCCGCGATCGGACGGACGACATGCTCCCGGATCTGCGTTCGACCTGGCCGCGTTTCCCGAGATCGTGCGCGTGTACAGCAACCAGGCGTCGGCGGCCGCCGAAATCCGGGATACGGCGAGGGCGGTATCGGAGCTGGACATGCTTGCGGTGCGGGGGCTTGGTCTCCTGGCCCTGCGTGACTCCCTGTTGCGTCAACACGTCCACCGGTCGGAGGATCCCGCTCCGCGCTTACGGGTGCTGCTCCTGGATCCGGAGTCGCCCGCCGCAGAGCGTCGAGCCGCCGAGATCGGAGAGTCCGCCGCCTCGCTCGCCGACGGCATCCGGCTGGCCGAGGCTCGGATGAGGGAGCTCTCAGAGTTCGGCCAGGTCGAGGTGTACCGGTATCGGACGCTGCCGGTGTGGCGGATCATCAGACTGGACCGCACCCTCTTCGTCGGGTCCTTCGACACGGATTGGGAGGGACACGAGTCGGCAACCTATAAGGTGCTGCCCACCCCACATGGCCCTTTGTACCGGGGCTGGCGTCGGCAGTTCGACGTGATGGTGGAGAACGCTGAGCGCGTGATCTGACGGAGGGACGAGGATGGCGATCGAGGCGGAGCTCAAGGCGGTCGTGCGTGACCCGGAAGGCGTGCTCAAGCAGTTGGAGCAGCAGTACGGCACCGGCCGCGCGGAGGTCTACCGCGACACGTACTACGACGCCCCGGACGGCAGTCTGCTGGGCGGCGACCGTGAGCTGCGGATCCGGACCGTGCACGGCCCGGACGACACCCGCACGGTGTTGACGTACAAGGGCGCCCGGGTGGACGAGGCCTCCGGCTCGAAGCCGGAGGCCGAGACCCGGGTTGAGGACGCCGGGGCGATGCACGAGATCGTCCGGGGCCTGGGGTTCGTCCCGCGCATCGCGTTCGAGAAGCGGTGCCGCAACTACGGCTTCGAGCAGAACGGGTGGCGTCTGCTGGCCACGTTGGTGCGCGTGCCCGAGCTGGACGATGCGACGTTCATCGAGGTGGAGACCTCGACTGCTACCGAGGCCGATCTGGCTGCGGCTCTCGGTGAGGTTCGTCTCGTGCTGGCAGAACTCGGTATCGGGGAGGACGACTTGACCACCGAGCTGTACACCGATGCCGTTGCCGCCGCCCGGCCGGTGTGACTTACACAGAACCCGTGGGCCTGGCCGCACGCCGCCGCCCTCGGTGGGAGGGCGGCGGCGGCAGTGCCCGTGGGGCTGGTACCTGACGTCATCCTGTGGCGTTCGCACGCTTGGCGAGCTTCACCAAATCCGGCGGTGCGCCACGGCCGGCGATGAGGATGAGTTCACGGATCGTCGCCCGAGCCGCAACGTGGTTTCGAACGCTCTCCGGTGCCACCTCCTCGGCGCGAAGAAGGCAATCGAGCGCCTCTCCGAGATTCCGTCGTTGAGCGTGGGCTCGTCCGAGGTCGATGAGAAGTCTGGACCTTCGCTCGGGCGAGAGCCGGCCGGCGTCGATCCGGTGTCCCAGCTCCAGAGCCTCGCCTGCATCGCCGAGTTCGACGGCGGTGGAGACGGCTTGGATCTCCACGTTCGTCGGTCCGAACTCCAGATTGAAGTCGTTCCGGTCTTCGCCGAGTTGTGCGGCGATGTCCCGGGCGCTGGCGATCTCTCTCCGGGCCTGCTCGCGTCGGCCGCCACGTGCGGCTGCCAACGCGAGAACCAGGTGGAGTGATCCGAGGACCGAGAGCGTCTCCGGTGATGGTCTGCTCGTTGAAGAGTGCGTCCGCAGGGCGGCGACCGCCATTTTCGCCACGTGTTCTGCCTGGTCCAGCCGCTGCAGCCGGACGAACGCGTGAGCCATCCTGAAGGTGCCGGCGAAGACGTGCAGGGGTTGGCCGGACTGCTCGGCCGCTCGGATGGCGCGATCGGCGGCTACCCAGGCTGCATCGGCCTCGTCCTGCCGGACGAAGGCGGCGGCGAGTGCTTGGTACGCCTGGCTGAGGAGTAGGTGGATCTCGGCTCGATCGCCCGCGTCGGCGGTCCGTGCCGCCCGCTCCAATCGGGGCAGGGCGTCGGCGATGGCCGAACTCAGTTCGGCGAACCGGGTGGTGTGAGTCAGTTGCCAGAGTCGTTCGACGGTGCCTGCCAGTTCGGCAGGGTCATGGGCGACTGCCCGGTCCTGAGTGGCGAGCAGCGCATCGAGAGCAGGGTGCCCCGAGAGCGACAGCCGTGCCAGGTCGAGGTCGTTGGGCTGGTCCGAAGCAGCAGGTGGCGAAGCGGCGGGAGGCGGGGCGTCGGGCCGAAGTGTCTGGACGGAGACACCGAGTCCGTTGGCCAGAAGTTGGAGCACGTCGAGGCGCACGACGGGCTGGACGCCTCGCTCGACCTGTGACACCCAGCTGGCAGTCCGGCTGATAGCGGCGGCAAGTTGGTCCTGCCTCATACCGCGACTCTTGCGAAGCTGTGCGACCCGGGCGCCGAAGGCACGCCTCTCTTCCGGGCTCACTGGAGAGCCTGGTCGCCGGCGGTGCCCTTGCCGGAGATCTCGTCGAGGAAGGTGACCTCGAACGATTCGAGGTACTGGCCGCGTTCGGCCAGGAATCGGCGGACATGAGGCTGACGCTCATGCTCCTCGAAGGCCTCGCGGTCCGCGTACAGCTCGTAGAAGACCCGGACGCGCGGTTCGTCCGCAACAGCGTGGTTGACGTAGACGAGGGTTCCGGGCTCCTGGGCGCGGATGCCGTTGAGCGCCTCCTCCGCCAGACGGTCGAAGGCCTGAGCGGCAGTTGGGTCGTGAGCGATGAAGCGAACGACAAGACCGAATCCCATGGTTCTCCCCTTCCTGGTTGGTTGAGTCTCGCACGACTGAGTGAAGGTCTGCGAGTAGCAGATCCCCTTGACTCGCAGAAATTCTGCGACTACTTTCAGTTTCGTCACCGTAGCGGAGAGCTACGTGTGGGTCTCTCTCGCTGCCGTCTGGCTGACGGTCACCGCTCGCCGGTGGAGCGGAGTGTCGAAATCGGCAACTCGCCCACCCGTAGGGATGGAGAAGCAATGGGATCGGAACTGATCGTCAGTCCGCTCAACACCGCCCGGTTTCCGGTTCCTCTGGAGTGGGGTGTGCCGCCGGGGGCCGATGCCGTGCCGGCGGCTCGTCGGCTGGTGGGGGCGATCCTGCGGGAGTGGGAGGTGCCGCTGACGGAAGACGGGCTCCAGGATGTGGAGTTGTGCGCGAGCGAGGTCATCGCGAACGCGCTCCTGCACACGGGGGAGCGGTGTGTCGTGTCCGTCGGCTGGCGCAGTGGCCGGGTGCGGGTGGAGGTGGCCGACCGATGTCCGGGCCTTCCGCATCGAGAGCGTGATCCCGAAGGGACCACCGGGCGCGGCCTATTGCTGGTGCGGGCGCTCGCCCACGCGTGGGGGTGGCGTCCGGCGGACGTGGGCAAGGTGGTCTGGTTCGAGTACCTGGAGAACACCGAAGCGCCGTGCCCCACGCACGGGTGGGGCACGGCGCACGAACTCCGCCGGCTCTCCGAGGTGGCGTGATGCCCGGGGCCGTCTGCCTGGTGCGTCTCGTGTGGTGGCTGCTCTTCTCCGCTGCGGTGTTGACGGCGTTCGCATCGGGTCACAATCGCTGATCACCAATGCTCAGAGGAGGATCTGGCGCATCGGGGGCCGGGCACTGCCGCCTGCCCGCCGCGTAGCCGTCAGCCGGTCTCCAGGGTCTCCAGGGTCTCCTTCATCACCTGGGCTCCGCGCGCGACCCGCAGCCGGACCTGGTCGGCCATGTCATGCGGCAGCACGTCGGTGGTCCACACCAGACGGCAACGGCCAGGCCCCTCCGCGATCACCTGGAACGAGGCGTGGTGGTGGGTCAGCGGAATCTTGAAGCCCTCGACCGCCGAGTACGCCAAGCGCCGCAGCTCGTCATCGACGCTGACGATCAGCTCGCGGATCACGGACCCGCCCGGCATGGTCAGGTAGCGGACGTCTCCCTCCACCCGGGCGTCGAGGACGTAGCCGGGGATGAGGCGCCGGTGCACGGCGCCCACGTCCCGTACGGCGTCCCACACCGACTCCGCGTCGGCGTCGATCTGAACGTCCTCGACGATGGTGGCCAACGCCCGTGCCTCCCTCAGGAATTGCCGAAGAAGCTGTCCAGGATCCGCTGTGCGGCCAGCCCCGCCGGCAGCGTACCGGCCCGTACCTGCTCCTCCAGCTCGGGGGCGATCCTCCGCACCTCCGGGTGTTCGTGCAGCCGGGCGTACAGCTGGTCATGGACCATCGACCACGTCCACTCGACCTGCTGTTCCCGCCGCTTCGCCGCCAGCGCGCCCGTCGCGTCGAGCACTTTGCGGTGCTGCTGGAGCCGTTCCCACAGCACGTCGAGTCCGGCCCCGTCGAGCCCGCTGCAGGTGAGCACCGGCGGTGTCCACGCCGCGTCCGGCGGCTGCAACAGCCTCAGCGCGCCCGCGAGTTCACGCGCCGCCGCGCGAGCGTCCCGCTCGTGCGGGCCGTCCGCCTTGTTGACGGCGATGACGTCGGCGAGCTCCAGCACGCCCTTCTTGATGCCCTGGAGCTGGTCTCCGGTGCGGGCGAGGCTGAGCAGCAGGAAGGTGTCGACCATCCCCGCGACCGTCGTCTCCGACTGGCCCACCCCCACCGTCTCGATGAGGACGACGTCGTACCCGGCGGCCTCCATGACCACCATGGATTCCCGGGTGGCCTTGGCGACCCCGCCGAGCGTCCCGGAGGTCGGCGAGGGGCGTACGAACGCCGCCGGGTCGACGGCCAGCCGCTCCATCCGGGTCTTGTCGCCCAGGATGGAGCCGCCGGTCCGGGTGGAGGTCGGGTCGACGGCGAGTACGGCGACCCGGTGGCCCTGCCCGGTGAGCATGGTGCCGAAGGAGTCGATGAAGGTCGACTTGCCGACGCCGGGTACGCCGGTGATGCCCACCCGGACCGCGCCGCCCGCGTGCGGGAGCAGCCGTCGGAGCAGCTGCTGGGCGAGCACGCGATGGTCGGGCCGGGTGGACTCGACGAGGGTGACGGCGCGCGCGATCCAGGCGCGCGAGCCGTCCAGTACTCCCGTCACGTAGCTGTCGAGGTCGATCGTCCGCGGAGGCATGGCGATCAGGCCGTCACAGCTCGTGGCCGAGCTCGGCCGCCAGGGCCGTCAGCAGGTCGAAGGCCGCGTCCGGGATGACCGTGCCCGGGCCGAACACGGCTGCCGCGCCGGCCTCGTACAGGGCTTCGAAGTCCTGCGGCGGGATGACGCCGCCGACCACGATGGTGATGTCCTCCCGGCCCGCCGCGGCGAGTTCGGCGCGCAGCGCGGGCACCAGCGTCAGGTGCCCGGCGGCCAGCGACGAGACGCCGACGATGTGGACGTCCGCCTCGACGGCCTGGCGGGCGACCTCGGCCGGGGTCTGGAACAGCGGGCCGACGTCGACGGTGAAGCCGAGGTCGGCGAAGGCGGTGGCGATCACCTTCTGGCCGCGGTCGTGGCCGTCCTGGCCCATCTTGGCGACCAGGATGCGCGGCCGACGGCCTTCGGCCTGCTCGAACCGCTCGACCAGGTCGCGGGTGCGCTGGAGGGAGGCCGACGGGCCCGCTTCGTCTCGGTACACACCGGAGATGGTACGGATCTGGCCGGAGTGGCGGCCGTACACCTTCTCCAGGGCGTCGGAGATCTCGCCGACGGTGGCCTTGGCGCGGGCGGCGTTGACGGCCAGGTGGAGCAGGTTGCCGTCGAGCGAGCCGCCGCGCTGGGGGCCGGCCTCGGCGGCGGCGGTGAGCGCGCGCAGGGCGTCCTGGCAGACGGCCTCGTCGCGCTCCTCGCGCAGCCGGCGCAGCTTCTCGATCTGCCGGGCCCGCACGGCCGAGTTGTCGACCTTGAGGACGTCGATCTGCTCGTCGTTCTCGACCCGGTACTTGTTGACGCCGATCACCGGCTGGCGGCCGGAGTCGATGCGCGCCTGGGTGCGGGCGGCGGCTTCCTCGACGCGCATCTTGGGGATGCCGGCGTCGATGGCCTTGGCCATGCCGCCGGCCGCCTCGACCTCCTGGATGTGCTGCCAGGCGCGGGTGGCGAGGTCGTTGGTGAGCTTCTCGACGTACGCGGAGCCGCCCCACGGGTCGATGACCCGGCAGGTGCCGGACTCCTGCTGGAGCAGCAGCTGGGTGTTGCGGGCGATCCGGGCGGAGAAGTCGGTCGGCAGCGCCAGCGCCTCGTCGAGGGCGTTGGTGTGCAGCGACTGGGTGTGGCCCTGGGTGGCGGCCATCGCCTCGACGCACGTACGCGTCACGTTGTTGAACACGTCCTGGGCGGTCAGCGACCAGCCGGAGGTCTGCGAATGGGTGCGCAGCGAAAGGGACTTGGGGTTCTTCGGGTCGAACTGCTTGACCAGCTTGGCCCACAGCAGCCGGGCCGCGCGCAGCTTGGCGACCTCCATGAAGAAGTTCATGCCGATCGCCCAGAAGAACGACAGCCGCGGCGCGAAGGCGTCCACGTCCAGCCCCACGTCCAGGCCCGCGCGCAGGTACTCGACGCCGTCGGCCAGGGTGTAGGCGAGTTCCAGGTCGGCGGTGGCCCCGGCCTCCTGGATGTGGTAGCCGGAGATGGAGATCGAGTTGTACCGGGGCATCTTCTGCGAGGTGTACGCGAAGATGTCCGAGATGATCCGCATCGACGGCTGCGGCGGGTAGATGTAGGTGTTGCGGACCATGAACTCCTTGAGGATGTCGTTCTGGATGGTCCCCGCCAGCTTCTCCGGCGGCACCCCCTGCTCCTCGGCCGCGACGATGTACAGCGCGAGCACGGGCAGCACGGCGCCGTTCATGGTCATCGACACCGACATCCTGTCCAGCGGGATGCCGTCGAACAGCTGGCGCATGTCGTAGATCGAGTCGATGGCGACGCCCGCCATGCCGACGTCGCCGGTGACGCGCGGGTGGTCGCTGTCGTAGCCGCGGTGGGTCGGCAGGTCGAAGGCGACGGAGAGGCCCTTCTGGCCGGCCGCGAGGTTGCGGCGGTAGAAGGCGTTGGACTCCTCGGCGGTGGAGAAGCCCGCGTACTGGCGGACGGTCCACGGCTGGTTGACGTACATGGTCGGGTACGGCCCGCGCAGGTACGGGGCGATGCCGGGGTACGTCTCCAGGAAGTCCAGGCCTTCGAGGTCGGCCGCGGTGTACAGCGGCTTGACGCCGATGCCCTCGGGGGTGTCCCAGACCAGCTCGTCGGCGTCCTTGCCGGTGGACCGGCGCCAGGCGGCCTGCCACTGGGCGTCGGTGACGCTCTGGGCGTCGGTGGTGTCAGGGCGGGCGCTGTCGCCGTTCAGCCCGATTCCGGTGAAGTCGGGGATCATCGCGCCACTCCAATGAGGTCCAGCAGGGAGGTCAGGACGGCGACCGCGTCCCCGCCCGCGTAGATGAACTCGTCCACTCCGGCAGGTACTTCGGCCGGGCGGCCGGCCAGCAGCACCCGCTGGGCGCCGGCGTCCTTGAGGGCCTGGGCGACGGACGAGGCGTGCTCGCCGTACAGGGCGTCACTGGAGCACAGGCAGGCGACGCTCGCACCGGAGTCCCGGAACGCCGAGGCGAACGCGGCCGGGTCCACCGACGCGAGCGAGGAGGTCGCGATGCCGCCCGCCTGGAACAGGTTGGCCGCGAAGGTGGTGCGCGCGGTGTGCGCGGCGGCGGTGCCGATCGAGGCCAGGAACAGCGCCGGACGGGCGCCGGTCGCTGCGAGGTGCGCGTCCGAGCGGTCCCGCAGCGCCTCGTACGCCTCGGCGCGGCGCACCTGCGGGAGCCCGCCGGTGGGCCCGGCCGGGGCCGGTTCGCGGACCAGCGGCTGCTCGTCAAGGTTCGGGAACTCGCTGACGCCGGTGACGGGTTCGCGCCGCTTGGCGAGCTTGGTGGAGCGCTCCGCCCAGGTCGCGGCGATCCGCTCGCCGACCAGACCGGACTCCAGGGCCGCCTGCTGGCCGCCGGCCCGCTCGATCTCCTGGAACCAGGCCCAGGCGGCCTGCGCCAGCTCCTCACCGAGCTGCTCGACGTACCAGGAGCCGCCGGCCGGGTCGATCACCCGGGCCAGGTGGGACTCCTCCAGCAGGATCGACTGGGTGTTGCGGGCGATCCGGCGGGCGAAGGCGTCGGGGAGGCCGAGCGCGCTGTCGAAGGGCAGCACGGTGACGGCGTCGGCGCCGCCGACTCCGGCGGCCAGGCAGGCGACGGTGGTGCGCAGCATGTTCACCCACGGGTCGCGGGCGGTCATCATCACCCGGGAGGTGACGGCGTGCTGGCGCTGTGCCGAGGATTCGTCACCGGCGCCGGAGACCTCGGCGACGCGGGCCCAGAGGCGGCGTGCGGCGCGGAACTTGGCGATGGTGAGGAACTGGTCGGCGTCCGCGGCGTAGCGGAACTCCAGCTGGCCGAGCGCGGCGTCCACCGAGAGGCCGGTAGCGGTCAGCGCGCGCAGATAGGCGACGCCGGTGGCGAGCGCGCAGCCCAGCTCCTGGGCGGGGGAGGCGCCGGCCTCGTGGTACGGCAGGGCGTCCACGGTGAGGGCGCGCAGCTGCGGGTACCCGGCGGCGCAGCGGGCGGCCAGCGCGGTGGCCTCGGCGAGCAGGGCCTCGGTACGGTCGGCGGAGCCGGTGCGGGCCTGGAGGCCGAGCGGGTCGGCGCCGAGGTTGCCGGCGGCGGAGCCGGGGGAGACTTCACGCTCCTCGTAGAGCTTGAACAGCTGCTCGGCGGCGGCGGTGAATTCGGGCCCGGCGTCGAGTGCCACGGCGGCCAGGTCCAGGTAGACGCCGGTGAGCGCCTCGGGCAGGGCGGCGACCGGCAGGCCCGCGTCGCCTAGCTCCAGCCAGAGCGAGCCGACACCGTGCTCCAGGTCGGCCAGCACGGCCTCGTTGGTGCGCCGCCGGTCCGGGTCGGCGTGGCGCTGGCGTACGTCCCACCCGGCGACGGCGGAGCCCTGCGGCCGGCCGCCGCGGATGAACGGCGGGAAGCCGGGGTAGCCGGCCTCGACCGAGGTGTCCTCGGCGGTGTACAGCGGGCGGGCGCGGAGCCCGTCCGGGAGCGCGGTGGTGAGCGCCTGCTCGGCGGCGGCGCCGTCCTCGGGCTGGGCGCCGGACTTGCGCAGCACGCCCTCGACGAGCTGCTGCCACTGCTCTCGGTGCGCGGCCGGGAACTCGGCGGCGAGGGGGAGCCTTTCGGGCGGGACCTTCATGTCCGCAGGTTAGCGCCCGTCAACGGAGCGGAAGGAGGGGCGTCGCGTGTGACCTTGTTCTCGATTTTGGCGCACGTCCGGTCCGGGGTCAGCACTCCGCCCGGCGGGGAGTGCCACGAGGGGGATGCAGAAGGGGTGGGAGTGCCCCGAACAGGGGGATTGCGGAACCCCGCCCCTCATCTATTAAGTTACTTCGAAGAAGGCGGGCGGGGGCGGCATCCCCCGTACGGCCCCGCCCGTCCTTCGCCGTCCCGGGACGCGGCATGCGTGCTCCCGGGCACCGTCGTACGCGCCTTCGGACGCCTCGGATGAACGTACGGACGTCTCCCCTCCGTTCCTCCAGTGTCACCGCAGGCCCCCGCAAGCCCCCCGGTACGTCCCCGCAAGCCCCAGCCCGTCACCGCACGTCCCCACCCGTCCCCCGAAGGAGTGCTCATCGCGATGGGAAAGCGCCGCAAGCCCAGCCCCCCGAGCCGGGCCCGCATGGCGGTCCTCACCACGGCGATGGCCGGCGGTGCGGTGCTCGCCGCCGGAACCGCCCACGCCGAGCCGGCCCCGAGTCTGGCCTCCGTCAAGGAGCAGGTGGACAAGCTCAACGAGGAGGCCGAGCAGTCCATCGAGCAGTACAACGGCTTCAAGGACAAGCAGCAGAAGCTGCAGACCGAAGCCAACCGGATCCAGGAGAAGGTCGCCCGCGGTCAGGACGCGATGAACGAGCTGCGCACCCGGCTCGGCGCCGTCGCCGCCGACCAGTACCGCAACGGCGGCATCGATCCGTCCGTCCAGCTGATGCTCGACTCCGACCCGGCCGGCTACCTGGAGCGCGCCTCGGCGCAGAACCAGGTCGCCGACACCCAGACCGCCCTGCTCAAGCAGGCGCAGACCGAGCAGCGCAGGCTCGACCAGGACCGCGCCGAGGCCACCGCCACACTCGCCCAGCTGGACTCGGTGGGCACCGAACTGGCGGCCAGGAAGCAGCAGATCCAGACCAAGCTCGCCCAGGCCCAGGCGACGCTCAACAAGCTGAGCGCCGAGGACCGGGCCAGGGTCAACGCCCAGCAGGCCGCCGAGAAGGCCAAGGCCGAGGCCCAGCAGGCGGCCGCCGCCGACCGCGCCTCCCGCTCCGCGGCTCGCCCGGACCTGAACACCCCGGCCCCGCCGGCGGCCGGCGGCCGGGCCGCGGCGATCGTCCAGTTCGCCTACGCCCAGCTCGGCAAGCCCTACCAGTGGAGCGCCACCGGCCCCAACAGCTTCGACTGCTCGGGCCTCACCGGCGCCGCCTACCGCGCGGCCGACGTCAAGCTCTCCCGGATGTCCCAGGACCAGTGGAACGACGGCCCGCGGGTCGCCCGCGCCGACCTCCAGCCCGGTGACCTGGTCTTCTTCTACGAGGACATCCACCACGTCGGGATCTACATCGGCGACGGCAAGATGATCCACGCGCCGCGCACCGGCAAGAACGTGGAGGTCCTGCCGATCTCCGCGATGCCCTACATGGGTGCCGTCCGCCCGTAGCGCCGGCAAGGCCCGCAACGCCGGCAGCACCCGTAGCCGCGGCGGGCGCCGACGGTGCTACGGGTGCGGTGCGCAGGCCAGTAGGTACGGCAGCGCCGGCAGCGTCAACACCCCGAGCCGCCAGGCCAGTTGGCGCCGCCTTCCGCCGCCCGGCCGGGCCAGGCGGCGGACCCGGGCCAGCACCCCGGTGGAGGCGACTCCCAGCGAACCACCGGGAGTCGCCCCCGAGGCCGCCCCCGAGGTCGCCAACGCGCAGAGCGCGGAGGCCAGTTCGCCCCGGGACACCTCCGCCAGCGCCGCGTCGTCCGCCGCCATCTCCAGCAGCAGGGCCACCTCCGAGCGCCCCAGCCGGGCCAGCGGCAGCGGTCCCAGCAGCAGGGCGAAGGTGTCGGCGGGCAGCCGGAACAGGTGGTGGCGGCCGCGGATGTGGCCGTGCTCGTGGGCGACGGCCGCGGCCAACTGCCGTTCGTCCAGCAGTCGCAGCGCCCCGCGCGACAGCACGATCCGGGAGCGCCGGCCGGGCAGGCAGTAGACCGTCGGGTGGGCGTGCTCCAGCACCAGGGCGCCCCAGCGCCGGTCCCGTACGGCGACCACGTCCAGCACCGCCCGGTGCCGCCGCCGGGCCCGCCCGGCCCGGGCGCCGACGGTGGCCAGCAGCCCGGTGAGTACCGCCCCGACGGCGGCGAGCAGCCACCAGTCGTGGGTGTGCGGCAGCAGCGGCCCGGTCGGTTCGAGGTGCGGGAACAGGCCGATCAGCCCGGCCGGCTCGTGCGCGGCGGGTTCGAGCGCGTGGTGCGCCGCGAGCACCAGGGCGACGGTGAAGGAGGCCATCAGTGCCAGCCACAGCGCGGCGCCGAGGGCGGGACGGGCCTGGAGCCGGGCTTGGAGCCGCGCCGAGCCGACCAGCCGGCGGGGCAGTACTACGCCGGTCGCGGCCAGGTAGAGGCCGAGCAGGGCGAGCGTCACTCGGCGTCCCGGGTCTTCACCTGTTCGAGGGCGGCCAGCAGCGCGGAGGCCTCGTCCCCGCTGATCCGGTCGACGAAGTGGAGCAGCGCGCCGGCCCGGTCCGTGGTGGTCTCCAGAGCCTGGTGCATCAGCTGGGCGGTGTACGCCTCCCGGGTGCAGGTCGGCTCGTACACCCAGGCGCGGCCGACCTTGTCCCGGCGCAGCCAGCCCTTGGTGTGCAGGATGTCGGCGACCGTGGTCACGGTGGTGTACGCGACTGCCCGCTGCTGCTGGAGGTCGTCGACCACCTCGCGCACCGTGGCCGGACGGCCCCAGGACCACAACCGGTCCATGATCTCGGCCTCGAGATCGCCGAAACCCCGTAGCACCGCCCTCGTCTCCCTCGCCGCACCGGCCGCCGGCGCTCTTCGCCCGCTGGAACGCGGCCCATCGTACGGCGAGCGTACGGAACGCGCCGGGCGCCCGCCCCTGGTCGAAGGGACGGGCGCCCACGGAGTCCGAACGGCTGCTCAGGACAGCCGCCGTCCCAGCGGCACCGTGGAGCGGGTGAACAGCGCCGCGAGCAGTCCGGCCACCACCGGCAGCACCAGCACCACCAACAGCAGCTCCCCCCAGGGCGCGGCGAGCAGCATCGGCTTCGAACCGAACCCGCCGGCCCGGGACTTCAGCAGTCCCACCGCCGGGACGAAGCCGTTCGCCGCCCCGAGCAGCGCCCCGAGCAGGGCGATCAGCGCGCACTGGAGGCCCGCCATGGTCCGGCGGATCCGCGGCGGGGCGCCGACGGCGGCCAGGGTGGCCTGGTCCTGCCGGGAGTCGGCGGCCGCGAGGCCGGTGGCGATCCCGGCGGCGCCGAGCACGACCAGCCCGGCGAAGCCGCTGAGCGCCAGGGTGAGGGCGTCACCCTTCGACTGGTAGCCGCGCTCGACGGTCAGCTCGGCGTAGTGGTCCAGCCGGGCGGCGGCGGCCGCGGCCCGCTGCTGGGCCTTGCGGTCGGGCGGGGTGGCCGGGCGCCAGACCGCGCCCTGGGGCGCCGAGGTGAGGCCGAGCTTGGCCAGCGCCGTGGTCGGCATCAGGCCCTGGGCGTAGCGGGCGGCGTCCGGGTTGTCGACCAGCACCGCGTCCACCGGGACTTCCTGGAGGTCGGGCTTGGGAATCTGCCCGGGCTGCAGCGGGGCGCCGCCACCCCCGCGCAGCAGCATGACGGCCTTGCCGTCGGCGCCGATCAGCGACCGGTCGAAGACCAGCAGCCTCCCGGCGGCCAGCGCCTGCTCGGCCGCCGGGTCGCGGACGTCGAACAGGTTGTGCAGCACGGTGGCGTCGCCGGTGGCGAGGTGCGGGTTCCCCTCGAGCCGGCGCAGCTCCACCGCGCCCTTGAGGGTGACGGTGCTGGCGCAGTTGTCGCAGAACTTGTAGACGGCCTGGCCGAGTTCGGCGCGCGGGCCGAGTCCGGCGAGCTGCTTCTCCACCTCGGCCGGCAGCTGGGCGCTCTGCGGCCCGTCGCTGTGGGTGATCAGCTGGACGGCGCCGTACGGGGCCTCCGGCCGGTAGTCGCGCCGGCTCTCGGCGTCGGTGCTGGTGCTGTACACCCCGATGGCGACGGCTCCGGCGACGGCGGCCATCACCGCGGCGACGGCCGGTGCGGTGCGCGAGCGGTTGCGGGCGGAGTCCCGGAGCGCCAGCCGGGGGCCGAGCGGCAGCCGTCCGGCGAACCGGCCGAACAGGGCGATCAGGACGGGGGTGCAGGCGAGCAGGCCGAGTTCGGCGGTGACGGAGCCGCCCAGCACGGTGAGGGTGCGGGCGTCGTAGGTGCTGACCACGGGCAGGCCGCGCTGGACGGCGCCCGCGCCGTACATCGCGAGCACGCCGCCGCCGAGGAGCAGCACCACGCCGCCCACGGTGACCAGGCGGTTGGGCGCCCGGACGGAGTCCCGCCCGGTGAGGCCGGCGGTGACGCTGCGCCGGGCGGCCTGCCAGGCCGGCAGGGCGGCCGCGAGCAGCGCGGTGAGCAGGCCGATGCCGGCGATCGCGGGCAGGTCCAGCGGGGAGAGGGCGAAGTGGCCGAAGCGGGCGCCGCCGACCTCCTCGATCACCGGTCGCAGGGCGGCGACCAGGCCGGTGCCGACCGCCACGCCGAGCGCGGCACCGGCCAGGCCGAGCACCAGGCCGCCGCCGAGCACGACCGCGCCGATGTGGGTGCGCCGGCCGCCCGCGGCGCCGAGCAGGGCGAGCTGGCGGCGGGAGCGGCGGGCGCCGACCGCGAAGGCGGGCCCGGCGAGCAGGGCGACCTCCAGCAGCGCCATGCCGGTGACGGTGGCGACGACGACCTTGGTGGTGTTGCCGCCGGCGGGGTCGCGGTAGACGGCCGAGTCCCGGTAGTAGGGGACGGCGCCGGAGGGCGGCGGGTCGAGCGCGACGGCGCGCGCGGTGAGGGTGTAGCCGTGGGCGTTGAACGACTGGACCGCGGCCCAGTCGAGGGCGGCCCCGCCCGGGAGGTGCACCAGCCAGGAGCTGTGGCCGTTGCGGCCCGGCTCGGGGGCGGGCTGTCCGGGCTCCGCCGCGGCGGCCAGCTGGTCGAGCAACTCGCCCGGCCGGGCGACGAGTTCGACCCGCTTGAGGTCGTCCGGGTGCTCCACCAGTCCGGTGATGCGGAAGGTGGTCCGTTCCAGCCCCTGGACGGTGGTGTCGCTGCCGAGCCGGAGCCCGGAGTGGTCCAGGAAGGCCTGGGTGACGGCGATCTCGTGCGGCGCGCCGGGCGCGCGGCCCTCGACCAGGTCCATCCGGCCGCGCCAGACCGGGTCGCCCAGTTCGGCCTCGGTGGTGAGGGTGCGGACCAGGCCCTCGGGCGAGGTGGCGCCGGTCTCCGGACCGGTCCGGACGGGGGTGAGCGCGCTGCCGGGCGGCAGCAGCGAGCCGACCAGGACGGTCGGGTCGGTGCTCGCGCCCTTGAGCTGCTCGGGCGTGGGCTGCTGCCCGGGGCGGGCCCGGACGGCGAAGGCGCCGTCCTCGGCGACCGGGGCCTGTTCGACGGCCTGGCCCGGGCTGAGCGCGGTGACCAGCGCGTCCGCGCCGCCCACCACCCGCTCGACCCGTTCGGCGGGGGTCAGTTGCGTGCTGCGGTGGACCACGTCGGCGCCGGTGACGCCGAGCACGGGCAGCGCGATCATGGCCAGGATCAGGGCGCTGCGCCCCTTGGCCCGCAGGGCGTCGCGTCGGGCCATCCGCAGCGCGACCTTCCATGCTCCGAACCTCACCGGGCCACCTCACCCAGGGAGTTGGAGCGGTGGACGGCGGCCTGGCAGCCGGCGGAGCGGCGTCCGGCGCTCTCCGAGGCGACCGCGCCGTCCCGCAGGTGGACCACCCGGTCGGCCCAACTGGCGTGCGCGGCCTCGTGGGTGACCATCATGGCGGCGGCGCCGGCGTCGCAGCGGGCGCGGAGCACGGCGAGCACGGCTTCGCCGGTGGCGGAGTCGAGGGCGCCGGTGGGCTCGTCGGCGAGGACGAGGCGGCGCTCGCCGATCAGGGCGCGGGCGATGGCGACGCGCTGCTGCTGGCCGCCGGACATGTCGTCGGGGAAGCGGTCGGCGAGTTCGGGGATGCCGAGCTCCTCCAGGGCGGCGAGGGCCTCCCGGCGGGCGGCGCGGCCGGAGACGCCGTCGAGTTCGCGCGGCAGCGAGATGTTCTCGGCGGCGGTGAGCGCCGGGATCAGGTTGTAGTCCTGGAAGACGTAGCCGACGGAGCGCCGCCGCAGGTCGGCGAGCCTGCCCCGGCTGAGGCCGCCGAGGGTCACGCCCTCGACCAGCACCTCGCCGCCGCTGGGCAGGTCCAGTCCGCCGGCCAGGGTGAGCAGGGTCGACTTGCCGGAGCCGGAGAGCCCCATCACGGCGACGAACTCGCCGGCGTGGACGGTCAGGTCGACCTCGCGCAGGGCGTGCACCTCGGCGGCGCCGCGGCCGTGCACCCGGGAGACCCCGGCCAACTGCAGGACGGGCGCGGGTCGGCTCGGATCGATGTGGGACATGCTTCCCCCTCGTGAGCTGTTCAGCTGCATATGTCGGTGAACTATATATGCCGGGGAAGGGTGCACAAGGCGTCACGGTTTTGGTCAAGGTTCTACAAAGCTGTCGAAGATCAGCCGAAAAGGTGACACGGGCCCGGCGCGCCGGGTCTATGCTTTGGGAGGTTTGAAAAGGCACCTCGTTCGGTGAGGCGTCTTCACGGACACAGGCCACTGACCCGACGACGTCGAGAGACGCCCAGGTTCAGGACAGGTCTTCCCGAGTTAAGGGTTGACCCCAAGTGGCTTCCGGCCGATCCGGCTGGACACGCCGTGGAGTGCCAAAGCTCTGACGAGTTGGGGTGTACCGGTCCTCGATGGCCGGTGTGCTCCTTGCCGTGTCGTGATGCGGCGCACAGACGGTGCGCTCCCGACCGGGAGGAGGCGAGAGACATGGACTGCGATAGTCCGGGCCACAGTAGCCCCTACCTCCGCATGCTCTCGCACACCTCCGGCACGCGGTAACAACCTTCCCTGCGCGTTCACCCGGCGATTCGTCCTGCGCTCGACCATGCCTCGACGCACGCCGCCTGACGCACCGTCAGCATCCTCATGCCCGCACGGCCGCCGCCGCTCAGCGTCGCCGTACGGCGTGGATGCCGTGCGCCCGTGGGGAGGATTGCCGCTGCGTGCCCCCTGACGCCCCCTCAAGGTAGGGGGAGGGAGGCCCCCGCCATGACCAACGTGATGCTGGACCCGAAGGTTCAGACGGTCCCCACCGCCCCCGCCGCTCCCGCCGCCGCCAAGTCCGCCGTCCTGGACGACGCCCACGTCGGCGACATCAAGGGTGCGCTCGGCACCATCCGGCTCGACGACACCGCCCCCCGCAGCGGACTCTCCGCCCGGCTCAAGACCCTGCTGGCGATCGTCGGCCCCGGCCTGATCGTGATGGTCGGCGACAACGACGCCGGCGCCTTCTCCACCTACGGCCAGGCCGGCCAGAACTACGGCACCCAGCTGCTGTGGACCCTGCTCCTGCTGGTGCCCGTGCTGTACGTCAACCAGGAGATGGTGCTGCGGCTGGGCGCCGTCACCGGCGTCGGCCACGCCCGGCTGATCCTGGAGCGGTTCGGCAAGTTCTGGGGCGCGTTCAGCGTCATCGACCTGTTCCTGCTCAACGCCCTCACCCTGGTCACCGAGTTCATCGGCGTCACCATGGCGGCCGGGTACCTGGGCCTGCCCAAGGTCCTCTCCGTGGTCCTGGCGGCGGCGATCATCATCGCCTCGGCCTTCACCGGCTCCTTCCAGCGCTTCGAGCGGGTCGCCATCACGCTGTGCGTCGGCTCGCTGCTGCTGGTGCCGATCTACTTCATGGTCCACCCCAAGACCTCGCAGATGGCCCACGACTTCGTGACGCCGCAGATGCCCGGCGGCGCCGGCCAGCTCGCGGCCGTCATGATGGTCATCATCTCGATCGTGGGCACCACCGTCGCCCCCTGGCAGCTGTTCTTCCAGCAGTCGTACGTCATCGACAAGCGGATCACCCCGCGTTTCATGAAGTACGAGAAGGTCGACCTGTGGATCGGCATCGCGATCGTGATCATCGGTGCGGCCGCGCTGATCGGCCTCACGGCGGCGGCCTTCGCCGGCACCGACGGCTTCGGCCAGTTCTCCGACACCGCGGCCGTGGCCAAGGGCATCGAGGACAAGGCCGGCCACCTGGCGGGCGTGCTGTTCGCCATCGCGCTGCTGGACGCCTCGATCATCGGCGCCTTCGCCGTCTCGCTCTCCACCGCCTACGCGATCGGCGACGTCTTCGGCATCAAGCACTCCCTGCACCGCGGGGTCAAGGGCGCCAAGGGCTTCTACGCCGTCTACGCCGGCCTGGTCGCGGTCGCCGCGACGATCACCCTGCTGTCCAACGGCTACACCCAGGGCCTGATCACCCAGTTCGTCCAGGTGCTGGCCGGGGTGCTGCTGCCCTCCGCCACCGTCTTCCTGCTGCTGCTCTGCAACGACAAGGCCGTGCTCGGCCCCTGGGCCAACGGGCCCAGGACCAACGCCTTCACCTCGACGGTGGTCGGCGTGCTGGTGATGCTCTCGCTGATCCTCACCGCCTCGGTGGTCTGGCCGGACATCAGCTCGGGCGCGATCCTCTGGATCATGGCCGGGTGCGGCGTGGCGGGCGTGCTGGTCGCCGGGTACTTCTTCACCGCCGGCCGCACCGGCACCAAGGAGGACCCGATCGACCGCACCGGCCGGGAGAACTGGCGGATGCCCCCGCTGGAGACCCTGGGCCAGCCGGTCATGTCCACCGCCCGCAAGGTCGGCATGGGTGCCCTGCGCGCCTACCTGCTGATCGCGATGATCATGGTCATCATCAAGGTCGTCCAGACCGCGCTGAACCACTGAGCCGCCGAGCGGAACCCGTACGGACGGGTGGCGGGCAGCGGCCCGCCACCCGTCCGTTCCTTTTGCCCGTGATTCCCCTGCCCGTCTTCCCCGTGGATCCTCTGGAGGAGGTGCCGCCGTGCACACCCTGACCACCGTCGAGTTCCTGGTCCGGCTCGCCACCGGCGTCGCCTGCGGCGCGCTGATCGGCATCGAGCGCCAGTGGCGGGCCCGGATGGCCGGCCTGCGCACCAACGCGCTGGTCGCCGCCGGCGCCACCCTGTTCGTCCTGTACAGCGAGGCCGTCGGCGACACCGGCAGCCCCACCCGGGTCGCCTCCTACGTCGTCTCCGGCATCGGCTTCCTCGGCGGTGGCGTGATCCTGCGCGACGGCGCCGGCGTGCGCGGCCTCAACACCGCCGCCACGCTGTGGTGTTCGGCCGCCGTCGGGGTGCTGGCCGCCTCCGGAAAGCTGGAGCTGGCCGCCCTCGGCACGCTGGCGGTGCTCGCCGTGCACCTGGTGCTGCGTCCGGCCGGCCGGCTGCTCGACCGGGCCCCGCAGTCCGGCAGCGACCCGGACTCCACCTCCCGGGCCACCGTCCACCTGGAGTGCGACCGCAAGTCCGAGACCCACATCCGCGCCCTGCTGCTGCAGGCCCTGACCGCCTCCGGCCTCGCTCCCACCGGCCTGCGCGCCCGGCGCACCGAGCAGGGCGACGCCACCAACCTGCGGGCCACCGTGGCGATCAGCGGCCAGGTCGCCCCCGCGCTGGAGCAGGTCGTCTCCCGGCTCTCGCTGGAGCCGGGCGTCCGGGACCTGCACTGGCACCTGGACGACGAGTCGGACGACCCGAGCAGTACGGCACTCGCCTGAGCCCGCCGAGGTAGTAGAACGGAAGGACCGTCACGCGTACCTTCCGGGAGCCGTCCGATGCTGAGAGCCGACCCCGAGCACGGGCCGCTGGTGCCGATGCTGCTGGTGCTGACCCTGGTCACCGGGGTGGTGGACGCGGTCAGCTACCTGGCACTCGGACACGTCTTCGTCGCCAACATGACCGGCAACGTGGTCTTCCTCGGCTTCGCCCTGGCCGGCGCCCCCGGCCTGTCCGCCCCCGCCTCGCTGGCCGCCCTGGCCGCCTTCCTGCTCGGCGCGCTGGCCGGTGGGCACCTGGCCCGGCGGCTGCCCGGCCACCGGGGCCGACTGCTGACCGCCGCCGTCGCCGCCCAGGCGGTGCTGGTCGCCGTGAGCACCGCGCTGGCGGCGGGGCTCGGCCACGGCACCGAGCCCGCCCGCTACGCGCTGATCGGCCTGCTCGCCCTCGCCATGGGCGGCCAGAACGCGGTGGTCCGCTCGCTCAAGGTCCCCGACCTCACCACCACCGTGCTCACCATGACCATCACCGCCCTCGCCGCGGACCGCACCGGCCCGCGCCGGTTCGCCTCGGCGGTCTGGATGTTCGCCGGTGCGCTGCTCGGCGCCCTGCTGGTCCTCCACGCCGCCGTCCCGGTCGCGCTGGCGCTGGCCCTCGCGCTGCTGGTCGCGGTGGGCGTCCTCACCCACCTCGCCGCGAGGGCCGTCCCGGCCCCGGCCTGGACGGCGCGCCGCTGAGCAGCCGGCGGGGGATCGACCGAGGCGGGTTCACTCCTCCCGGCGGTGCCCGGCGCGGCCGCTCCAGAGCGGCTCCAGCCGGGCCCAGTCGGCGGTCCAGCCGGCTTCGGCCCGGCGGTCGAGCGCCCTGAGCCGAAGTCGCAGCCCGAGGGTGAGCAGGGCGGACAGGACGAGGAGGGCGCCGGCCCCGGTACAGGCCGCGGAGACGGCGAGGGCGGCGGGGTCGAGCGGGGGAGCGGTGGCGTTGCCGTCGGGGTCGACCCAGAGAGGGACGACGGAGCCGCTGACGGACGAGCCGGGGGCCTCGACGGCGCCGGTGTGCGGGGTGGTGCCGGGGTAGGTCCAGGAGGCCTCGACCTCGACCCGGTCGCCGTAGCCGCCGGAGAACCGGCTGGTGGAGGCCGCGTCACGGGTGTTTCCGGAGTTCCCGGCGGTCACCACGGCGTTGATCCGGTGCACCCGGGCCCGGTCGGTGTCGGCCTGTGGCGCGGTGGCGCGGAAGAGCAGCAGCGCGCCGCCGACGGAGAGGGCGGCGGCCAGCAGCCCGCCGACCACGGTGAGCAGCCAGGCGCGGGCGCGGGACCGGTCGAGGGGGCGCGCCAACGGTTCGTGCCGGGCGCCGAGGGCCCGCCGCAGCTGACGTCCGGTTCGCCGCGGGCGCGACGCGGGCCGGGCCGGGCGGGGTGTGCTGGGCACGCTGAGGCCTCCTCAGGGACGCGGGTGCGCAGGGGGTTTCATCACCCAATCTCCACCCGACCGCCTCTCTCGCACAAGAGTGTGATGCACCTGTGGTGCTGCTCGGCCCTGTCCACCCGGGACGTTCGGCCCTCGGCAGCAGTCGGCGGCCCCGGCAGGCTGGAGTCCGGCCGCGCCCCCCGTGCCTGGGCGCGGCCCCGGGCCGGTGACCGTGGGGGTGCCGGGCCGCGGTGCGGAGCAGGGGGTGGTCGTGCGGCCGCCTCCTGCCCGCCCCTGTCGACGAGTTGACGTTCCACCAGGTCAGAGGCTTGTTCTCGCCAGGTATACACTCGATGTATATCCCTGGTGTATGGTCCTCCGCATGAGTGTTCCTTTGACCCTCCTCGGGCTGCTGGAGCGGGAGCCGAGTCACGGCTACGACCTCAAGCGCGACTACGACTCCTTCTTCGGCCGGGGCAAGCCCCTCCCGTACGGCCAGGTCTACGCGACCCTCGGCCGACTGGCCCGCGACGGCAAGGTGATGGCCGGCGAGGCCGAGCCCGGCGACGGGCCCGAGCGCAAGCGCTACGTCATCACCGAAACCGGGGCGACCGAGTTCGAGACCTGGCTCCAGGAGCCCGTCGCCCCCGAACCCACCCTGCAGTCCGTGCTGTTCACCAAGGTGGTGCTGGCCCTGCTGCTCGGCCGCGACGCCGAGCTGTACCTGGACACCCAGCGGGCCGCCCACCTGCGCCGGATGCGCGAGCTCACCGAACTGCGCCGCAACGGCGCCCTGGTGGACGCCCTGCTCGCCGACCACGGCCTGTTCCACCTGGAGGCCGACCTGCGCTGGATCGACCTGACCGCCGCCCGGCTCGACGCCCTCGCCGCGGAGGTGCGCGGATGACCCCCGTCATCGAGGCCCGCGACCTCGCCCTCGCCTTCGGCGAGACGCCCGCCCTGCGCGGGGCCAGCCTGTCCGTCCAGGCCGGCGAGGTGCTCGCCATCATGGGCCCCAGCGGCTCGGGCAAGTCGACGTTACTGCACTGCCTGGCAGGCATCCTGGTGCCCGACGCGGGCGAGGTGCTGTTCGAGGGGCAGCGCCTGGACCGCATGAGCGAGGCCCAGCGCAGCGCCCTGCGCCGCGACAGGTTCGGCTTCGTCTTCCAGTTCGGCCAGCTGGTACCGGAGTTGACGGCCGAGGAGAACGTCGCCCTGCCGCTGCTGCTGAACGGCGTCCGCCGGGGCGCCGCACTGGCCCAGGCCCGCCCCTGGTTCGCCCGGCTCGGCCTGGACGGCCTGGAGCAGCGCCGCTCCGGCGAACTCTCCGGCGGCCAGGCCCAACGCGTGGCGCTGGCCCGCGGCCTGGTGGCCCGGCCGCGGCTGCTGTTCGCCGACGAGCCGACCGGTGCGCTGGACTCGCTCACCGGCGAGCAGGTGATGGAGCTGATGGTGGCCTCGGCCCGGGAGCAGGGCACCACCGTCATCCTGGTCACCCACGAACCGCGGGTCGCCGCCTACGCCGACCGCGAGGCGATCGTCCGCGACGGCCAGGCCCGTACGCTCTCCGCCGGATCGGTGGCCCCGTGATCGCCTTCTCGCTCCGGCTGGCCGTCAGCGGCGGCCGGGAGGCCGTGGCCCGGCTGCTGATGATCGCGGCGGCGGTCGCGATCGGGGTGGGACTGCTGCTGTCCACCGTCTCCAGCATGAACGCGATCGACCGCATGAACGCCCGGCAGGTCTGGATGAACACGGGGGCCAAGGGCGCGACGGCGGCTGCCCCGGCGGACCCGCTCTGGTGGCACGCGCGGATGGACTACTACCGGGGGGAGAGCGTCTTCCGGGCCGACCTCGCCCCGACCGGGCCCACCTCGCCACTGCCGCCCGGTCTGACCCGGTTTCCCGCGCCCGGCGAGTACTACGCGTCCCCGGCGCTGGCGAAGCTGCTGCGCGAGACCCCGGCCGTCGAGCTGGGCGACCGCTTCCCGGGACGGCAGGTCGGCACCCTCGGTGAGGACGCGCTGCCCTCACCGGACACCCTCGCGGTCGTGACCGGCCGCACCGCCGACGAGGTCCGGGCGATGCCGCGGGCCGCCGGCGTCACCAGCATCGCCACCACGCTGCCCACCGACTGCGAGTACGACTGCTACGGCGCGGGCGTGCACGGGGACGCACTCGTCCTCGTGCTCACGGTGGTGGCCGCCGCGCTGATCTTCCCGGTGCTGATCTTCATCGGCACCGCGACCCGGTTGTCCGCCGCCACCCGCGAGCAGCGCTACGCCGCGATGCGGCTGGTGGGGGCCACCCCGGGCCAGGTATCGGTGATCTCGGCGGTGGAGTCCACCGTCGCGGCGGTGGTCGGCACGGTCGTCGGCTTCGGTCTGTACTTCGTGCTGAAACCGCTGGTGGCCGACGTACCGTTCACCGGCGCCCGCTTCTTCGCCTCCGACCTGAGCCTGACCCCGACCCAGGTGGCCGGGGTGGTGCTGGGCGTGCCGCTGGCGGCCGCGCTCGCCGCCCGGTTCGCGTTGCGCAGGGTCACCATCTCGCCGCTCGGGGTCTCCCGTCGGGTCACCCCGAAGCCGCCGAGCCCCTGGCGGCCGGCCCCGCTGGTGGTCGGTCTCGCCGAGCTCGGCTACTTCGTCGCCGACCACCCGAAGACCACCAACGGGCAGTCGTTGGCGTACCTGAGCAGCTTCGTCCTGGTCATGCTCGGTCTGGTGATCGCCGGTCCGTGGCTCACCCTGGCGACCGCCCGGGCGGTCGCCAGGCGGACGAGTCGGCCGGCCACGCTGATCGCCATGCGTCGCCTGGGGGACGACCCGAGGGCCGGCTTCCGCTCGGTGGCCGGTCTGGTGCTCGCGCTGTTCGTCACCACCGCGACGCTGGGCATCATGAGCACCATCAATGTGAACCGTGGTTCGATCGACGGCGCTCCCGAGGTCCGCAAGGCGGTCGTGGCCACCCCGCTGCTCGGCCCGGAGCGGCCGGCGGTGCTCCCCTCGGTGCCCGACGGGGTGATGGCCAGGGCCCGGGCCGTCCCCGGCTTCGAGGGGATGGCGCTGCTGCACGACAACCCGGCCGGGATCGGTGCGTCGCAGTACGGCCGGGAACGGCTCGTGCCCGTCCTGGTCCGCTGCTCGGAACTGGCTCAGATCCCCGCCGTCGGCCACTGCGCGCCCGGGGCCGTGGTCGCGGCCGTCGACCGGAACGGCGTCCTGGACCTGCAGGCGCACCCGGACAAGGAGTGGCCGGCGGCGCCGGTCTCCGCCGAGGAGGTCGCCGCCCTCCCGGTGTTCATCGTCTACGCGACCACCGACGACTCCCAGGCGGCCAAGGAGCAACTGCGGACCCTGTTCACCGAGGCGTTCCCGGCGTACCTGACCAGGATGGCCGAGGACTACGCCTCCGAAGGACAGAAGAGGGTCCAGGGCTGGCGGCAGCTGGCGAACGTGGTGCTGCTGACCACCCTGCCGGTCGCCGGGTGCAGCCTCGCGGTGAGCGTGGTCGCCGGACTGTCCGACCGCAGGAGGCCGTTCGCGATGCTGCGGCTGACCGGCGCACCGCTGCGGCTGCTGCGCCGGGTGGTCGCACTGGAGAGCGCGCTGCCGCTGCTGGTGGTGTCGGCGCTCGCGATCGCGACGGGCTTCGCCGCGGCGGCGATGTTCCTCAAGGCCCAGATGGGCTATGACCTGGTGTCGCCGGACCTCACCTACTACGCGCTGACCGGCTTCGGCCTGGTCGCCTCGCTCGGCATCATCGCCTCGACCCTGCCGCTGCTGCGGCGGATCACCGGGCCGGAGGCGGCCCGCAACGGCTGAGGCCCGCAACGGCCGAGGCTCGTGCCGGCCAGGGCCCGTACCGGCTGAGGCCCGCAACGGCCAGGGCCCGTACCGGCTGAGGCCCGCAACGGCCAAGGCCCGCAAAGGAGTCGGCCACCCCGTCGGTTGCCCCGTCGTCCGCGTTCAGCGGGCGACGGGGTAGCCGTGCGTCGCGGCCCGGAGCGCCGGGGTGTACTGCGGCAGCCAGCTGCCGAGCACCAGCGCGGACGGGTAGAACATCGGCTCCGGCAGCGCGTCCACCGGGAAGCGCTCCCAGCCGGCGCAGGCGTGCGGCTCGGTGACCACGGCCTCGGCCAGGCTCGGCGGCGCCAGCACGGCGGCGGTCAGCCGGGGCCGGCCGAGCTCGTGGTCCAGGTGCACGGCGAGCACCCGCATCCGCTCGGCCGGCAGCACGATCCCGGTCTCCTCGGCCAGTTCGCGGGCCGCGGTCTGCTCGAAGGACTCGCCCGGGTCGACCTTGCCGCCGGGCAGGCTCCAGGTCGGCGGCTCGCCGGCCGTGGTGCGGCGGCCGATCAGCACCCGGCCGTCCCCGGTGGGTACGACGATCCCGGCGCCGAGCATCGGTGCGGTGGTCAACTCGCGTCCTTCCTTGTGGTGCCTACCAGTTGCCGCGCTCGTAGTCCTTCAGGAAGCAGCCGTACAGGTCCTCGCCGGCCTCGCCGCGCACGATCGGGTCGTACACCCGGGCCGCGCCGTCGACCAGGTCGAGCGGGGCGTGGAAGCCCTCGTCGGCGAGGCGCATCTTGTCCGGGTGCGGCCGCTCGTCGGTGATCCAGCCGGTGTCGACGGCGGTCATCAGGATGCCGTCGGACTCGAACATCTCCTGGGCGCTGGTGCGGGTGAGCATGTTCAGCGCGGCCTTGGCCATGTTGGTGTGCGGGTGGCCGGCGCCCTTGTAGCCGCGCTGGAACACGCCCTCCATGGCGGAGACGTTGACCACGTACTTGCGGCGCGACGCGGAGGCGGCCATCGCCGGGCGCAGTCGGCTGATCAGGATGAACGGCGCGGTGGAGTTGCAGAGTTGTACCTCCAGCAGTTCGACCGGGCCCACCTCGCTCACGGTCTGCACCCAGCTGTTGGTGGGCGCGAGGTCGGGCACCAGGCCGCCGGCGTCGATCGCCGTCCCGGCCTCGATCCGGGCCGGGGTGGCGGAGCCGGTGACCAGCGCGAGGGAGGTGACGTCCTCGGCGGCCAGCCGCTGCTCGCCGCCGCCCGCCTGCTGGGGGAGGGCGGGCAGGTCGACGCTGCCGCTGTTGAAGCGGCCGATCGTGGTGGCCTGCGGCAGTGCGCCGGCCGGCAGCGGGGCGGACTCGGCGTTGACCAGCTCGCGGTAGGACTCCGCCGGGCGGCGGACGGTCTGCGCGGCGTTGTTGATCAGGATGTCCAGCGGGCCGTCGGCGGCGACCTCGTCGGCCAGGGCCATCACCTGGGCCGGGTCGCGCAGGTCGATGCCGATGATCTTGAGTCGGTGGATCCAGTCGGCGCTGTCCGGCATCGCCGTGAAGCGGCGGATCGCGTCGTTGGGGAAGCGGGTGGTGATGGTGGTGTGGGCGCCGTCGCGCAGCAGCATCAGCGCGATGTACATCCCGATCTTGGCCCGGCCGCCGGTGAGCAGCGCGCGCTTGCCGGTGAGGTCGGCCCGGGCGTCCCGGCGGGACCGGTTCACGGCGGCGCACTTCTGGCACAGGTTGTGGTAGAAGGCGTCGACCTCGACGTACCGGGTCTTGCAGGTGTAGCAGGAGCGCGGGCGCTCCAGGATGCCGGCGATCTCGGTGGTGGTGATGGTGGTCAGGCCGAAGGCGCCGGCCGTCTCGTCGTCGATCCGGGTCGGGGCGCCGGTGGCGGTGCGGGCGGTGACCTCGCGGTCGTTGGCCGTCTTGCGGGCCCGGGTCTCCTGGCGGCGGCGCTGCTTGAGCGTCCGGAATATGCCGCCGACGGCCTGGCGCACGGTGATCGCGTCCGGGTGGTCGACGTGCAGCTCGTCGAGCTCGGCGAGCACCTCCAGGCAGAGACGCAGCCGCTCGGGGTCGAGGCCCGGACCGTAGTCGATCTCCTCCTCGCCTTGACCCTGCTCGATGTCCATCTGCTCGATGCTCACGCCCGCTGCTTTCCCGATCGCCCCGCTGCCTTTACCGCGTGAATGCTACGGGAGCGGCCCCGGCCGGGGCGAAAGCCCGAGCGTGGAGCCACCCTTTGGAGGATCGCACATGTCTACGCGCGGAGCATTGATCATGCTTTGTGTGCACACCCAGCACTGGTGCTCGAACTGGCTTTTGTCCCCACCGTCACGGAGAATCGAATGCTGGGTGCCGGGCGCCCGAGTGCGCCCCGGCGGCATCGCCGCAACCGCACCCGAGGTGTACCTTCCCCCAGCCGGAGAGCCCCCTTCATGCGCTTCCTGAACGACCTCAAGCCCTCGTACGACCTGACGTACGACGACGTCTTCATGGTCCCCAGCCGTTCCTCCGTGGGCTCCCGGCAGGCCGTCGACCTCTCCTCGAACGACGGCACCGGCACCACCATCCCGCTGGTCGTCGCCAACATGACCGCCATCGCGGGCCGCCGGATGGCCGAGACCGTCGCCCGCCGCGGCGGCCTGGTCGCCATCCCCCAGGACATCCCCACCGAGGTCATCGCCGAGGTCGTCTCCTGGGTCAAGCAGCGCCACCTGGTGGTCGACACCGCGATCACCCTGGCCCCCGGCGCCACCGTCGCCGAGGCGCTCTCGCTGCTGCCCAAGCGCGCCCACGGCGCCCTCGTGGTGGTCGAGGACGGCAAGCCCGTCGGCGTGGTCACCGACTCCGACTGCCAGGGTGTCGACCGCTTCACCAGCCTCGCCGACGTCATGTCCCGCGACCTGCTGCTGCTGGACGAGGGCCTCGACCCGCGCACCGCCTTCGACAAGCTCACCGAGGCGCACCGCAAGCTCGCTCCGGTCGTCGACGGCGAGGGCAAGCTGGTCGGCCTGCTCACCCGCAAGAACGCGCTGCGCGCCACCCTGTACACCCCGGCCGTGGACGCGAACGGCAAGCTGCGGATCGCCGCCACCGTCGGCATCAACGGCGACGTCGCGGGCAAGGCCAAGGCGCTCATCGACGCCGGTGCCGACGTGCTCGTCGTCGACACCGCGCACGGCCACCAGGAGAGCATGATCAGCGCGCTGCGCGCCGTGCGCGGCCTGGACCCGCAGATCCCGATCGTGGCCGGCAACGTGGTCTCCGCCGCCGGTGTCCGCGATCTGGTCGAGGCGGGCGCGGACATCCTCAAGGTCGGTGTCGGCCCCGGCGCCATGTGCACCACCCGGATGATGACCGGCGTCGGCCGGCCGCAGTTCTCCGCCGTCCTGGAGTGCGCCGCCGAGGCCCGCCGGCTCGGCAAGCACGTCTGGGCCGACGGCGGCGTGCGCCACCCGCGCGATGTCGCCATGGCGCTGGCCGCCGGTGCCTCCAACGTGATGATCGGCTCCTGGTTCGCCGGGACCTACGAGTCCCCGGGGGACCTCCAGACCGCCGCCGACGGCCGCCAGTACAAGGAGAGCTTCGGCATGGCCTCGGCCCGTGCGGTCAGCAACCGCACCGCCCAGGACTCCTCCTACGACCGGGCCCGCAAGGCGCTCTTCGAGGAGGGCATCTCGCACTCCCGGATGTTCCTCGACCCGGCCCGCCCGGGCGTCGAGGACCTGATCGACTCGATCGTGGCCGGCGTGCGCAGCTCCTGCACCTATGCGGGCGCCAACACCCTGGAGGAGTTCCACGAGAAGGCGATCGTGGGCGTCCAGAGCGCGGCCGGCTACGCCGAGGGCAAGCCGCTGCACTCCAGCTGGGCCTGATCGGGTCGCTGGGTCGCCGGCCGCAGGGCCGTCGGCCCTGCGGCCGGCGGGGACGGGCTAGCCGGGATCGGGCCGGTTGAGCCCGCCCGCGTCCGTACCGTCGGCCGCCCGGTTCCTCGCTTCGGGGAGCCGGGCGGCCGCGGCCGTTCCGGGGCTCCCGGTGCGGTCGGGGCACTCGGCGCGGGTGTCGTGGTCGGGGTGGTCGTCCTGGACGCCGTCGATGTCGCAGTCCTCGTAGTCCTTGTAACCGTCGCGGCCGTCGCAGCCGTCGTACGGCACCAGCGGGAGCAGCAGGGCGTGGCCGAGCAGCCCGACCGTCCCGTCCAGCACCGCGGCGAAGGCCCGGGCGGCGGCCGGGAGCCCGCGCAGCTCCCAGAGTGCCTGGACGGCGGACCAGGCACCCTCCCGGGCGGCCTCGACCGACCAGGTGCCGAGCAGGTGGCTGAGCGGCTCGGCGCACTCCGGCAGCTCGGGCCCGGGCAGCAGTTGCTCCCGGACCACCGACTCCACCTCGGCCAGCACCCCGTTGATCCGGTGGTAGTCCGGTTCGACCTCGGCGGGCGCGCAGCCCCGGCGACGGCACAGCTCCACCACGGCGAGCGGCAGGTCGTGCTGGATGTGGGCGTTCATCCCGGCCAGCGCGAACTGCAGCGGGTGCACGCCCGGGTGGGCGCGCAGCGCGAACAGCGGCCGCCAGCAGGCGGGCGGCTGCTGTCCGGCCGCATCGGCGGCCACCGCCAGCAGGTACCGCCCGGCGAAGACCGCGTCCAGCTCGGCCATCGCCGGCGGGTCGGCGAAGTACCCGTCCGACAGCCGGTCGCGGACCGCCTCCGTGACGGTGAGGTAGAGCCGGTTGAAGACCGCCACCCCGTCGGCCATGGGCAGTGCCGCCGCGATCTCCCGCAGCCGGCCGACCACCTCCTCGACCGTCGCCGGCGGGCGGGCCGCAGCCGTGACGGCCGTTGCTGCAGGGGCTGTTACGGCAGGGCCTGTTGCTGTGCTGGGCATGCGCCACCCTTCGAGGCCGATCGTGCACTGATCGCATCATCGTGGCAGCGTGGAGTTGTCCCCGGTGGTCGCGGCGCGCGTCCGTCAAGGTGACGCGGGGCCGGGCCGACCGCACCGAATCCGCCCTGACTTCTATTTTGTTATGACTTTTCTAGACTTTTACCTTTCATTCGCCTCCTGAGATGATCTGTGGCCGTGATCAACCGCCGCACCCTGATGACCGCCTTCGCCGCGGCCCCGGCCCTCGCCTCCATCGGCGTCGTCCTGCGGGGCACTCCCGCGCACGCCGCCGACCTCTACCCCTCCAACACCGCGCTGTACGCCGACCCGACGCTGGTCGAGGGCGTGGACTACGGCCGCCGCTACCGCCGGCACCTGATCGACGACCAGAGCCCGCAGGGCCGTCCGGGGTTCCTCCGGACCACCGTCATCGCCCCGCACGGCGGCGGCATCGAGGCCGGCACCTCGGAACTGTGCCTGGCCGTCGCCGGCTACCACCCCGCCGACCTCGCCCCGATCCCGGCCGTCGGGTCGGCGCACGACTTCTGGATGTTCGAGGGCCTGCGTTCCTCGAACAACAGCGCGCTGCACGTCACCTCGACCCACTGCGACGACACCGTGGTCCGGGCGATGTGCTCCGGCAGCCTCAACGTGCTGTCGCTGCACGGCACCACCACCGCCCGGGCCGGCCTGGAGACGGGCGCCCAGGCCGTGCTGGTCGGCGGTCTGAACCCGAACTTCCGTCAGTACCTGTTGGAGGAGTTCGCCGCGGTGGGCGTACGCGCCGTGGCCGCGTCCGGCGAGGGGGGCATCGCGGGTATCTCCCCGGAGAACATCTGCAACCGCAGCATGCTCGGCATGGGTGCCCAGCTGGAGCTGACCACCGAGCTGCGGGCCGCGATGTTCGCCCCCGGCAAGAACACCCGGGCCGACCGGGCGGCCAACACGCTGCCCCTGTTCTGGAGCTTCGCGACGGCCGTCCGGGCCGCGATCCAACGACTGGAGGCGACCCAGCCGATCCTGTGACGGGCGCGGTCGGGCGCGGTCGGGTGGGCGTCAGCCCAGCTCGTACGCCAGTACGTAGGTGTGGGTGCCGGACGCGTCGACGGACAGCCGGAACTCGCCGCTGATCCCGGCCAGCTCGCCCGCCCCCGTTCCCGGCACCACGCGTATCGTCACCCCGGTGGTGTCCCAGGCCGCGTGCTGCAGCACGAAGGAGCCCGTGCGCCCGTCCAGTTCGCCCGTCACATGCTCCACCGCGACGTACGAGGCCGGCCCGCCGGAGGCATCGCCGACGGACAGCATCCGCACCTCGCCGTGCCCGCTCAGCCCGCCGGTGAAGGTCTTGGAGATCCTGACCTGCCCGAAGGCGGCACCTTCGAGCTGCTCCGTCTCCACCGGCTCGAACGCCGTCACCTCGAACGACCCGCTCGCCTCGGCCATGGCACGCTCCCCTCGTCAGTCCTCACACGCCTTCGGCACGCACCCCTCGGCGCGTACGGTCGCCGCCCCGGCGACACCCTGTCGGCGTTCCGGCGACCGTGCGTGAAGCGTTGCACACGCGACTGACAATCGTCCCCGCCCGCTCACCGCACACACCACGCACACCCGGCGCAGCCGCCTCAGTGGTCCCAGCGCAGCGCCAGCAGTGCCGCGTCGTCGGCCAGCCCGGCGTCCCCGGTCCAAGCCCGGACGTCCGTCAGCACGGCGTCCAGCAGGTCCGCCGGACTGCTGCCGTGCAGCCCGGGCAGCCGTTCCGCCAGCGGGTAGAACCGGCCCCCGGAGTCCCGGGCCTCGGACACCCCGTCGGTGTGGAGCAGCAGCAGGTCGCCCGGGCACGGCTGGAACCGGCTCGTCGCGTAGTCCTCCCCGGTCAGCTCGCGCAGGCCCAGCGGCGGGGCCGGGACGGCCGGCGCCAGCTCGTCGACCCTGCCCGCCCGGCGCAGCAGCGGCGGCGGGTGGCCGCAGTTCACCACCCGCACCGGCTCCCGGTCGGCCGGGACGTCCAGCAGCAGCGCGGTGGCGAACCGGCCGTCGCCCGGCCGCGCGGTCAGCGCCGCGTCCAGCCGTTCGGCGAGCCGCCCGGGGTCGGGCTCGGTCCGGGCGGCCTCCCGGAACACCCCCAGCACATCCGCCGCCGTCTCCACCGCCGGGAGTCCGTGCCCCTGAACGTCGCCCAGCAGGATCCGCACCCCGAAGCGGGTCTCCACCACGGCGTACAGGTCCCCGCCGATCCGGGCCTCGGCGGTCGCCGCGACGTACCGCACGGCCAGGCGCAGCGGTCCGATCCGTTCGGCGGGCGGCCGCAGCAGGGCCCGCTGGGCGGCCTCGGCCACCGTCCGGACCTGGTACAGCTGCCGTTCCCGGGCCGCCACCAGCACCACGCTGGCGGCGCTGGCCAGGGTCGCCGCCAGGACGGTGACCGGCACGCTGATCCGCACCGAGGGCGGCAGCTGGGTGTTCCCCGACTCCAGCGCGCCGACCGCCACCAGCGCCGCCGCGCCGACCAGCAGCGGGACCCGGGCCTTGCGGGTGGTGGCCCCGGCGAGCACCGGGGCCACCGCGAGCAGCGGGGACAGGGTCGCCCCCGGGCCGAGGGCCAGGGCGGCCACCACGGCGGCGACCAGCAGTACCAGGGCGCCGTACAGCAGCAGCCGGGTCCGCCGTGGCAGGTGCAGCGGCGGAAGCCCGTCCGGGCCGTCGGCGCTCACGCGTCCTCCTCCAGTACGGGAAAAGCTTCAGGAGCCCGAGGGCCTTCGAACCACTTTCCCCGCCCGGCCCCGGGTCAGCACCTCGGCGCGGGGGGCGCACCGGCGTGCCGGTGCCCCGGGCCCCGGCACCTCGCTGCGGGGGTGAGCGGGGCGCGCACTAGGCTGGGCCGGGAGATGAGACGCAAGAACCGCCGCCCGACCTCGCCCCTCCCGCAGCGCCTCGGCGTGGACCCGGTGCACCTGCGGCTGCCCCTGGAGGGCGACTGGCCGACCGTGCGGGAGCACCTGGTCGAGCGGCTGCCCGCGGTGGCCGCGGTGCGGATCGAGGCGGCGCTGCGCGAGGGTGAGATCGTCGGCGAACAGGGCCCGATCGCCTTCGACGAACCGTTTCGCCCCGGCGCGCACCTGTGGTTCTACCGGGACCTCCCGGCGGAGGTGACCGTCCCCTTCGAACTGGTGGTGCTGCACCGCGACGAGCACTTGGTGGTGGTCGACAAGCCGCACTTCCTGGCCACCACCCCGCGCGGCCGGCACGTCGTCGAGACGGCGCTCTCCCGGCTTCGGCACGGCCTCGACCTGCCGGCGCTCAGCCCCGCGCACCGGATCGACCGGCTCACCGCGGGCCTGGCCATGTTCGTGGTCCGCCCCGAGGACCGCGGGGCCTACCAGACGCTCTTCCGCGACCGCCAGGTGCGCAAGGAATACCAGGCGATCGCCGCGTACGACCCGGAGCTGAACCTGCCGCGCACGGTGCGCAGCCACATCGTCAAGGAGCGCGGGGTGATCGCCGCCCGGGAGCTCGACGCGCCGCCGAACAGCGAGAGCCGGATCGAGCTGCTGGAGCGCCGCGACGGCCTCGGCCGGTACCGGCTGCAGCCGCTCAGCGGGCGCACCCATCAGCTGCGGCTGCACATGAGCGGTCTCGGAGTGCCGATCCTCGGTGACCCGGTGTACCCGGTGGTGCTGCCCGAGCCGGACCCGGACGACTTCCGCCGGCCGCTGCAACTGCTCGCCTCGACGGTCGAGTTCACCGATCCGCTGACGGGTCGGGAGCGTTGCTTCGAGAGCCGCCGCACGCTCGCCGCCTGGGACGACCCGTCCGGCTGGGCGGCCGGGGGGCTGACGTCTCGCCGGGGTCACGGGTCACGGGCCACCCCGGTCCCGGTCCCGGTCCTAGGTCCGGCTCGCGGTCTAGGGCGAACGGAGGACCGGGTCCCGGTTCGGTCGGCCGATCCGCCGGCCGCCCGGCGGCGCGATCGTTGAGCCATGAACGCAGCACCGCACACCGATTCCGCCCCCGTCGCCCTGGTCACCGGCGCCTCCCGCGGCCTCGGGCTGGCCCTTGCCCACGCCCTCGCCGCCGAAGGCTGGCGGCTGGTGATCACCGCCCGGGGCGCGGCCGAACTCGCCGGGGCCGCGGCGGGTTTGGCAGCCGTGACCGAGGTCGTCGCCCTACCGGGTTCGATCGTCGACGACGACCACCGGGCCCACCTCGCCGAGGCCGCCGAGCGCCTCGGCGGCGCGCGCCTCCTGATCAACAACGCCGGCTCGCTCAACGGCGCCGCCGCGCCCGGCGCCGAACCGCTGCCCCGGCTGGCCGACTTCCCGCTGCCGGATCTGCTGGAGCTCTTCGAGGTCAATGCGCTCGCCCCGATCGCCCTCACCCAGCTCGTCCTGCCCCAACTGCGGGCCCGCTCCGGCGCCGTGTTCAACATCAGCTCGGACGCGGCCGTGGTCCCCTACCCCGGCTGGGGCGGTTACGGCGCCAGCAAGGCCGCGCTCGACCTGGCCAGTGCCGTACTCGCCCGGGAGGAGCCGGAGTTGAGCGTCTGGGCGGTCGACCCGGGCAGCATGCGCACCCGGATGCTGCAGGAGGCCAGTCCCGGCGAGGACATCTCCGGCGAGCCGCTGCCCGAGCAGGTCGCCCCACTGCTGCTCGACCTGCTGCGTGACCGCACCCCCTCCGGCCGCTACCGCGCCGAGGACCTGGCGGCCGTGCCCGCCCCCGCCCGGGGTGGACGATGACGACCCTGGCCGCACTCGGCCTCGACGTGACCGTCCCGCCCGAACTCTCCGCCCGTGCACCGGCGGAGGCCCGCGGCGCGGCCCGGGACGGGGTGCGGATGCTGGTCGGCCGACGGGCGGGCGGCGCCGTCGAGCACCGCCGTTTCACCGAACTGCCCGAGGTGCTGCGCCCTGGGGACCTCCTGGTGGTCAACAACTCGGCCACCCTCCCGGCGGCCCTGCCGGGCCGGCTGCCCGACGGCACCCCGGTCGCCCTGCACCTGTCCTCCGCCCAACCCGATCAACGGGGCTCCCACCTGGTCGAGTTGCGCCGGTCGGTGCCGGGTTCGGCGGCGGCCTACTACCCGCCGGAGGAGTCCCCGGCCCGCCCGGGCCTGAGCGTCGCCCTGCCGGCCGGCGGCGCGGCCGTCCTGGTGAAGTCCTTCACCGACCGCCTCTGGTTCGCCGAACTCTCCCTGCCCGCACCCCTGCTGTCGTACCTGGCGCTGCACGGCCGGGCGATCCGGTACGGCTACGTGGACCGCGACTGGCCGCTCGAGGCCTACCAGACGGTCTTCGCGACCGTCCCCGGCAGCAGCGAAATGCCCAGCGCTGCGCGTCCGTTCACGCCGGACACGGTGGCACGGCTGGCCGGCCGGGGCGTGCTGGTCGCGCCGCTCACCCTGCACACCGGGGTCGCCTCGCCGGAGGCGCACGAGGCCCCGTACGCGGAGCGCTTCCACGTCCCGGCGGCCACCGCCCGGCTGGTCGGCCGTGTCCGGGCCGAGGGCGGCCGGGTGATCGCCGTCGGCACCACCGTGGTGCGTGCCCTGGAGTCGGCGGTCGCCCCGGACGGCACGCTCCAGGAGGCGGGCGGCTGGACGGAGTTGGTGGTCACCCCGGAGCGCGGGGTCCGCGCGGTGGACGGCCTGCTCACCGGCTGGCACGAGCCGCGCGCCTCCCACCTGCTGTTGCTGGCCGCCGTCGCGGGCCGCCCGCTGCTGGCAGCCTGCTACCGCGGGGCCGTGCAACAGCGTTACCTGTGGCACGAGTTCGGCGACGTCAACCTGCTGCTGCCGGACTGACCGGTGTTCCTGGTGCCGATCGGGGGCGCCGCGGGTTCATGCCAGCAGGGTCTGCGCCACGTGGTGGGTGTCCAGGTACTCGCGGACGGCGGTGATCAGGCCGTTCTCCACGGTGAACACGCCCAGGCAGTGGTTCTCGTACGCGGCGCCGTTGGCGGCCCTCCCGACGACGGTCCACTCGGCCACCGCCTGCGGGCCGTCGGCGAGGACGCTCGTGAGGGTGATGCTCGGCAGGCCGTCGGGGGCGAACAGGGTGCCGACCTGGCCGAGGAAGTCCCCGAAGATCTCCTGCTTGCCGCGCCAGGTGCGGGAGAGCGCCAGGCCGCCCGGGTACGTCCAGGCGGCATCCTCGGCGAACAGCGCGATGGCGGCGTCGAGTTCACCCGCGGCCAGCCGGGTGACGTACTCGGTGACGACGGTGCGGGCGTCGTTCTGCTGCATGGTGGGCTCCTGTGGTCCGTCCGGCCGGGGCTCTCCCGCCGTGGCACCAGCAAAGCCCCATGGTCGCCCCGGCGGCCAACAACCCCGGCCGGCCGCCGACAACCACTGGTTGTTCACGCAGGCGGGAAGCCTGGCGGCAGCTCCAGCTCGAACCAGACCACCTTGCCCTCCCCGGTCCGGCGACTGCCCCAGCGGTGCGCCAGCTCGTTGACCAGGTGGATGCCGCGCCCGCCCTCGTCCTCGCTGCGGGCGCGCCGGATCCGGGGCGTCTCGCTCTCCCGGTCGGCGACCTCCACGGTGAGCACCCGGTCGCAGAACAGCCGCAGCTGGGTGGGCGATCCGGCGTGCACCAGGGCGTTGGTGATCAGCTCGCTGGTGAGCAGCTCGGCCCCGTCGGCGAGCGCGGTCAGGCCCCACGTGGTGAGTGTCTCGCGGGTGAAGTGCCGGGAGTGGGCGACCATCGAGTGGTCGCCGGTGAGGGGCAGGGCGGCGATCCGGTCGGCGCCCGCCGGGCGGACCTGCGCCATGATGACGGCGATGTCGTCGTCCTGGGTGCGCCCGGTGAGCCGGGTCAGGACGGCGTCGCAGGTCTGCTCCAGCGAGCGGCGCCGGTCGGCGACCGTACGGCAGAGCAGCTCCAGCCCCTCGTCCAGGTCGTGGCCCCGGCGCTCGACCAGTCCGTCGGTGTAGAGGGTCAGGATGGCCTCCTCGGGGAGGGTGAACTCGACGCTCTCGAACGGGACTCCGCCCACGCCCAGCGGTGCGCCCGGCGGCAGTTCGACCAGGTGGGCGTTGCCCTCGGTGTCGGCGACCACGGGCGGCAGGTGACCGGCGCAGGCGGCGGTGCAGCTGCGGTCCGCCGGGTCGTAGACCACGCAGACGCAGGTGGCGAACTGGCCATCGCCGAGCGCCGAGGTGGCCTCGTCCAGCCGGTGCAGGACCCGCACCGGACTGAGCTCCAGGGTGATCAACGTCCTTGCCACCGTCCGCAGTTGTCCCATGGTGGCGGCGGCCCGGATGCCGTGGCCCATCACGTCGCCGACGATCAGGGCGACCCGGCCGGAGGAGAGCGGCACCACGTCGAACCAGTCGCCGCCGACCTCGCTGACCACGCTGCTGGGCAGGTAGCGGTGGGCCAGCTCCAGGCCGAGGGTTCGGTGGATCTCCTGCGGCAGCAGGCTGCGTTGGAGGGTCAGCGCGGTGTCCCGCTCCCGGCGGTAGAGCCGGCCGTTGTCGATCGCCAGCGCGGTACGGGCGGCCAGCTCCTCGGCCAGCGAACGGTCCGCCGGGTCGAACGGCACCGGATTGTGGGTGCGGACGAACTCCGCGCCGCCCAGCACGAGTCCGCGCGCCATCAGCGGCACCATCAGGTACGAGTGCACCCCGGCGGCCAGCCCCGGCTGCACCCGGTCGGGGGAGGCGACGATCCGGCGCAGCTCCTTCTCCGTCACCTCGGGGACCAGGATCGACCGCCCGGTGCGCAGGCTCTGGGCGTACACCTCGGCGGACTGCGAGGTCTCGCCGACCTGGTCCGCGGCGGCCGTCATGGTGCCGTCCGCCGCAGCCTCGCCGACCGCCACCGCTCGCATCAGCACCGGCCCGGCCCTCGGCACCGGCCCCGGCTCCTCGCCGCCGAGCACCGCGTCGCGCAGGTCCACCGTCACGAAGTCCGCGAATCGCGGGATCACCACGTCCACCAACTCCCGTGCGGTGCTGTGCAGATCGAGTGTGGTGCCGATCCGGGTGCTGGCCTCGTTCAGCAGGCCCAGCCGCTGCTGGGCGGCCCAGGCCTCGTCCAGCGCCCGCTGCCGGGCCGCGGCCGCGTCCCGCTCGCGGGTGAACAGCAGCGCGTTGTCGATCGACACCGCCGCCCGCACCGCCAACTCCCCGGCCAGCGCCAGGTCCTCGTCCTCGTACGGGCGCGCGACCAACGTCCGGTAGAAGCCCGCGACCCCGACCGGATTGCCGCGCGCGATCAGCGGGACGACCATGAACGAGCGCACGTTCTGCTCCCGCACGGCGGCCGTGCGCACCGGATCCTCGGCGAACCAGGCCATGCCCTCCTCGTCCATCCGCGGCACCAGCACCGGCTTGCGGTGCGCCAGGCTCCACGCGTACGGGGAACCGGGCAGGAACCGGTGCACCCCGCCCAGCCGGGCGATCGGCGCCAGGGTGGAGCCGTGCACCGAGTGGAACGCCATCCGCCGCAGCAGCGCCGAACCGTCCGCCGGTGCGTGCGCCTCCCGCTCGCCGCGGACCAGCTCCTCCAGCACCTCCACCACCACCGTGTCCGCCAGTCGGGGCGTCGCCACCTCGGCCAACTCGTGGGCGGTGCGGTCGAGATCGAGCGTGGTGCCGATCCGGGCGGAGGCCGCGTTCACCAGCGCGAGCCGCTCCTGCGCGGCCTTCGCCTCGCGCAGCGCCTGCTGCCGGGCCAGCACCGTCTGGTGCTGGCGCAGGTACAGCCGGGCGTTGTCGATCGCGACGGCCGCGCGCGAGGCCAGCTCGTCGCCGAGCGTGATGTCGGCCTCCGCGAAGGACTCCCGCTCACCGCGCCGCGAGTACACCACCATGCCGAGCGTCGTGCCGCGCGCCACCAGCGGGGTGATCCGCACCGAGCGCGGCCGGTCGCCCAGGAACGCCCGGCGGCGGCTCTCGCTGAGCGCGTCGGCCAGCGGCGACAGCTCCCAGGACGGCACCACCACCGTCCGCCCGGTGATCAGCGCCCGGGCGTACGGGGAGTCCGCGGGCAGCTCGTACACCGAGTCCACCGGCAGCGCATCGGCCGGGTACAGCGGATCCGCGGTGGCCAACGCCAGCCGGCGCACCAACTGGGCGGAGTCCGGCACGGGCGGCTCGACGTTGCGCCCGGCGATCAGCGCCTCCAGCGCGAACACCCCGCTGATGTCCGCCACCCGGGGAACCATCGCGTCCGCCAGCTCCCGCGCGGTCTGCCGCAGGTCAAGCGTGGTGCCGATCGACGCGGTCGCGTCCACCAGCAGCGACAGCCGCTCCTGCGCCCGGGCCGCCCGGGCGTCGGCCCGGTAGCGCTCCGTGACGTCGATGATGGTCGCGCTCACCCCGAGCACCCGCCCGCCCCGGTCCGCCAGCCGGAAGTACGAGGCCGACCAGGCCCGGTCCCGCTGCGGATCCCCCGGCGTACGGCCCTGCGACCGGAAGTCCACCACCGGCCGGCCGCTCGCCAGCACCTGCCGCATCACCGCCTCGGCCTCGGCCCCGTTGATCCCGGGCAGGACCTCGGAGAGCCGGCGGCCCAGGTGCTCCCGCGCGGGCAGGCCGTTCGCCACGGCCAGCGCCTCGTTCAGCCGGACGTAGCGCAACCCGGTGTCGAACACCGCCATGCCGACCGGGGACTGGGTGAAGAAACCGTCCAGCACGGCCAGGTCCGCCTGGATCCGGCGCAACGTCGTCACCTCCGACGCCACCGCGAGCACCAGCGGCACCCCGCCGGGCCCCCGGACCGGATGGGTCCGGAACTCCAGCTTCACCAGATGCCCGTCCCGGTGCCGCACCGGAAAGACCCCGGACCACTCCCGGCCCGCGAGGATCTCCCGGAACAGCGCCAGCACCTCGGGCCGGTGCTCGTTCGAGGTCAGCAGCCGGGCCGCCTTCGCCCCCACCGCCTCGTCCGCACGGTAACCGAGCAGCGCCTCCGCGTCGCCGCTCCAGTCCAGGATCCGCCCGTCGGCGTCGATCAGCGCCGTGGCGATCGGCACCATCAGCAGGGCGTGCTGCTGTGGCTCCCCCCGGCGCTGCGCGTCGTCGTCCACCATGGCCAGAGACCCGCCCGGAGCTCGTTCCCACCAGCCCTGCCATCCTCGCACGCGGCCCCCACGCCCCGCCCCTCGTGGCCCACCCCTGCCGGACACGGACAGAACACCGGGCTTCTTCGGCCACCCCACCCCACCACGCCGAGGGCCCCATGCCCGCCTCCAGCAGAGGATCCACCACCCCCGGACGACCACCACCGCCAACGATGACTCCCACGCCCCGCACAGGAAGTCGACCAACTGAGTCACCAACTCGACTTTCTGCGCAGCCGTATCGGGCGCAACGGCCGCCCGGTGCGCATTCGGCGGCCTTTCGGGGCTGGACTTCCTCCGTCGGCTCGGCTCGGCTCGCGGCCAAGCGGCCCTTCCCGCCGCGGCCGGGCACTCGCCGCCTCGCGCGGGAAGTCGGCCGGGTCGACTTTCTATGCGCCCTGATTGCGGCTGGTTGGCGCAGTGGCCGCCCGGCGCGAATCTGGTGGCCGTCCACAGGAAGTCGGCGGGTCCGACTTCCTGTACCGGTCCGGCCCGAGGCCATGCGGGGATTCCCGCACCGGCGGCGGGCTGGTCGCCACATTGCGCAGGAGGTCGGCCGGGTCGACTCTCTGTGCGGCCGGGGTGCGGCCGAGCGACTGCGCCGGGCGCAGCGGTTACCGGTCTTGCATTCCTGCGTGAAAGGTCGATGGACCCGACTTCGGCGGGGACTGATCGGTCGGCGTTCGGTCGCCGTCTTGTGCGGAAGGCGGCGAGCCCGACTTTCTGTCTCGGTTGCTGTGCACGGAAAGTCGGCGGGGCCGACTTCCTGCGCAGGATCGAACCGAGTCCAAGTGGCCCTATTCGCTGCGGGTGGCCGGTCGCCGCGTTGTGCGAATGTGGTGGCTGTGCACGGAAAGTCGGCGGGCCTTATTTCCTGTGTCGGTTCGGGCCGGGCCTAAGCGGCCCTTCCCGCTGCGGGCAGCCGGTCGCCGGGGTGCGTGGTACGTCGGGTGGGTCGATCTCCTGTTCCGACTCGGTTGACTGGGGTTGAGCGGTTCGTGTTCGGGGGCCGGGCTGTGTGGAAGTCGGCCGGGTCGACTTCCTGTGCGCTTGCTGGGTCATCGGGCCGGGGCGGGGGTGCGGGTGGGCTCTGGGGTGGGGGCGGGGCGGCGGTCGGCGCGGTGGGCGGCCAGGGCGAGGGCTGCGCCGAGGAGGCAGAGGGCGGCGGCGACCAGGACGGCGCGGTCGGTGCCTGTGGCGAGCGCGCGGGCGGCGGCTTCGGGGCCGGGGGTGTGGGGGTGGGCGGAGGCGGCGACGGTGACCGTCACGGCGACGCCGAGGGCGGAGCCGAGGTAGCGGGAGGTGTTGTTGGCGCCCGAGCCCATGGCCGCGCGGTGGGCGGGGACGCTGCTGACCGCCAGCCGGGCGAGGGCGGCGTTGAGGACGCCGCTGCCGAGACCGGCCACGGCCAGGCCGGGGGCCAGCCGGAGCCAGGAGGAGCCGGGGGTGAGCCCGTACAGGCCGGCTTCGCCGAGGCCGCAGACGAGCAGGCCGAGGGCGACCTGGGTGGTGGCCGCGAGGCGGGCGGCCAGCCGTCGGGCTTGGAGGGCGGCGACCACGGAGAGGCCGGACCAGAGGGCCAGCACGCCGCCCGCCGCCAGCCCGGAGAGGCCGAGCACGCCCTGCAACAGGGTGGGCAGGTAGCTCATGAAGCCGACCAGCGAAAGCCCGGTGAACAGGGCGCCGCCGGTTGCGGCGATGAATCCGGGGCTACGGAACAGGGCCAGGTCGAGCATCGGCTCGCGGACCCTCGCCTCCACCACCGCGAAGGCCGCGAGCAGCGCCACGCCGCCGACCAGCAGCACCACCGCCGACGGCCGCCCCCAGCCGCTGCGGCCTTCGGCGAGTCCGGCGATGAGCAGGGTGGTGCCGGCGGCGAGGGTGAGCACACCGTACGGGTCGAGCGCGCGGGGCTGTTCGGCCCGGGATTCGGTGAGGCAGGCGGCGGCGCAGGCCGCCACGGCGGCGGAGACGACGGCGAGTCCGCCGCCGACCGCGCGCCAGCCGGCCCACTGCTGGACGAGCGCGCCGTACACCGGCCCGACCGCGATGCCGAGGCCGACGGCCGCGCCCCAGATGCCGAGCGCCCTGATCCGTTCGGGTCCGGCCGGGTGGGCGTGGCTGATCAGGCCGAGCGCGGGTGCGAGGACGGCGGCCGAGGCGACGCCGAGCAGTACCCGGGCGGCCAGGTAGACGGTGCCGCCGGGAGCGAGCGCGGCCAGGGCTTCGGCGACGGCGAACAGCAGCACGCCGGAGGTGAAGACCCGCTTGCGGCCGTGGTCGTCGGCGGCGCTGCCGGCCGTGAGCAGGAGTGCCGAGATGCCGACGAGGGTGCCGGTGAGGATCCAGGTGAGACCCGAGGCGCCGAGGTGGGCGGCCTGGGCGGTGGCGGCGAGCGAGGCGGTGGGGGCGGTGTAGGCGACGGTGACCAGGGCGGTCGCGGCCGCCGTGACGGCCAGCGTGGCACCGGGCCGGACGGGCCGGACGGGCCGAACGGGAGGGGCGGACGTGTTGGGTGGCGCGGGGGGCATGGGTGTTCCCTCCGGAGGGCGGACCGATTGGTCTGGTGAATGAACCTTCGTCTCGGGCAGCACGCTACCACTGTGAGTCTGTTCATTGAACCCACTTCGGCCGTGGACTACGCTGGCCCGCATGGCGCTGGGAACCGACTACGAACTGCAGGACTGCGCACTGGCCCGCGCCCTGGAGGTGGTCGGCGAACGCTGGAGCCTGCTGATCGTCCGCGACGCGTTCTACGGTGTGCAGCGCTTCAATGACTTCCTCGCCCACCTCGGCATCCCGCGCGCCGTACTCACCGCGCGCCTCAACGCCCTGGTCGCGGCCGGGGTGCTGCGCAAGGAGCCGTACCAGCAGGCGCCGCTGCGCCACGGCTACCTGCTCACCGACGTCGGCCTCGAACTCTGGGGCCCGCTCTACCAGTTGAGCCGCTGGGGCGGCCGGCACGCCACCCCGGGCGGCCCGCACCACCTGTTCGCGCACCTCGCCTGCGGCACCGACCTGGACCTCATCGGCGCCTGCCCCGCCTGCGGCGGCGGGCCCGTCCCCCCGGCCGAGGTCACCATGCGCCCCAACCCGGCCCACACCGGAGGCCGCCGCGAGGACCCGGTCTCCCGCGCCCTGGTCCGCCCGCACCCGCTCCTCGAACCGATCGCCTCGGCCGCCGCTGCTTAGACCGTCTCCTCCGGAGCGCCGCCAGGGCGGCGGGCAGGCCGACGAGGCCGCCGGCTGGTCGCCGGCGGCCTCGGGGTGCGGTACCTCAGGGGGTTGCTGCCGGTCAGGAGTTGAACCGCACCTCCGGGTTGGCGGCGGTCGGTCCGTCGAGCAGCGGCTGGTCGATGCCCTTCAACTGGAGGTCGAAGAACGCCCCGACGTACTGGCGGGTCAGCTGGACGGCCCGCTGGCCCGACAGGGTGGTGTCCGGCCCCTGGGGCATGCCGAGCGCCTCGAAGAACAGCGGGAAGTCGGTGAAGCTGCCGTGGTCGGCGCCGTCGACGGTCAGCCACCGCTTCCAGCCGTCGAGCCGGGACCAGCTCTTGGTCCAGCTGGTGTCCTCCCCGCCGCCGGGCAGCGGGTGGCCCATCATCAGGAACGGCTTGCCGCCGATGCCGGACTCGGGCACCAGGTAGTCCATGCTGCCGTCCAGGTCCGCCCCGGCCTGGATGCGGTCGTCGGTCACCAGTGCCGGGACGGCGGCCGCGCCGCCGGCCGAGTGCCCGGCCATGCCGATCCGGTCGCGGTCGATCATGCGGGCGTAGCGCCAGGCGGGGTGGGGGCGGGCGGTCAGCTGGTCGATGACGAAGGAGACGTCCTTCGCCCGGCTCTCGTCCAGGCCCTGCCAGGCCTCGGGCGTCTTGAGCGTGCCGCACACCACGCAGGGCAGCGTCTGCCCGTCCGGGAAGGTGGTGCCGGTGTTCTCGTAGGTGTGGTCGACCAGGGCCACCACGTACCCGCGGCTGCCCAGGTCCTCGGCGAGGCTGGTGAGCGAGGCGCGCGGCATGGTGAAGCCGGGCGACAGCACCACCAGCGGGTAGTGGCCGCCCTTCGGCTGCGCGTCCGTCGCGGACCAGGTACGGGTGTTGGTCACGTCCTCGGTCGGGAGGGTGTTGCCCGGGAGCTTGCCGTCCAGCAGCATCCGGGCGGCCGCGGCGGTCATGTATGGAGCCGGGCTGCCGGTTCCGGCGTGCGCGGGGTAGTACATCGTGACCATCAGCTGACGCGGCCCGGCGGAGGGGACCCACGGGTCCGGACGGTTCTGGTCGACCAGGTGCAGGACCTCCTGCCCGACCGCGTACGGCCCGGTCGGGCGCGGGAGTTCGACGTGGACGGCGGTCGGGGCGGTGGTGGCGCCGGCGGCGGAACCGGTGGCGGCGGCCGGGGTGGCGGGCGCCGCCAGGGCCGGTGCGGCCGCGGCGATCGACAGGGGCAGCGCGAGCAGCAGGGCGGCTGCGGCCGCGGTGGTGCGAAGGCGGTTCGTGTGTCGGCTCATGCGACCGACGGTAGGTCGGGACGCGGGAACTGACGTCCGCTCAGCGATGTACTGATCCCTTGGGGGATGGGCCTTCGGCGGCCCCTAGGGGAAGCTGTGGATCGGTCGAGCGCCTCCAGGACGGTGGCGTCGGCCAGGCCGCCCGCCTCGCACATGGTCTGCAGGGCGAACCGCCCGCCGCTGCTGAGCAGTTCGTACACCAGGGTGGTCATCAGGCGGGTGCCGCCGGCGCCCAGTGGGTGGCCGGGGGCGATGGCGCCGCCGTTGGCGTTGAGCCGGGCCGGGTCGGCGCCGGTCTCCTGCAGCCAGGCCAGGACCACGCTGGCGAAGGCCTCGTCAGGCGTTCGCCAAGGCGCTCCGGGGCCGGGGGCGGGGCCGGGGTCCGGGTCGGGAGCGGAGTTCCTCCAGGAACTCCGCCGCCGCGCGGGCATTGGACACCGGGAGGGTGAGCGGCAGTCCGACCGGCCGCGTCCGGATCTCCAACTCCCCGAGTCCGGACGCCCGGACCGAGTGCACCTCCGCCCACCGATGGGCCTCCGTCGGGGCCAGGTGATGCGCGGGCCGGTGCACCAGCCCGGCGGCCGTCACGGTCAGCCGCCCCCGGGCGAACCGGACGCTCCCCTCGGTGCGCAGCGTCTCGTGAAGGGCGGCCCGGAGGCCGGGGGAGAGGCGCTCGTCCACCTCCCGCACCAGCCCCTCCAAGCCGTGCAACTGGGTCAGCACCAAGGGCCTGTCCGCGTCGGCGAGCCATATTCGACCCCGCTCGGGCTCCCGGCGGTGCCCGCCGGGGGAGTACTCGGCGGCCTCGATGCCCGCCCACAGCAGCCGCCGCTCGCCGCCGTCCGCCCCGACCAGCGCCAGCCCGCCCTCGTGGACCCGCACGGAGTGCAGGCCGGGCGCGCGTCGCAGTACGCCGTACCCGCTCACGGCCACCACCGCCACAGCCGCCACCACGGGCGCGGGCCACCACTCACCGAGCGCCAGGCAGAACGCCAGCGCCAGGACCGCCGCAGCCGCGTCCAGCCACGTCCGCGCCCGCCACGGGACCGGCCGGAACGCCCGGTGCACCCGCACCACCGGTCCGAGCGGACCGGCCGGCCCGCACCGGGCCTGGCCGTTCTCCATGAACGACTGCGCCCACGCGGGCGACCACACCATCGCCACTTCGGCCTCCTTGCCCTCGGCGCTCTCCTCAACCGCCCCCCACCGGCCAACCGTCCCCCACCGGCCAACCGCCCCCAACCGGAACTGCGGCTGTCGGATCACCAGGATCGATCACCCACCGCCTTCGGGGACAGTGCCAATCGACACCTTTTGGCCCGAAACAGCCGGACTGTGTCCGGAGCAGGGGTGCCGTTCGGCCTATCGGGCTCCGGGACGGCCGCCAAGCAGCGGTACCCCGCCGCTCAGCGCCCGGCCGCGCCGAGCCCCACCTGCAGCCGCCGCAGCAGCGCCGTGCCCGCCGCGTCCACCGGCCGCCGGGAGTTGGCCAGCACCACCACCCCCACCTGCTGCTCCGGGTCGAACGCCAGGAAGGAGCTGGACCCGCCCGTCCCCCCGTTGTGCCACAGCTGCAGGTGCCTGCCCTGCTGGGCGTGCAGCCGGTGCCCGAGCCAGCCGAGGTGCGTCCAGGCGCACGGGTTGACCCGGTGGCGGGTCTCCCGGGTGAGCAGCATCGAGGGTGCCAACGGCGCGTCAGGCTCGCGCTCGGCCGCCAACTGCGCCCGCAGGAACGCCGCGAGGTCGGCCGCGGTGGAGCGGAGCCCGCCCATGCCCGGGAGCGCCGCGAAGTCCCAGGACGGCACCGGCCGCCCGCCCGGCGCGTGGCCGGGGGCCAGCCGTGCGGACTGTTCGGCGTCCGACCGCAGGCAGGTGTCGGTCAGCCCCAGCGGCGTGCAGACCTCGCGCGCCACCAGTTCCCCGTACCCGGTGTCGGCCCGGTGGGCGAGGGCCAGTCCGAGCAGTCCGGCGCCGAGGTTGGAGTAGCGGAAGTCGCGCCCGGGGACGGAGCGCAGCCGCGTCCGCGCGAGCCCGGAGAGTATTCGCTCGGTCGTGCAATGGGCGTACGGGTCGGGCTGGTTGGGCCGGAGCAGTCCGCGCAGCACCATGCCCCGGGGCAACCGGGGGAGCCCCGAGGTATGGGTGGCGAGGTGCCGCAGGGTGATCGCCTCCCCGTGCCGGGTCGGCACGGCCGCCGGGCGGGGGAGCACCTCCTCGAGCGCCTCCGCGAGCGGCTCGTCGAGGCGTACGACGCCGTCGAGCGCCAGCTTGGCGAGCGTGAGTGAAGTGAACACCTTGGTGACCGAGCCGATGTCGAACAGGGTTCGGGCCCCCGGGACTTGGCCCCCCGGCCCCGTCCGCCCGGCGCCGTGGACCGCCACGGCGTCACCGGCCAGCCCGGCGACCACCACGCCGACGCGCCGGCCGGCGAGACGGTCGGCGGTCTGCTGCACGAGGCGGGCCAGTTCGTCCATGTGGGCGAGCCTAGGCGCCCGCGACCTGCGAAGTCGTCCGCCCGGGAGATGATTTCGCCCATCCGGGATGCTCCCACGGGTGTACGCCCCCGTGCTCACCGCAACGCCCCCAGCGCCCAACCCCCTTGCCGCCCAACCCCCTTGCCGCCCAACCCTCTTGCCGGCCGGCCCCCTTGCCGGACGACCCCGTCGGCCCCCCGCCGCAGCCCCTACCCCTCCCCGAGCGCCGCCCGCAGCCGCGCCGCGACCTCCGCCGCCCCCGCCTCGTCCGGGTACTTCCCCCGGGGCCAGAAGAACCCGCGGAGCCCGTCCTTGGGGTTGCGGGGCACCACATGGACGTGCAGGTGCGGCACCGACTGGCTGATCCGGTTGTTCGCCGCGACGAAGCTGCCCGCCGCGCCCAGGCCCCGCTCCACCGCCGCCGCCACCCGCTGCACCCGCAGGAAGAACGGCCCGACCTCCCCGGCCGGCAGGTCCGCCAGGGTCCGGTGGTGGGCGCGCGGCACGACCAGCACGTGGCCGGGGAACAGCGGACGGCGGTCCAGGAAGGCCACCGCCGCCTCGTCGTCCAGCACCCGGTGTGCGGGCTCCTCGCCCGCCACCACCGCACAGAACACGCAGTCCATCCGTCCATTCAAACCACCGACGGCCTCCCCGGCACCCCCGCAAACCCGGATCCGCCCGGCTTCACCCGTCCGGCGGCCGACCGCGTGCGCCCGGGCCGGCGGCGGGCGCACGGTGCTGCGAGGGGGAGGGGGACGGGCCGACGCGGCGCACCCGCGCCGCACGAGGAGGTGGCCCGGATGTCGGGCAAGTTCGAGGTCTACCAGGACGCCGGCGGCAAGTACCGGTTCCGACTCAAGGCGGGCAACGGCGAGATCGTCGCCACCGGCCAGGGCTACGCCAGCAAGGACGCCGCCCACAAGGGCGTCGAGGCCGTCCAGCGGGCGGCCGACGGCGCACCGGTGATCGACCTCCCGAAGGCCGCCTGACCCGGCCCGGGACGGGCGGAAGCCCCGCGGCCGGGCCAACACCCGACCCGCCGTGGGGCACCACCGGCCGTGGGGCACCACCGGCCACCGCCCCTACTCGTACCGGTACAGCAGCGCCTCGCGCTCCGTCTGCTCGATCATCTCGACGGTCAGCGAGTCGTCCCGCAGGTGCGACAGCGTGACCTCCGCCGATGTCGGCTGCTCGTCCTTGGCCAGCCAGTTCTCCGGCTTCCACGCGGACGCACGCAGCAGCGACTTCGGGCAGTGCGCGTACACCTCCTCGACGGCCACCACGATCGCGCTGCGCGGCGGCTTGCCGACCGCCGTCAGCTGCCGCAGCAGCTCCGGGTCGGTGGAGACACAGGCCCGCCCGTTGACCCGCAGCGTGGTGTCCCGGCCCGGGACGACGAAGAGCAGGCCGACCCGGCCGTTCTCCAGGATGTTGTGCAGGGTGTCCAGGCGCTTGTTGCCGGTGGCGTCCGGTATGGCCAGGGTGTGCTCGTCGAGCACCGAGACCAGCCCCGCCGGGCCGCCGCGCGGGGAGACGTCGCAGCGGCCGGCGGCGTCGGAGCTGGCGACGAACACCAGCGAGGAGCAGGCGATGAGCCGTTGGGCGACCTCGTGGAGGTGGTCCACCTGCTTGCGGCGGGCGTGGTCGCCCGGCTGCTCGTAGACCTCGCGCAGCTGGGCCGGCTCGGTGAGGGCGCCCGCGCTGAGGGCGGCGAACAGGCCGTTCGGGGCCTGCACGGAGGACGATGACGGCGCGGGGGCTTCCGGTGTGAGGGTCATACCGGGAATCTAACGGAGGCCCCTTCCCGCACCGCTTTCCGGGAGTTCCCCAACTCTCCGTGAAAGAGTCGCTCCACCCCTCCCCACCAGCGGTTTTCCGCCGATAATGGGGCCAGGGACTGCAGCCAGCCGGAGGTGGTGGCCGTGATCGTCAGAATCTGGGCCGGGCAGGTCACGGCCGATCGCATCGAGGAGTTCTGCGCGCACCTGCTCAGCCAGGTGATCCCGCAGCTGGGGCGGACGGACGGTTGCCTCGGCAGTGAACTGTTGCGCTCGGTGACCGAGGGCGGGCACCGGGTGCTCGTGGTGAGCCGCTGGCGCGACGAGGAGGCCCTGCGCGGGTATGCCGGGCCGATGTGGCGGATCCGGCCGGTCTGGTCGGAGGGCGAGCTGCACTACCTCCTGCACCCCCCGGAGGTCAGCCACTTCACACCGATCGCCGCACCCGCCGCGCTCTGAGCCCGGCCGGGCCCGAACGCCGGGCCGGGCCCGAACGCCGGGCCGGGCCCGAACGCCCGGCCGGGCCCGAACGCCGGGCCGGGCCCGAACGCCGGGCCCCGCCGCGCATTCCCCGTAAGTCCGTGAAACAGGCCACAGCGGAACCCTCTCCCTGGGCTTGCGCCCCGCGTGGCACAATGACGTCAACAGCAGTGACGTTCAGCGCACTCCGGGGTCGGTGAAAATCCGAACCGGCGGTTACAGTCCGCGACCCGTCCGCAGCCAGCGGCCGGTTGACCAGGTGAAATTCCTGGACCGACGGTTAAAGTCCGGATGGGAGGCGTGCGCGGGCGGACGAAGAGCAGTACCCGTGGTCCATCACGAACCGGACCGGGCCACGGTCAGGTGAACGGCGGGAGAGGTGTCTCCCGGGTCGGGCGAGCGATCTCCCGACGGCTCCGGCATCCCGGCGACGGGTCGTGTCGACAGCCCTGTGCACCGTTGCCCGTCCGTGTCATCTCCCTCTGCCGCCCCGGAGTCCGCGCCCCAAGCGCGAGGAGAACCCGGGTGTTCACCGGCATCATCGAAGAGCTCGGCGAGGTCGTGTCGATCGAGGAGATCGGCGACTCCTCGCGCATTCGCCTGCGTGGCCCGGTGGTTCGTGCCGGCGCGCGTCACGGGGACTCCATCGCGGTCAACGGCGTCTGTCTGACCGTGGTCGACAGCGCCGAGGAACTGGCGGCCGAGACGGCCGAGTTCAGCGCCGACGTGATGGCCGAGACGCTGCACCGTTCCAGCCTGGGCGAGTTGAAGCCCGGCTCCCCGGTCAACCTGGAGCGCGCGATGGCGCTCGGCGCCCGGCTCGGCGGACACCTGGTCCAGGGCCATGTCGACGCCACCGGGCGGCTGTTGAGCCGTGAGCCCGGCGAGCGGGACGCGGCCGGCAACCTGCGCTGGGAGGTGCTGCGCTTCTCGCTGCCGGATTCCATCTCCCGCTACCTGGTGGAGAAGGGCTCGATCACGGTCGACGGCGTCAGCCTCACCGTGGTGGAGGCGGCCCGCGACAGCTTCACCGTCAGCCTCATCCCGGCCACCCTGGCGCTGACCACGCTCGGCGCGAAGACCCTCGGCGAGAGCGTCAACCTGGAGGTGGACGTACTCGCCAAGTACGTGGAGCGGCTGCTCGAATCGCGCACCCTTCCGAACCTGCCGAACGCCGCACAGACCACGCACACCGCGGACACCGCGGACAGCACCCACACCGCACACACCACGCACAGCACGGGGGACGACGAATGAGCTGGCTCAGCGGAGAGGCGTTCACCGTCCTCGGTGAACACGTGAAGTGGGCCGACATGATCGGCAACCTGCTCGGCTTCGGCGGCCTGGCACTCGGCTGGCGCCGCTCGGTGTGGAGCTGGCCGGTCCAACTCCTGTCCGGCGCCGTCCTGATCGCCGCCTACCTCGGGGGCCACGTCCCCGGCTTGATCGGCAAGCAGCTGATCGTCATCGTCACCGCCGCCTGGGGCTGGTCGCAGTGGCGGCGCGGGCGCAGCGACACCGGCACGATCTCCGTCCGGTTCGCCACCTGGCCCGAGCGGATCGCGCTGGTGGCCGGCACCGCGGTCGGCACCGTCGCGCTGGCGTCGCTGTTCAGCGCCTACCCCAGCCTGTCCTGGAGCCCCTGGTCGGACGCCTACATCTTCGTCGGCACGCTCGCCGCGATGGTCGCCCAGGCGCGCGGCTGGCTGGAGTTCTGGTTCGCCTGGATCGCGGTCGACGTGGTCGGCGTCCCGCTCGCCTTCAACAGCGGCTACACCTTCTCCGGCCTCACCTACTCCGTCTACTTCGTCCTGGTGCTGCTCGGCCTGCGTTCCTGGTGGCTGAGCACCCGTGAGCCGCGAGCCACGTCCTCCAACGTCCCGCAGGGAGTCACGGCATGACCGAGAACCAGACCCAGCCCGGCGCCCGGCCCGGCAGCGACGGTGACGAGCTCGTCCTCGACCCGGTCGAGCGGGCGATCGCCGACATCGCGGTCGGCCGCGCGGTGATCGTGGTCGACGACGAGGACCGCGAGAACGAGGGCGACATCGTCTTCGCCGCCTCCGCCGCGACCCCCGAGCTGATGGCCTTCACCATCCGCTACAGCTCCGGCGTGATCTGCGCCCCGATGACCGGGGAGGAGCTGGACCGCCTCAAGCTCCCGCCGATGACCCAGGTCAACGAGGACCGCAAGGGCACCGCGTACACCGTCTCGGTGGACGCCCGCGAGGGGGTGGACACCGGCATCTCCGCCGCCGACCGCGCCCGGACGGTCCGGCTGCTCTCCTCGCCCGGCACCGAGCCCGGGGACCTCACCCGGCCCGGTCACGTCTTCCCGCTGCGCGCCGTCGAGGGCGGCGTGCTGGTCCGCCCCGGGCACACCGAGGCCGCCGTCGACCTGGCCCGGCTGGCCGGGCTGGCGCCGGCCGGTGCGATCGCCGAGGTGGTCAACGACGACGGCACCATGGCCCGGCTGCCCGAGCTGGTCGCCTTCGCCCGCGAGCACGGTCTGGCGATCATCTCCATCGAGGACCTGATCGCCTACCGCCGCCGCACCGAGCTGCACGTCGACCGGGCCGCCACCACCGGCCTGCCCACCGTGCACGGCGAGTTCACCGCCGTCGGCTACCAGGGCACGATCGACGGCGTCGAGCACATCGCGCTGGTGGCCGGCGGCCTCGGGGCCGACGGCCGGCTGCCGGACGGCGAGGACGTGCTGGTGCGGGTGCACTCCGAGTGCCTGACCGGCGACGTCTTCGGCTCGCTGCGCTGCGATTGCGGTCCGCAGTTGGAGGCCTCGCTCCAGCGGGTCGCCGAGGCCGGCCGCGGCGTGGTGCTCTACCTGCGCGGCCACGAGGGCCGGGGGATCGGCCTGGCCCACAAGCTGCGCGCGTACGAGCTGCAGGAGCAGGGCCGCGACACCGTCGACGCCAACCTGGACCTGGGCCTGCCCGCCGACGCCCGCGACTACAGCATCGCGGCGCAGATGCTGGTGGACCTCGGCGTCCGCTCGCTCACCCTGCTGACCAACAACCCGCAGAAGCTGACCGCGCTCACCGACCACGGCCTCAAGGTCAAGGGGCGCGAGGCGGTCGAGATCGCGCCCGGCGAGCACAACCTGCGCTACCTGCGCACCAAGCGCGACCGGATGGGCCACGACCTGCCCGGCCTCGGCTCCTGATCGACCCGCTGAACCACCCGCCGAACACCCGAACCCCCCACCAAGGACAGGAAGTAGCGACATGAGCGGCCACGGAGCCCCCGAGCTGACCATCGACGGCGCCGCCGACCTCAAGGTCGCGGTCATCGCCGCCCAGTGGCACGACAAGGTGATGAACGGCCTGCTGGACGGCGCCCACCGGGCGCTCAAGGAGCTGGGCGTCGCCGAGCCGACCGTGCTGCGCGTGCCCGGCACCTTCGAACTGCCGGTCGCCGCCAAGCGCCTCGCCGACCGCGGCTACGACGCCGTGATCGCCCTCGGCGTGGTGATCCGCGGCGGTACCCCGCACTTCGACTACGTCTGCCAGGCGGCCACCTCCGGCCTCACCCAGGTCAGCGTGGACACCGGCGTCCCGGTCGGCTTCGGCGTGCTGACCTGCGACAACGAGGAGCAGGCGCTCGACCGGGCCGGCCTGCCGGGCTCCGCCGAGGACAAGGGCCACGAGGCCGTCACGGCCGCCGTCGCCACCGCCGTCGCGCTGCGCGACGCGCGCTGACCGCAGGCCCGTCCTCCTGCCCGACGCCCGCCGACCGCAGGCCCCACGGTCCCGGACCGTGGACGTCCATCGGACTGTCCACGGTCCGGGACCGTTTACCGTCCGTCCGCCCGCACGCCGTAAGGTGGCCCCATCATGGCTTCGAAGACATTCGAGGAGCTCTTCGCCGAGCTCCAGCAGAAGGCCGCCACCGGCGACCCCTCGTCCTCCCGTACCGCCCAGCTCGTCCAGCAGGGCGTCCATTCGATCGGCAAGAAGGTCGTCGAGGAGGCCGCCGAGGTCTGGATGGCCGCCGAGTTCCAGTCGGACGAGCAGACGGCCGAGGAGATCTCGCAGCTCCTCTACCACCTTCAGGTGATGATGATCGCCCGTGGGCTGACGCTCGACGACGTCTACAAGTACCTCTAACCGCTCCCGACAGCACCCCTCCCCGACAGGTAAGGAACCGACTTCCCATGCTGCGCATCGCCGTCCCCAACAAGGGTTCGCTCTCGGGTCCCGCGGCGGAGATGCTCCATGAGGCCGGCTACCGCCAGCGGAAGGACCCGAAGGAGCTCGTCCTCGTCGACCCGAACAACGAGGTCGAGTTCTTCTTCCTCCGCCCGCGCGACATCGCCGTCTACGTCGGCTCCGGCCGCCTCGACGTCGGCATCACCGGCCGCGACCTGCTGCTGGACTCGCACTCCAACGCGGAGGAGGTGCTCGCCCTCGGCTTCGCCGGGTCGACCTTCCGCTTCGCCCGCCCCGAGGGCGTGGACGTCAAGGACGTGAAGGGCCTGGAGGGGCTGCGGATCGCGACCTCCTACACCGGCCTGGTCGAGCAGCACCTGGCCGACCACGGCGTGACGGCGACGGTCACCAAGCTGGACGGCGCGGTCGAGACCGCGGTGCAGCTGGGCGTGGCCGACGTGATCGCCGACGTGGTGGAGACCGGCACCAGCCTGCGCAACGCCGGCCTGGAGGTCTTCGGCGAGCCGATCCTGGTCTCGGACTCCGTGGTGATCCGCCCCAAGGGCGCGGGCGAGGACGCCCGGGTCGAGCAGTTCCTGCGCCGGCTGCAGGGCGTGCTGGTGGCCCGCCGCTACGTGCTGATGGACTACGACATCCGGGCCGAGAAGGTCGGCGCCGCCGTGGCGCTCACCCCCGGCCTGGAGTCGCCGACCGTCTCCCCGCTGCACACCGAGGGCTGGGTGGCCGTCCGGTCGATGGTGCTGCGCAAGGAGGCCCAGCAGATCATGGACGACCTGTGGGGCATCGGCGCCCGGGCGATCCTGGTCACCAACATCCACGCCTGCCGCCTCTGACCCGCCGCACGCCGCTGACCTGCGTGCACGGCGAAGAGTAAAGAACGGTTCAATGGGGCGGGGACGCCGACCGGCGCGTCCCCGCCCTCGTGCTGTCGCGACCGTCGCAACCCAGAACCACCGGAGACCCCACGTGTCCACGCCGCCCGTCGAGTTCCCCGTCACCTGGGCGCCCCGCCGTACCCGCGCGGTGCTGCTGCCGGTCTGCGCCATGCTCGTGGCGCTGTTCGTGGTGCTGGCGGTGCTGCTCCCCGCGAACTGGCAGCTCAACGACCGGATCATGATGGTCGCCAGCGGCGTGCTGTTCGCCGCGGTGGGCCTGATGCTGGCCCGCCCCCGGGTGAGCGCCGACGCCGAGGGTGTGACGGTGGTCAACTTCGTCCGCAGCCGCCGGCTGTCCTGGCCGGAGATCGTCCGGGTCAACTTCCGCCAGGGCGACCCGTGGGCCACCCTCGACCTCGCCGACGGCACCTCGCTCGCGGCGGTCGGCATCCAGTCCGGCGTCGGCAAGGACCAGGCGATCGCGGACGCCCGCGCCCTGCGCGACCTGGTCGAACACCACGCCCAGGTGTGACAGCGGCCGGCGTGGAGGGCCCGTCGGCGGACCGGTGAGCCGACGGCTCCCGCGGGTCCGAACACAGCTCCGACCGCCGGGCCGATATGGTCTACGCTGGTAAAAGCGGGGCAAAACTTCGGCCCCGCCGGTCCGACCCCAGAACGACCTGCACCGAAACGACCTGAGGAGTGACTCTCCCCCTCGATGGACGATCCGTCCGGTAGTACCCGCGCCGCCTCGCTTCCGACTTCCGGAAGGCAGGCGGCACTGTGATCACCGCCTGGCTGCTGTTGCTCGCCGCTCTGCTCCTGATCCTCGCCAACGGCCTCTTCGTGGCCGCCGAATTCGCCTTCGTGACCGCCGACCGGGGCGCGGTGGAACGTTCCGCCGAGACCGGCGACGCCAAGTCCCGCCGGGTCTCCCGGGCGCTGCGGCACCTCTCGTTCGAACTCTCCGGCGCCCAGCTGGGCATCACCGTCACCTCGCTGGTGGTCGGCATGCTCGCGGAGCCGGCCATGTCGACCCTGCTCCAGCCCGTGATGTCGGGCATCGGGGTGCCGGACTCGGCCGCCCGCGGCGTCGCCGTGGTGGTCGGCATGGTGCTGGCCACCGTCGTGCAGATGGTGATCGGCGAGCTGGTCCCGAAGAACTGGGCGATCTCCCGCCCGCTCCAGGTGGCCCGCGCGGTCGCCGCCCCGCACATGGCCTTCTCCTTCGTCTGCCGCCCGCTGATCAGCTTCCTGAACGGCGCCGCGGACCGCACCGTCCGCGCCTTCGGCATCGAGCCGCAGGAGGAGCTGGACCACGCCCGCACCCCGGCCGAGCTGGTCTCGCTGGCCCGGCACTCGGCCAGGGCCGGCGCGATAGACGAGGAGTCGGCGACCCTGTTCGTCCGCACCCTCGGCCTCGGCGACCTCACCGCCGAGTCGGTGATGACCCCGCGGATCGACGTCGCCGCCCTCCAGCGCGACGCCACCGCCTCCGACGTCATCAACCTGACCCGGGCCACCGGCCTGTCCCGCTTCCCGGTCTACACCGACACCGTGGACGAGATCACCGGCATCGTGACGCTCAAGGACGCCCTCGCCGTCCCGGCCGCCCGCCGCGGCCTGGTCCGGGTCGCCGAGCTGGCGTCGCCGCCGCTGCTGGTGCCCGAGACCCTGCCCGCCGAGCGGCTGCTCGACCAGCTGCGCCGCCTCCAGCCGATGGCCATCGTGGTCGACGAGTACGGCGGCACCGCCGGTGTCGTCACCGTCGAGGACATCGTCGAGGAGATCGTCGGCGAGGTGCAGGACGAGCACGACCCGGCCGACCACCCCGACCTGCTCGCGCTGCCGGCCGTCGACGGCCTGCCCGCCTGGGAGGCCGACGGCCGCGCCCGGCTCGACCAGCTGGAGGCGATCGGCCTGAACGCCCCGGACGGCCCGTACGAGACCCTGGCCGGCCTGGTATCCGACCTGCTCGGCAAGCTGCCCGAGGTGGGCGAGCAGGCCGCACTGCCCGGCTGGCGGTTCACCGTGACCGGCGTCGACCGGCACCGCACCAGCCAGGTCCGGGTGGAGCGCACCGGCGCGCCCGGCCTGTTCGGCGAGAGCGGGGAGGACGTCCGATGACCGTCCTCCAACTCGCCGTCGCCGTACTGCTCCTGCTCGGCAACGCCTTCTTCGTCGGCGCCGAGTTCGCCGTCGTCTCGGTCCGACGCAGCCAGATCGAGCCGCTCGCCGAGGCCGGGCACAAGCGCGCCCGCACCGTGCTGCACGCGCTGTCCAACGTCTCCGCGATGCTGGCCGCCGCCCAACTCGGCATCACGGTCTGCTCGCTGGGCCTCGGCGCGCTCGCCGAGCCGACCATCGCCTCGCTGCTGGAGGGCCCGTTCCACGCGATCGGCGTCCCGTCCGGCCTGATGCACCCGCTCTCGTACGGGATCTCGCTGGCCGTCGTGGTCTTCCTGCACATGGTGATGGGCGAGATGGTGCCGAAGAACATGGCGATGGCCGGTCCGGAGCGGGCCGCGCTGCTGCTCGGCCCGCCGCTGGACCGGCTGGCCCGCTGGCTCGCGCCGGTGATCCGGGCGCTCAACGCCTGCGCCAACGGCGTGCTGCGGCTGTTCCGGGTCGAGGCCAAGGACGAGGTCGAGTCGGTGTTCACCACCGAGCAGCTGATGTACCTGCTGGTCGACTCCCGGGACGCCGGCCTGCTCGACGAGGACCGCCAGGAGCGCCTGGAGGACGCCCTGGAGCTCGGTCGCCGCCCGGTCGCCGAGGTCCTGCTGCGGCCCGAGCAGTTGGTCACCGTGGACCCGAAGGCGACCGCCGCCGAGGTCGAGGAGCTCGCCCTGCGCACCGGCTTCTCGCGCTTCCCGGTCACCGACGGGGACCCGGCCGGCCACGGCTACCTGGGCTACCTCCACCTGAAGGACATCCTCGACGTGGACGACCCGTCGGCGCCCGTCCCGGCCCGGCTGTGGCGGCCGATCACGGTGCTGCGCGGCAGCCTCCCGCTGGACGACGCCCTCGGCGCGATGCGCCGGGCCACCTGCCACCTGGCCGCGGTGCTGGACCAGGACGGCCGCACGATGGGCGTGGTGATGCTGGAGGACGTCCTGGAGGAACTGGTCGGCGAGATGCACGACCCGGACCACCGGACGACCGCCTAGCCACTGGAAGACCCCCGTTCGCCGACGGCGTGTCCGCCGAGGGCGATTCTGCCCGCAGCAGGCAACGGTTCCCAGGCCGACCACCCTCGGAGGAGGGTGGTCGGCATGAGACTCCTGCTGCTGGGTGGAACGAAGTTCGTCGGACGGGCCGTCGCCGAGGAGGCACTGGCCAGGGGGTGGGAGGTGACGGCCCTCAACCGCGGCACGCAGCCCGCGCCCGAGGGCGTCCGGGTGCTGCTGGGCGACCGCACCGCCGAGGACGGCCTGGCCGCGCTCGGCACGGGGGAGTGGGACGCCGTGGTGGACACCTGGTCCTGGGCCCCGGCTGCCGTGCGCGACAGCGCCCGGCGGCTGAACGGCCGGGTCGGCCACTACGCGTACGTCTCCAGCCGCTCGGTGTACGACTACCCGCTGCGCGCCGGGGCCGACGAGACGGCACCGGTGGTCGACTCCGCACCGGACCTGACCGGCGAGGTGGGCTACGCCGAGGCCAAGCGCGGCGCCGAACTGGCCCTGGAGGCGGAGTACGCCGGGCGCGCCCTGCTGATCCGCGCCGGACTGATCCTCGGCCCGTACGAGAACATCGGCCGACTGCCCTGGTGGCTCAACCGGATCGCCCGTGGCGGCCCGGTGCTCGCCCCCGGACCGCGCGACCTGCCCCTGCAGTACATCGACGGCCGCGACCTCGCCGGGTGGACCCTGGACGCGGTGGCGGCCCGGCTGAGCGGCCCCTACAACGTGGTCAGCCCGGCCGGCCACACCACCATGGGCAGGCTGCTGGAGGCCTGCGTCCGGACCACCGGCTCGGACGCCGAGCTGCGCTGGACCGACCCGGAGCGGATCACGGCGGCCGGCGTGGAGCCGTGGACGGAGCTGCCGATCTGGCTGGCGCCCGGCGAGCTCTACGACTTCCTGCACGGCGCCTCGGTCGCCCGCGCCGTCGACACCGGGCTGCGCTGCCGCCCGGTCGCCGAGACGGTCGAGGACACCTGGGCCTGGCTGCGGTCGATCGGCGGCGAGGCCCCGCAGCGCGCCGACCGGCCGGACGTCGGGCTCGACCCCGAGCGCGAGGCGAGGCTGCTCGAGGGCTGAGGCCCGCCAGGGGAGCCGGTCGTCAGCCCCGGCAGAGGGCGGCTCAGCCCCGGCCGTCGATCAGCTCCCCGTACGCCTGCACCAGGTCCGGCAGTCGCAGCGTCGCCAGGTCCTCGCGGCCCGGCGGCTCACGCAGCAGCGAAAGCCGCAGGTCCCGGTAGGCGCAGGACTTCTCGTACAGGGTGCGGATGAACCGGCCGTTGCCCAACTCGTCGATCCAGCCCTCGCGCACCACGTGGACGCAGATGCTGGCCAGCTCCTCGGCCGCATCCTCGTCCCAGCCGTCGCCGTCCCGGCCGGCCAGGGCGGCGCCGATCGCGGTCAGCTCGTTCGGCCGGTAGCTGGGGAAGTCGACCCGGGTGGTGAAGCGGGAGTTGAGGCCGGGGTTGGTGGCGAGCAGCCGGTTCATCCCCTCGGGGTAGCCGGCCAGGATCACCACCAGCCGGTCCCGGTTGTCCTCGGCCCGCTTGAGCAGCACCTGGAGCGCCTCGTCGCCGTACGCGTCGCCCTTGGTGTAGCCGGAGTTGGAGAGGCTGTACGCCTCGTCGATGAACAGCACGCCGTCCAGCGCGGAGTCGATCAGCTCGTTCGCCTTGACGGCGGTCTGGCCGAGGAACTCGCCCACCAGGTCGGCTCGTTGGGCCTCCACCAGGTGGTCGCCGGAGAGCAGGCCGAGGGCGTGGAAGACCCGGCCGAGGATCCGCGCCACGGTGGTCTTGCCGGTGCCGGACGGGCCGGAGAAGACGAAGTGCCGCTTCGGCGGCTGAACCGGCAGCCCCTGCTCGGCCCGCAGCCGGGACATTCTCAACTGGGCTGACAGCGCCCGGACTTGGCGCTTGACCGGCTCCAGGCCCACCATCAGCGAGAGTTCGGCCAGGGCTGCGTCCAACTCCCTTTCACCGCCGGTGATCTGGGGAGTCGGAGCGGCAGCGGTCCGGGGCTGGGCCTCGCCGCGCACCGGCAGTGGCGGAGGCGGCGCGGCGGGGCCGGCCGGGGTGCCCGAGCCGGAACGTTCGCCGGCCGTCTGCGGCGCGCCGTCCGCGGGGGCGGTGTCCGGGGCCGGCCCGGCGAGCGGGCCGTCCACCAGCGTCGCGTCCACCGAGGGCCCGCCGCCGGCCGGGGCGGCTCCGGCGCCGGTGCCGAACTCGGCGTCGTAGAGCGGGCTTTCGGTGTAACCGGGGTCCTCCTGGTAGCCCGTCTCAGCGCCCGGCCCGGCCCCGTCCACGCCCACACCGTCGAGTCCGGCCCCGTCCACGCCCACACCGTCGAGTCCGGCCCCGTCGAGTCCAGCCCCGTCGAGCCCGCCCGAGCGCCCGTCCGCCAGCAGCCCGTCCGCGAGCCCGTCCTCCGCCGAGATCGCCGCCAACCGGGCCGAGGTGTCCATGAAGGCCGGATCCGCCCGGTGCACCGCCCGGTACAGCGGCAGCGCCGCGGCACTGCGCCCGGCCCCCTCGTAGGCCCGGGCCAGCCAGTACCGCAGTTCCTTGCGCTGCGGCTGCTCGGAGCGGCAGCGGGCCAGTGAGGCGGCCAGCGGGCCCTGCGCCTGGGCGCACATGTCCAGCCGCACCCGGGCCATGCCGGCGAAGAGCCCGGCCTCGATGCCCAGCAGCGGGTCGTCCAGCAGCCGGTCGGTGTCCCGGATCAACTGCTCCCAGTCCTTGAGCAGGTAGGACCGGCAGGCGTACAGGAACTGCGCGGACGGATCCTCGCTGGGCGCCGGGCACTGCTCCAACGCCCGGTCCAGCTCGGCCAGATGGCGGCCGTCCAGCCAGTGCGAGGCGTGCGCCAGCGCGAGGTCGCGGGCGTCCTCCAGTACCGGCTGGACCCACCAGCCCAGCCAGTACCAGGAACTGAGCGGGCGGCGGTGCAGCCTGCGCTGCTCGCCGAAGCGGGCCTGGTTGCGGTACATGGCGAGCAGGGCCGCCGAGGTGTCGCTGCGCAGGGCGTGCAGGCCGAGCCAGGCGTCGGCCATGCCGGGGTCCAGTCGGACGGCCGCCCGGAACTCCTCCTCGGCCCGGGCGTAGGCGCCGGCCGTGTAGGCGTCCATGGCCCGCAGCCAGGCCCGGTCGGCGAGCCGGTCCGGGCCGCCCGCCGTGCTGTCGGAACTGTCCACCGTCGTCACTCACGCCCCCCGCGGTGTGGCCCGGGGGTCGGCCGGCGGATCGCCCGTGCGCAGCCGGGCCGGTGGTCGTCGAGCCCCCGGGGCGCAAATGCGCCTACCGGGAATCGTACCGGCGCGGGGCTGATCCGGAAGGGTGCCGCACAGGGTCAAATGCGATCGCGCACACGGTGGTTGAGCGGCCCGATGGCCGAAACACCGCTGACCGGGCGGGCTGGGGGAGGGGACCGGACGACGCCCCCGGCTCACGGGGGAACAAGCCGGGGGCGCCGGGTCCGAAGCCGCCGGGACGGTGGGTGCCGACGACTGAGGAGAACCTAAATCCTGGTGATGTCGCAGGTCAAGGGGTTAGTTGAAGGTTCACCGACGGTGCTCGGCGCGATCCGTCCGGTCACCCCGTCGACCCTCGTGGCGGCGTGCGGACGGCTCGGGTCGGCGGCGAAGTGCGCCGTCTCCGCGCGGGCCCAACCCGCCCAGAAAGCGGCGAGTTCCGGCCCGTCCCGCTCCTCGCCGCGCCGACGGGCCGCGGCGGCGTCCAGCTCCATCCAGATCACCCGGGCCAGCCACGGCCGCACCTCCCGGCGCCCGGCCCCGACGCCCTCCACCAGCACCACCGGCGCGAGCGGCACCCGGGCGGTGCCCGTGAAGCGGCGCAGCGTCCAGTCGTACACCCGGTGCTCGGCGTCCCGGCCGGCCGCCAGCGGCTCCAGCACCTGCCGGCGCAGCCGACCGGTCCAGCCGAAGAGCTCGGTGTGGGTGGCCAGGTCGTCGAGGTGGACCACCGGTGCCCCGCCGAGCGCCGCCGCCAGCCGCCCGGCGAAGGTCGTCTTGCCGGAGCCCGCGTGCCCGTCCACCGCGACCAGCCGCACCGGCCCGCAGGACGGCGGCAGCTCCCGCAGCTCCGCAGCCAGCCCGGCCACCGCGTCGCGCCCGGTCAGCGGGTCGACCGGAGCCGGCGGACGGGGGGCGGAGACGGTTTCGGATGCAGCCACAACGTCAACCCTACGGTGCCGTAGCCCACCACTGCGGACAGATGATCTGTGCAGGTCGTGACGGCAGCGCGGGTTTCGGGCATACTCGCCTTCGCTACGCCTGTGAACGGCCGTTCACCGCAACCCGGTGCCGGTCGGGCCGACCTGCCACACCCGCGCCGGACCACCCGCCACCCGGGGCCGGCGCCCGATCGAGGAGGCGACCCTCGCCATGACCCCGTCCCCCGTGAAAGCCGTGGAGCGCCAGCTGCCCAGCGAGGAGGCCCGCGAGCTGCTGAGCCTCACCCGGGACCTGGTCCAGCGCGAGCTCCAGCCGCGCGCGGCGGAGGACGAGGCCGCGGACCGCTTCCCCCGGGAGGTCTTCCGCACCCTCGGCGAGGCCGGCCTGCTCTCGCTCCCGTACGGCGAGGAGTACGGCGGCGGCGAGCAGCCCTACGAGGTGTACCTCCAGGTGCTCGAGGAGCTCGCGGCCGGCTGGCTCGCGGTCGGCCTCGGGGTCAGCGTCCACACCCTGTCCTGCCACGCGCTGGCCACCTTCGGCAGCGACGAGCAGCGCGCCAAGTGGCTGCCCGGCATGCTCTCCGGCGAGCAGCTCGGCGCCTACTGCCTCTCCGAGCCGCAGTCCGGCTCGGACGCGGCGGCCCTGCGCACCCGCGCCGACCTCGACGGGGACGAGTACGTCGTCAACGGCACCAAGGCGTGGATCACCCACGGCGGCCAGGCCGACTTCTACAGCGCCCTGGTGCGCACCGGCGTCGACGGCCCCAAGGGCATCAGCTGCCTGCTCGTCCCCGGCGGACAGCAGGGCCTGTCGGCTGCGCCGCCGGAGCACAAGATGGGCATGCGCTCCTCGCCCACCGCCCAGCTGCACTTCGACGGCGCCCGGGTGGCCCGCGAGCGGCTGATCGGCGAGGAGGGCCAGGGCTTCCAGATCGCGCTCGCCGCGCTGGACTCCGGCCGCCTCGGCATCGCCGCCTGCGCGATCGGCGTCGCCCAGGCCGCGCTCGACCTCGCGGTCGACTACGCGCGCACCCGGCGCCAGTTCGGCCGCCCGATCGCCGACTTCCAGGGCCTGTCCTTCATGCTCGCCGACATGGCCACCCAGATCGAGGCCGGGCGCTCGCTCTACCTCGCCGCCGCGCGGCTGCGCGACGCGGGCCGGCCGTTCTCCAAGGAGGCGGCGATGGCCAAGCTGTTCTGCACCGACACCGTGATGCGGGTGACCACCGACGCCGTCCAGGTGCTGGGCGGCTACGGCTACACCCAGGACTTCCCGGCCGAGCGCTACATGCGCGAGGCCAAGGTGCTGCAGATCGTCGAGGGCACCAACCAGATCCAGCGCCTGGTGATCGGCCGCCACCTCACCAAGGGCTGAGCCGAGGTCCGGCACGAGGTCCGGCACGAGGGCAGGAGCCCTCCCCGATACGGCCCCCGGCCGTCACTCCAGGGTGCGGAGTGACAGCCGGGGGCGATTCTCTGACTGGACGTCAACTCATCGGCGCGAGACGGGAGTCAGCGCCGTGCGAGCCGTCGGCGCTGCTCCGGGATGGTGGCGAGCGGGACGGCCGCGGTGATCGGCCGCACGGCCTTGGCCGGAGCGGCGGCGGCGCCCGCACTGCGCACCGGGCGGTGCACCGGCGCGTGCGAGAACGGCTGGGTGCGCCAGTCGAGTCCGCTCGGGAGCTTGAACAGCGCCTCGAACCCGGTCGGTTCCTCGTCCTCCGGGGTCTCGACCTCGGCCAGGTCGTCGGTCGGGGCGCCCGAGCCGGGGCAGATCGCGGGGGCGAAGGGGTTCCAGGCGGTGGGCAGCAGCGCGTGCTGCGGCAGCCGCTCCTCGTCCGCCACCAGGGCGATCGGACGACGGCACTCGGGGCAGTGGACCCGGAAGATGTCCCAGGTCTCGGCCTCGCCGGGGTCGTTACCCGGCGCGTGGTCGGCCGCGAGGCCGTCGCGGCCGGTCGGATCGTCGGTCTCGTCGACGGCCAGCACACGCTGGTCAGTAGCAGGCATGGGGATCCCCCTAGGATCGGGCCCGGCGTGGTCGCTCTGGGGCCACAACCAGCACTTCCCTCCGACTCGGGCTCATAACCCTGCGGAGTTGTGCACCGTGATGCACCGGGTGTGTCCTTGGCCACACCGCCCGCCACATTCACCCGGCACATGCCCGCATGACACCTGGGCTACCACCCCGTGCAACCACCGTGCGCCCCCCGTGCCCCCGACCGGGTAGGTTTGCCGACTGTGGAGGATCTAGACCAACGCATCGTCCAGCTGCTCCTGGAGGACGGCCGGATGAGCTACACGGACCTGGGCAAGGCCACCGGCCTGTCCACCTCGGCGGTGCACCAGCGGGTGCGCCGCCTCGAACAGCGCGGGGTGATCCGCGGCTACACCGTGATCATCGACCCCGACGCCGTCGACCTGGCGCTGACCGCGTTCATCTCGGTCAAGCCCTTCGACCCAAGCGCCCCGGACGACACCCCGGAGAGACTGGCCGGCCTGCCCGAGATCGAGGCCTGTCACAGCGTCGCCGGCGACGAGAACTACATCCTCAAGGTGCGGGTCGGCGCCCCCGGCGACCTGGAGGACCTGCTGGCCCGCATCCGCAGCGCCGCCGGCGTCTCCACCCGCACCACCGTGGTGCTCTCCACCCCGTACGAGGCCCGACCCCCGAAGCTCTGAGGCCGAACCGACGGGGTGCAGACTTAGCCGCATGACCGAACGCACCTCCCGGACCGTCCTGCTGCGCGGCGGCGCCGTCTACAGCCCCGCCGACCCCTTCGCCACCGCGATGCTCGTGGAAGGCGGGCAGATCGCCTGGGTCGGCAGCGACGGCGCCGCCGAGGCGTACGCCGCGACCGCCGACGAGATCGTCGAGCTGGACGGCGCCCTGGTCACCCCCGCCTTCGTCGACGCCCACGTGCACGCCACCGCCACCGGCCTGGCGCTCACCGGCCTCGACCTCACCGGCAGCCCCTCGCTGGCCGCCGCCCTGGCCGCCGTCACCGCCTTCGTCGAGGCGCAGCCGGAGACCGGCGGAGTGCTGATCGGCCACGGCTGGGACGAGACCGGCTGGCCCGAGGGCCGCCCGCCCGCACTCGCCGAACTCGACGCGGCCGCCCGGGGCGCCGCGCTCTACCTCTCCCGCACCGACGTGCACTCCGCGCTCGCCACCACGGCGCTGCGCACCCTCACCGAGGGCCTCGCCGAGCGCCCCGGCCACCACGCCGACGGCCCGCTCACCAAGGACGCCCACCACGCCGTCCGGCGGACCGCGCTGGCGCACCTCACCCCCGAGCAGCGCCGTCGCGCCCAGCGCGCCACCCTGGCCCGCGCCGCCGAACTCGGCATCGGCGCCCTGCACGAGTGCGCCGGCCCGGAGATCTCCGCCGAGGCCGACCTGGCCGCCCTGCTGGAGCTGGCCGCGGAGGGCGAGGGCCCGGAGGTCTTCGGCTACTGGGGCGAGCTGGGCGGCATCGGGACCGCCCGCCGGCTCGGCGCGGTGGGCGCCGGCGGCGACCTCTTCGTGGACGGCGCGCTCGGCTCGCACACCGCCTGCCTGCACGCCTCCTACGCCGACGCAGAGCACACCGGCACCGCCTACCTGACCGCCGGGCAGGTGGCCGACCACGTCGCCGCCTGCACCGAGGCCGGGCTGCAGGCCGGCTTCCACGCGATCGGCGACGCGGCGCTCGCCGCCGTCATCGAGGGCGTGCGCACGGCCGGCGAGCGGGTCGGCACCGACCGGGTCAAGGCGCTGCGCCACCGCGTCGAGCACGCCGAGGCCCTGGACGACAAGGCCATCGCGGCCTTCGCCGAACTCGGCCTGACCGCCTCCGTCCAGCCCGCCTTCGACGCCGCCTGGGGCGGCCCGGACGGCATGTACGCGCAGCGCCTGGGCGCCGAGCGGGCGGCCGGCCTCAACCCGTACGCCGCGCTGCTGCGGGCCGGCGTCCCGCTGGCCTTCGGCTCGGACGCCCCGGTCACCCCGCTCGACCCCTGGGGCACCGTGCGCGCCGCGGCCTTCCACCGGACGCTGGAGCACCGGATCTCGGTCCGCGCCGCCTTCACCGCCCACACCCGGGGCGGCTGGCGCGCGATCGGCCGCGACCACGACGGCGTGCTGGTGCCCGGCGCGGTCGCCAACTACGCGCTCTGGGCCGCCGACGAGCTGGTCGTCCAGGCCCCGGACTCCCGGGTGGCGGGCTGGTCCACCGACCCGCGCTCCGGCACCCCCGGCCTGCCCGACCTCACCCCTGGCCGCGAACTCCCGGTCTGCCTGCGGACGGTGGTCCGCGGCCGCACCGTGTACGAGCGGTAATTCGGATGAGCGGCGGGCGATCGCCCTCGTAGGGTGCGGGCCATGGCCGAACTCGTCCCCGCCGACTTCACCGTCCCGCGCGAGCTGCTCGCCCCGGAGTTCCGTCTGGAGCCCCTGGGCGAGCAGCACAACGCCTCCGACCACGCCGCCTGGACGGGCAGCATCGCGCACATCCGCGCCACCCCCGGCTGGGCCGGCCGCGGCTGGCCGCCCGCCGACGGCATGCCCCCGGCGGACAACCTCGCCGACCTGCGCCGGCACGCCGCCGACTTCGAGGCCCGCCGCGGCTTCACCTACACCGTCCTGGAGCCGGACCGGGACGAGGTGATCGGCTGCGTGTACATCTACCCGGACCGCGAGGACCCGTCCGTGGTCTCGGTCAGCTCCTGGGTCCGCGCCGACCGCGCCGAGCTGGACACCCTGCTGTACCGCGCGGTCTCCGCCTGGCTCACCGACCACTGGCCGCTGGGGCGCTTCCGCTACGCGGAGCGCTGATCCGCCCAGGACGGGCCCAGCACCCTGACCTCACGCGCCCTCGACGTTCCGGGGTACCTTCTTCGCACAGCGTCCGAACAGCAAGCCCCAGGAAGATGGTGCGCCGGTGGCCATGCCCGTCACCCAGGAGCGGTCCGGGACCGCTCCCGAGCCACAGGAACCGGCCCCGGCCCCCGGCCGCCTGGCCCGCGCGCTCGCCAAGGTCCGGGCCGGCCTGCCGCGCACCGGCCTCGCCGCGCTGTCCGGCCTGCTGCTCGCCTTCGCCTTTCCGCCGTACGACCTGTGGCCGCTGTCGCTGCTGGGCGTCGCCGCGCTGTCGCTGCTCACCCGCGGCCGCACCTTCCGCCAGGGCGCCTGGACGGGCTTCGCCTTCGGCTTCCCGTTCTTCCTGATGCTGCTCAGCTGGCTGCGGGTGGTCGGCTGGGACGCCACGGTCGGCCTGTCGGTCGTCGAGGCGCTGTTCCTGGCCCTGCTCGGCGGGGCGCTGGCGCTCACCTCCCGGCTGCCCGGCTGGGCGCTCTGGGCGGCCGCCCTGTGGGTCACCCAGGAGTGGGCGCGCGACCGGCTGCCGCTCGGCGGCTTCCCCTGGGGGCGGCTGGCCTTCGCCAACACCGCGACCCCGTACACCCCGCTGGCCTCCCTCGGCGGTGCACCGCTGGTGACCTTCGCCGTCGCCCTGTCCGGCACCCTGCTCGCCTGGGCGGCGCTGCGCCTGCGCGGGCCGGGCCGGGCCCCGAAGGCCGCCGCCCTCGCGGCGCTCGGCGCGGTGGCCACGCTGCTGGTCGGTTACCTCGTCCCGGTGCCCACCGCCGCGGCCGACACCGTGAAGGTCGCCATCGTCCAGGGCAACGTGCCCAACCCGGGCATGGACTTCCTGGGCCGTCCGATGATGGTGCTCAACAACCACGCCTCGGCCACCGAGCGCCTCGCCGCGGACGTCCAGGCCGGCAAGGTCCCGCGCCCCGACGTGGTGATCTGGCCGGAGAACTCCTCCGACCTGGACCCGTTCAGCGACCCGCTGGCCCGCCGGCGCATCGACGAGGCGGTCAAGGCGGTCGGCGTGCCCACCCTGGTCGGCACCCTGGTGGACGGCCCGGACGCGCAGCACGTCCAGAACGAGGGCATCGTCTGGGACCCGGTCACCGGCCCCGGCGCCTCCTACACCAAGCAGCACCCCGTCCCGTTCGGCGAGTACGTGCCGTTCCGCGCCCAGCTGATGAAGGTGGTCACCCGGCTCCAGCGGGTCGCCCGCGACTTCTACCCGGGCGACCACAACGGCGTGATGCAGCTCGGACCGGCGAAGATCGGCGACGTGATCTGCTTCGAGGTGGCGTACGACGAGATCGTCCGGGACACCGTGGACAGCGGCGCCCGCGTCCTGGTGGTCCAGACCAACAACGCGACCTACGCCGAGACCGGCCAGCCCGAGCAGCAGCTGGCGATGAGCCGGCTGCGCGCGGTCGAGCACGGCCGGGCCGTGCTGATCGCCGCCACCAGCGGCATCAGCGCCGTGATCGCCCCGGACGGCACCGTCGAGCAGCGCACCGCCGAGCTGACCCCGGCCGAGCTGTCCGCCACCGTCCCGCTGCGCGACGGCACCACGGTGGCCGACCGGGTCGGCGCCCTCCCGGAGTGGACGCTGGCCGTCGGCGGCCTGCTGGCCTGCGGCGCCGCCCTGCTGGTCGGCCGTCGCCGGAAGCCGGCGGGCGGAACACCGGCCGCCGGGGAATCGTTGGACCAGGTGGTGCCGTAGCCGGCCCGGACCTCCCGTGCGGCGCGCCATGCACCGCTTGGAGTGGATTCGTACCGTGACCCAGCAAGCTACCCCGACCCGTCCGGTTCCGCGCGGAAGGCTCCGCCGGGTGCTGCCGCTGGTGATCGCCGCCTGGCTGGTGCTGGAGATCTGGCTGCTGGTGCTGGTGGGTTCGTGGCTGGGCGGCTTCGCCGTCCTGTTGCTGCTCATCGCCGGCGGGCTGATCGGCGGCTCGCTGATCAAGCGGGCCGGCCTGAAGGCGCTGTCGGCTGCGATCGAGCAGAGCAAGAACCCGCAGTCCCAGCAGCCGCAGACCGGCACCAGCATGACCGTGCTGGCCGGGCTGCTGCTGATCATCCCCGGCTTCCTGTCCGACCTGGTCGCCCTGACGCTGCTGTTCCCGCCGACCCGCGCGCTGTGGCGGGTGGCCGGCCGCAAGGTCGCGGACAAGGCGATCCGCAGCACCTCCACCGTGGGCACCGACGCGTTCGCGGACGCGATGCGGCTGCAGGAGCAGCTGCGCATCCACCGCCCGGACGGCAAGGTCGTCCAGGGCGAGGTGGTCGACCCGGAGGCCGGTCCGCGCGGCCCGCAGGGCCCGGACACCACCTACCGGCCGCCGATCAACGGCTGACCCCGGCGGCTTCCCCCCGGCCCGTAACCTCCCCCTGCCCCCCGGACAACGCGAAAGGGACCCTGGTGACCAGGGTCCCTTTTCGCGTCCTCCCGCTCGTGGCGGGAGCGAGATGTGTCAGGCGCTCTTGCGGGTGTCCCGCGGGTGCACCGCGAGGTTCATCCCGCCGGAGCGGAGCACGGCCAGCCGTTCGGCCAGCACCTCCTCCAGTTCCTCGCGCGTCCGGCGCTCCATCAGCATGTCCCAATGGGTGCGCGTGGGCTTGGTCTTCTTCTCCTCAGGCTCGTCACCGTCGAGGAGAACCGCCTCCTGGCCGCAGAAGCGGCATTCCCAGGCCTGAGGGATCTCTGCCTCGACCGAGAAAGGAACCTCGAATCGGTGTCCGTTCTGACATGCGTACTCGACGGTCTGGCGGGGAGCCAGATCGATACCACGGTCGGTCTCGTAGCTAGTGGCCCCGAGTCGCGTGCCGCGGAGAGCTCGCTCGCTCATGAATCGTGCCTCCCGGGCTTATGGCCCACAGGACTAGTGGTCGCTGTTCTTCGTCGTTCGGTCAACGCTCGGCTTCCGACGAAGATTCCCGTCCGGGGACATGCGTCGTCTGTCGTGCCGCCCCTGTTTGTACCCACCGTCGCCCGATTTGTCACATCTGGCCGGTGATGTCACTCCAGGTGTCACCTATTTCACATCTGGTGATCGTGCGGACTTTCTGTGACGAGCGTACCGGGAGGGGATTCCGCGGCGCCCGCCGCCCCCGCTTCCCGCGCGGTCAGGAGATCGGTCGGGAACGGATCATCGGCTCGGTCTTGCCCAGGTCGACCGGCCGGCCGGGCGGGGCGTCGGCCGGGAGCACCGGGGGGTGGTCCGGGCGGGGCGGGGTGTCGGAGGCGGGTTCGGTCCGGCTGTCGCGATGCGGCAGCAGGGCGATCACCGCGTCCCGCAGCTGGGCCGGGGCGTCCTCGTCCAGCGGGTCGACGGTGGCTGGCACCTGGAGCCGGACCGGGGCCCCGTTGCCGATCCGGGCGTAGCCGCGGCCGACCGGGGCCAGGGCGGCGGGCACGATGTCCAGCGGCGCGCCGAGCGCGGCGTGGCCCTCCTCGGGCCCGGCCGGGCCGAGCAGCACCCGGGCCCGGGTGGTGGCCCGGACGGTCGGGGTGATCCGGTCCCGGGCCTCGACGTCGTCCGCGATCACCACGGTGACCCGGGCGGCCCGGCCGTGCCGCAGCGGCAGTTCCAGCAGCTCCTGAGGGTCGGGGCGGCCCTCGGCGTGGGCGAGCTCGCCCAGCTCGGTCGGGTGGTCCAGCAGCAGCCACAGCGGCCGGGTGAGGTCCTCGGGAAGGGCGGCGCCGCTGTGCCGGGCGGCGTTCAGTGCGGCGAGCCGGCGCTCGGTCTCCCGGGCGGCCCACTCCAGCGCGGCCAGCGCGCCGTGCAGGCTGGTCTCCACGGTGTGCACGCCGGGCCGGTTGACCAGGCAGGCGTGCTCCCCGGTGCCGGCGCCGTCCACCACTACCAGGTCGCCGTACGGGAGCGCCTGGAGCGCGATCGAGCGGATCAGGCTGGAGGTGCCGTAGCCGGCGACGCCGAGGGCCAGCAGGTGCGGCTCGGAGGAGCGCGGGCCGGTGCGCCAGATCACCGGGGGCTGCTGGGCGGTGGCCCCGCCCTGGAGGACCGGGATGGTGCGGGCGGTGCCGTCCTCGTCGGTGAAGCCGAGCACGATCTCGCCGGGGGCCGCGACGAAGCGCTGGGCGGCGATGTCGGTGGGCAGCGGGGCCAGTGCGGTGATCCGCAGCCGGTTGGACTCCTCGTCCCAGTCGAAGCGGTACTCCCGGGCCCGCCCGGCCTTGCCCTGGACGACCTGCTCGATCCGGGCCCGGGCGGTGGGCTCGGTGTCGGTGAAGTACGCGGGGTAGCTGAGCTCCAGCCGGGAGAGCCGGCCCTCGCCGTCGAACTCCCAGGAGCCGAAGGCGCTCTTGTAGCTGCCCTCGAAGTGGTACAGCGGGTTGGCGTCCTCGGGGCCGCACAGGTAGGGCGTGAGCGCCGAGTAGAGCGCGCTGAGCTTGACGTCGGCGACGTCGGGCGCCGGCGGGGCGGGGGCCGCCTTGGGGGCGCGGCCGGCCCAGGCGGCGCTGGCCATCAGGGCGATCAGCGCGAACAGCAGTCCGTGCGGCAGCAGGTAGATCCCGATCAGCATGGCGGCGGACAGGAACAGCGTGGGCCCGCGGCGCTCCTTCGGGGTGGCCTGCCAGCGGCCCTTGGCCCAGCCGGCGTGGTGGCGCAGCCCGCGGCCGATGACGGTGAGCGGGGCGAACATGTCGGTGGCGTGGTCCCCGGCGGTTCGGGCGATCTCGCGGCCCTTGCTGAGATGGCGGTGGAGCGGCATTCCTTGACTCCCCGGACGAGTGGGACGGGTGGGGTGAGGGGGGACTGCTCGTGGTACGACGGGGCCCGGGGCGGTGGGATCCGCGCCCGGGCCGGTGGGGGAGTGGCGGCGCCTAGAACCGAATGCCGCCGAGCAGGCTGGCCAGGCTGGCGCCGCCGGCGGTGATGCTGGGGGCGATCGAGGAACCGGCGACGTAGAAGCCGAAGAGGGCGCAGACGATGGCGTGCGAGACCTTTAGTCCGTCCCTGCGGAAGAACAGAAAGGCGATGGTGCCGAACAGAACGATGCCGGAAATCGAGAGGATCACTTCTGCTCCTCGGGGAGGGGGACGGGGGACAGTGTTACCGAAAGTGCCCTAATCGTGACAAAAAGTAATAGATGATGGAACGGTGCAAACGGGTGGTTCTGCCGTTCAATGCCGTCCTGTGGGCCGGACGGCGGTGTGCGAACCGGCCGGGGTGAGGGCCTGGAGTCGCATGGAAGCCGGGTGGAATCGGTGCGGCGAGGCATTCCCGGGGGCTGGGCGGGAAGTTTCCGGGGGGTCCCGGAAGTTCGCTCGAATGGCGGCGAGACCCGCGTCGCCGCACGTCGTACCGCGCTCCGGGGGTGGTGGGGCCGTCCGGATTCCGGACGCCCGCTGGTCCGGCGGCGGCACCGGCCGCTACGGTGCGGTACGCACCAGCCCTCCCTCAGGAAAGGCAGTCCGCCATGACCGATGCCCCCGACGCCGAGGTGATCGCGCTCGCCGGGAAGCTCTTCGACGCCGCCCGAGCCGGCGACACCGCCACCCTGGCCACCGCGCTCGACGCGGGCGTCTCCGCGGACCTCACCAACGGCAGCGGCGACACCCTCGTCATGCTGGCCGCCTACCACGGCCACGCGGCCACCGTCGAGGCCCTGCTCCAGCGCGGCGCCGACCCGAACCGCGCCAACGACAAGGGGCAGACCCCGCTCGCCGGGGCCGTCTTCAAGGGCGGCGGGGACGTCGTCGACGCCCTGCTGGCCGGCGGCGCCGACCCGAAGGCGGGCGTTCCCTCCGCCGTCGACGCCGCCGCGATGTTCGGCAAGGCCGAGCTGCTCGCCCGGTTCGAGGGTCGCTAGCGGCGGGTCGTAGGCTTTTCAACCATGGAGAGCACCGCCGTCCAGGCCACCAGCACCGTCGAGTTCCGCATCACCGGGTACGCCCACCCCGACGCGCAGGCCCTGTCGGCGGAGGTGCAGCAGGAGTACGTCCGCCGCTACGGCGACCCGGACGAGACGGTGATGCACGCCGAGGACTTCGAGGCGCCGGCCGGCCTGTTCATGATCGCCTACCTGGACGGCCGTCCGGTCGCCTGCGGCGGCTGGCGGGCCAAGCAGGCCGGTCCGGACGGGCTGCGCGACGGCGACGCCGAGCTCAAGCGGATGTTCGTGGTCCCCGGGGCCCGCGGCAGGGGCCTGGCCCGGGCGGTGCTGCACCGCCTGGAGGAGACCGCCGTCGAGGCCGGTCGCACCCGCCTGATCCTGGAGACCGGCACCGAGCAGCCCGAGGCCATCGCGCTGTACGGCTCCGAGGGCTACACGGCGATCCGCAAGTTCGGCATCTACAAGGACCACCCGCTGAGCATCTGCCTCGGCAAGGAGCTCCCGGCGGCGGTCTGAGCGGCGGGCGCGCCGGGTAGACACCCCTGGTGAGCCACCGAGCACCCGAAGCGGAACACCTCCCCGCGCTGGCCGCGCCGGGCGGGGAGCTGGACCGGCTGGTCCGGGAGGGCGCGCGCACCGTGGGCGCGGGCGCCGTCTGGGCCGTCGGCGACGCCGGGGGAACGCTCGGCGGCGGCAGCCACGGCACGCTCGGGCAGGGCCGGTACGCGCGGCTCGTCCCCGGGCCGGACACCCGGTACGACCTCGCCAGCCTCACCAAGGTCGTGGCCCTCTGGCCCTGCGCCGGAGTGCTGTGGCAGTCCGGGCGGCTGCCGCTGGACGAACCGCTCGGCCGCTGGTGGCCGCCCGCCGCCGGTCGGCCGGTCGGCGCGGTGACGGTCCGTCAACTCCTCGCCCACACCGCCGGAATGCTCCCGTACACCCGCTTCGAGCAGCTCTACGGCCGGGAGCGGTCCGCGATCCGGGCCGGGGTGCTCGCCGCCCCGCTGCACCGCGCGCCGGGGGCGGCGGTGGAGTACACCGACCGCGCCGCCGTGCTGCTCGGCTACCTGGTCGAGGACCTCGGCGGTGCGCCGCTGGACGCGCTCGCCGCGCGCTGGACCTGGCGGCCGCTCGGCATGGCCGACACCCGCTACGGGCCGCTCGGTGCGGCCGAAGCCGCCCGCACCGCGCCCACCGAGTACCACGAGCCGTCCGGCGCCCACCTGTGCGGTGTCGTGCACGACCCGTCCGCCCGGCTGCTCGGCGGCGTCTCCGGCAACGCCGGCGCCTTCTCCACCGCCCGCGACCTCGCCCGCTTCCTCGCCGCCGTGCTCGCCCCGCCGGCCGGACTCCCCTGGGGCGGGCCGTGGATCACCGAATCGCTGCGTGAGCAGACCGGCGGCCTGGCCCCCGCGCGCGGCCTGTCCTGGCTGTTCGCGGCCGGTACCGACCCGGCCGAGGGCACCTTCGTCCACTACGGCTTCACCGGCACCGGCTGCTGGGTCTCCCGCCGGCAGGGCCGCTGGGCCCTGCTGCTCACCAACAAGGTGCACTACGACCGGACCGTCCAGCCGCTGACCGACCTGCGCAACGCCTTCCGGCGGGCGGTCTTCGGATAGCCGTTGTCCGGGGCGGCACCCGATCGGGTGGATTAGGTACGAACGGCCTTCGGCACGGCGGTGATTGCGGCAGAGTGGCCGCGACGGACAACGGCCGGCGGAGGAGGCGCGATGACGGAGACCTGGGCACTCTCGGAGGAGGAGTGGCTCGCCCGGATAGTGCGCGCCTACATCGGATGCAGCGTGCTGCTGACCGACGAGGACGGCAAGGTCCTGCTGCTGAAGGCCAGTTACCGCGACCAGTGGCAGTTCCCCGGCGGCGGGCTGGATCCGGGAGAGCGGCCCGCCGAGTGCGCGGCCCGCGAACTGCGCGAGGAGACAGGGCTGTTGGCGGGCGAGCTGCGGCTGCTGGTGGTGGAGTGGCGCGAGGCGATTCCCGACCAGGGCCGGCACGCCCACCCGGCCGTGCACTTCATGTTCGACGGCGGCGCGGTCGCGCCGGGCGCCGCGATCCGCTTGCAGCCGGAGGAGATCGCCGACCACGGCTACTTCACCCCCGCCCGGGCGGCCGCCCTGCTGCACCCCTGCGCGGCGCGCCGGCTCACCGGGGCGCTGGAGGCCCGGCGGACCGGCGCCGCCGCGCTGCTGCACTCGGCGGGGTACGTGGGCTGACGGTCCGTCAGGCCAGGGTGCTCCAGTAGTACCAGAACCGGTTGAGGACCAGCAGTGCGATCACTGCCGCCCACAGCACCGGCAGCGCCCAGTGGTAGCGTGCCGCCTCCCGCACCACCGTCCGCAGCCGCGGCCCCACCGGGATCACCCCGGTGCGCAGGTTGTGCAGCGTGGTGTACCAGAACAGCAGCACCACCGTCGCCCACACCACCATGCAGTACGGGCACAGCGCGCCGATCTCGTACAGCGCCTGGTCGACCAGCCAGTGCACGAACACCACGCCCAGCGCCGTCCCGGCGTGCAGGCCCAGCCAGAACCAGCGCCGGTAGGCGGCGCCCGCCAGCAGCCCCGCCCCGATCGCCGCCAGCGCGCCGAACGCGGCCAGGCCGAGCAGCGGGTTGGGGAAACCGAACACCTCCGCCTGCTCGGTGCGCATCACCGAGCCGCAGCTGATCACCGGATTGATGTTGCAGCTGGGGACGTACGACGGGTTCTCCAGGATGCGGAGCTTGTCGAAGGTCAGGACCGCCGAGGCGGCCAGGCCGACCAGCCCGCCGAGGAACAGCAGGAGGGCGAGGGCCCGGCTCGCGCCGATCGGGCCCCGGCCGGTGGCGTCGGGGGCGGGCGGGGAGGGGTGCACGGTGGTCGCGGCGGTCATGGCAGCTCACTCCGGTGGCTGGCTGGGAGGGGCCGGCCCGGCCGGGAGTTCGGCCGGGCCGGTGGTGCCGTGCGGTGCGGGGCGGTGCGGTGCGGCCTACTGCAGGCCGGCGGCCTGCTTGACCTGGGCGGTGAACTGCTCCGGCGTCGCGGTGGCGTTGCCCGTGAACAGGTTGATGGTCTTGCCGTCCACCTTGACCGTCGGGGTGCCGGTCACCTGGCTGTTGTTGAACGCCTCGGCCACCTTCGCGGCCCAGGGCGCGTACGTCTTGTCGGTGACCGCCTTCACGAAGGCGTCCGTCTTCAGCCCGGGCACCTGGCCGGCCAGGTCCAGCAGGTGGTTGACGTCGCCGAAGCCGTCCTCGCGCTCGTCCGGCTGGTTGGCGTAGAGCACGTCGTGGAAGGCCTTGAACTTGTCCACGCCCTCGTTCAGCGCGGCCCCGGCCGCGGCCAGCGCGGTGCGCGAGCCCTTGCCGCCGAGGTTCTTGTCCAGGAAGGCGGCCAGGTGGAACTCCACCTTGATCCGGCCGTCCTGGGTGAGCTCCTTGACGGTCTGGCCGTTCGCCGCCTCGAAGTGCTTGCAGACCGGGCAGCGGAAGTCCTCGTAGACCTCCATGGTGTGCGGGGCGTCGGCCTTGCCGTAGGTGATCACCGTGCCGTCCTGGCCGGTGGCGTTGGCCGGGACGACCAGCGGGGCGGAGGAGGCCGCCGAGGACGCCTTGTCGTCGTTCTTCGAACCGCTGTTGATCGCCAGCGCGGCACCGCCGGCCAGGGCCAGCACGACGACGGCGGAGACCGACACGACGATCAGCTGACGGCGCTTGGCGGCCTGCTGCTCGCGGCGCTGCGCCTCCTGGATCCGCTCGCGGGCGCTGATGCGCTTGGCCTCGCGCTTGGTGGGGTTCTGGGCCATGGGGAAGTCAACTCCTGTACGCGGCGCGCGGGTGCGCGCGGGGAGCCGCACGCACGGGTGCGGCGGGGTCGGTGAACGCGGGAGTCGGGCGCACTGCCTGCGGGCGTACACCACGTACGGAACGTACGGAAAAGTACGGAAAAGTACGGGAACGTACGGAAAAGGGGAACGCGCTCAGCAGGCAGGCGCGAGGACCGGCGGGCCACGCCGGGGAGCCGGGCTCAGCACCACGTCCTCGCGGCGCGGCCGCTCGTGGTCCGACACCGGCAGCGGCACCCGCAGCACCGGGCGCACCGGGGCGGGGACCAGCAGCAGGAGCAGGGCCCGCAGCGGGCGGGCCAGCGAGTGGTGCAGCGCGCGCAGCGCCCGGGCCAGGCCGGACAGCGCCGCGTCGCCCAGCCGCAGCCAGGCGGAGGCGGCCAGCGCGATCGCCAGGTGCACCACCAGGAGCAGCAGCTGGGTCGCGGCGGGCGCCAGCTCCCCGGCGTGGCCCAGCGGCCCGCCGAGCAGCGAGCCGTCCACCGAACCGCCGCCGCAGACCAGCAGGTTCACCCCGCGCGCGGACACGTGCTCGGACAGCACCGGCCCACAGGCGGTCTGGCCCAGGTTGAAGGTGGTGTTCAGCAGCAGCTCGACCGGCACCATCACCGCGGTGATGTGCAGCAGCCGGCGCTCCCCGCCGGCCAGCGCGGCCGCGAGCAGGAAGACGACGGCGCTCGCGGTGGCCACCAGCGACAGCGACAGCGGGCGACCGGTGATGACCACCTGGCCCAACGCGGCCATCGGCACGGCGAGCGCGGTGAACACCGCGGCCCGCAGGGCCCTGGTCGCATGGGTGGAGGTCAGCACGCTCCGGAGTATGCCATGCCCCCCACACCGGGCACGAGGGTGCGTACGGCCCTTGACATCCGGGGGCGGCGGGCCACGACCGTGCGGGGTCGACAGCCGCCGCCCGGTGCCTACCCTGGAAGGCATCACCGGTGACCCCGACGAGGGGGTGCGCGTCCATGGCCAGGCCCGAGACCACGGTCGGACAAGTGCTGCTCGACCGCGTCGAGGCCCAGGCGGTGGTGCTGGCCGGGCTGGACGACGCCGTCCGGGCCGACGAACCCGACGCGGTCCACCGGATGCGGGTCGCCTGCCGACGGCTGCGCAGCGCGCTGCGGACCTTCCGGCGGCTCCTGGACCCCGGCGCCACCGACACCCTGGTCGCCGACCTGCGCTGGCTGGGCGCCGCCCTGGGCCGGGCCCGGGATGGCGAGGTGCTCGCCGAACGGCTGGCCGCCCGGGCCGGCGAGCTGCCCGCCGCCTGCGGACCGGAGCGGGTCGCGGTGGCGCTGCGGCAGTGGGGCGAGGCCGAGTACCGCCGGGCGCGGCCCGAGGTGCTCGCCGCCCTCGACAGCCCCCGCCGCCGTGCCCTGGGCGAGGCCCTGACCACCCTGCTCGCCGACCCGCCGCTGCGCCCGCGCGCCGCCCGCGCCGCCGTCCCGGAGCTCTCCCGGATCGCGGCCCGGGAACAGCGCCGTACGGCGGCCCGGGTCCACACCGCCCTCGCGGCCGGGCCGGCGGAGCGCGACGGCGCCCTGCACGAGGCCCGCAAGGCCGCCAAGCGCGCCCGGTACGCCGGTGAGGCGGCGGTTCCCGCGGTCGGTGCGGCGGCGGAGCGCTACGCGGAGCGGATGAAGGCCGTCCAGGAGGTGCTGGGCGACCACCAGGACGCGGTGGTCGCCGCCGCGGCCCTGGCCGGCCGGCCCGTCGCGGCGGGCGAACCCTTCGCCTACGGCGTGCTCTACGCGGGCGAGCTGGCGGCGGCGCAGACGGCCCGGGAACGGCTGCCGGAGGTGTGGGCGGGGGCCGCGGGGCGCAAGCTGACGCGGTTCGGCTAGCGCGTGCCCTGGGGCCTGTCCCCCGCTTCGCGTCGGATCAGGGCACGGAGGCGGTGACGGTTCTCCCGCGCGCTGCGGCGAAGGCGCGGCGGGTGGGGCTGTCCGGCGGGGCGAGGAAGGCGAAGACGTGGCGGCCCTCCTCGGGGAGGGGCAGGACGGTGTAGTCGAGGACCCGGGTGTCCAGCGCGGGGTGGCGGACGTGGAGCCGCCCGGGGCGGGGCGGCGCCGCGCGGTGGTCGTCCCAGCGGGCGGCGAAGTCCGCGCTGGCCGTGGAGAGCTGCTGGACCAGTGCGAGCAGACCCCGGTCACGGGGGCGGTCGGCGTGGTGGGCGCGCAGCGAGGCGACCAGGTCGGCGCCGATCGACCGGTCGGCGGCGGTGTTGCCCGACGAGCGGTCCCGGTACGGGCAGCAGAAGACCTGCCAGAGCAGGTTGCGCTCGTGCGCCGGACGCCGTTCGGGCCCGGCCAGCAGCAGCGCGGCCGGCCGGTTCCAGGCCAGCAGGTCGAAGGTCGGCCCGGTGACGAAGGCGGGGGCGGCGTCCAGGGTCTCCAGCAGGGCCAGGGTGGCCGCCGGGACGGCCGGGGGTTCGGCGGGCGGTGCGGCCGCGCGGTCGCACCGGGCGGCCAGCCGGTGCAGGTAGGCGCGTTCCGCGGCGCTCAGCTGCAAGGCTGCGGCGAGGCCGTCCAGGACCGGGCCGGTGGGCACCCGTTGGCGGCCCTGCTCCAGCCGGGCGTAGTAGTCGGCCGAGATCCCGGCGCGGGCGGCGACCTCCTCGCGGCGCAGCCCCGGGGTGCGGCGGCGGCCGGCCGCGGGCAGGCCCGCGTCGGCGGGCGCGAGTCGGGCACGGCGGGCGCGCAGGAAGGCGCCCAGCGGGGTCTCGGGCATGCGCGTCAGGGTGTCACAGCCGGGCCGGGGCAACCAGGACCTGGCTGTCCCTGGTCGGGCGGTCCGGGGGTCGCGCGGTCCGGGGGTCGGGCGGTCCGGGGAAGGACCGGCCGCTGGTGGGGCGACGGGCCCGGCGGCAGGCTCGCCGCATGGGACTCCTTGAGGACAAGGTCACGATCGTCACCGGTGCCGGGCGGGGCATCGGCGCCGCCGCCGCCCGGCTGTTCGCCCGGGAGGGCGCGCTGCTGGTGCTGGCCGCCCGCTCCGCCCCCGAGGTGGAGGCACTGGCCGCCGAGCTGCGCTCCGACGGCGCCCGGGCGGTCGCGGTGGCCGCCGACCTGACCAGCGCCGACGGTGCCCAGCGGACGGTGGACGCCGCGCTGGAGGCCTTCGGCCGGCTGGACGCGGCCTTCGACAACGCGGGCAACGGCCTGGTGCCCGCCCCGCTCGCCGAGCGCTCGGAGGCCGAGTGGGACGACACCCACGCGCTCAACCTGCGGGGCAACTGGCTCTGCCTGCGCGCCCAGCTGCGGGCGATGGCGGCGGCCGGGCGCGGCGGCTCGGTAGTGCTCAACTCCGGCGTGGGGGCACTGGTCGGAGGCTTCGGCGACGGCGCCCAGCAGGCCGCCAAGCACGGTCTGACCGGCCTGGTGAAGGCGGCCACCGCCGACTACGCCCGGCACGGGATCCGGGTCAACGCCGTCGCCCCCGGCGTGGTCCGCACGCCCGGGACGGAGGCGTACTTCGCGGCCGGTCCGGACTTCGCCGCACTGGTCGCCCGCTCCACGCCGCTGGGCCGCCCGGGCCTGGAGGCCGAGGTGGCGGAGGCGGCGGCCTGGCTGCTGAGCGACCGGGCCTCGTACGTGGCGGGCGTGACCCTGCCGGTGGACGGCGGGATCACGGCCACCCGGCGGTTCGACTGAGCGGCGCCCGGAGACGGACCCCAAGGGCCTGTCCGGCGGATCTTGCCGGGCTCGCGACGCCGGACGGACCCTAGCGCGGGCTGAGCCCCGCCGAGCCGGCCGCCTCGCGGAGCAGGTCGTGCAGCATCGCGGTGGTCAGCCGGCCGGTGTTCGTGTTGCGCGGGCTGACGTGGTAGCAGCCGTAGAGCCGCAGGGCGGGGCCGCCGTCGCGGGCCTGGAGGGTGACCTGCGCGGCGTGGCCGAAGGCCGGACGGGGGCGGGGGACGAGCCAGCCGGCGTCGGCGATCACCGGCAGCATCGCCTGCCAGGCGAAGCCGCCGAGGGCGACCACCGTCCGTACGGTGGGGCGCAGCAGCTGCAGTTCGCGGGTGATCCAGGGGCGGCAGGTGTCCCGTTCGGCGGTGCTGGGCTTGTTGTCGGGCGGGGCGCAGCGGACCGGGTCGGTGATCCGGACGCCGTACAGCTGCAGGCCGTCGCCGTGGCGGACGGACTCCGCGCGGTTGGCGAGCCCGAGCTCGTGCAGGGCCGCGTAGAGGAGGTCGCCGGACGGGTCGCCGGTGAAGATCCGGCCGGTGCGGTTGGCGCCGTGGGCGGCGGGGGCGAGGCCGACCAGGACGAGCGGGGCGTCGGGCGGGCCGAAGCCGGGGATGGGGCGGGCCCAGTAGTCCCAGTCCCGGTAGGCCGCGCGCTTGGTGCGGGCGGTCTCCTCGCGCCAGGCGACCAGCCGCGGGCAGGCCCGGCAGTCGGTGACGACCCGGTCGAGGACGGTGAGCCCGGTGGCGCGGGCGGAGGCCTCGGCCGGGTGGCGGGGGTCGCCGGGGTCATCGGCGGGGGCCGGCTGCATGGGCCCGATCCTAGAGCCCCTGCGGGCCGGCCCGGCGGGATCCGCGCAGGCGTAGCGTTGGAAGCAGTTGCTCCGGTGGCCCCCGGTCCTCGCCGGGTCGGCGGCGGCCGGGTGTGCCGGTGTGCGCGGAGGCCGCGAGGAGGCCGCGATGATCGTCGATGCGGTGCTGGGTGCTCTCGGGGGGCTGGCCGGGCTGGGGGCACTGTGGGCGGGGCTGAGCATCCGGGTGGTCCAGCAGTTCCAGAAGGGCGTGGTGTTCCGCTTCGGCAAGGTGCGCGAGGAGGTCCGGGAGCCGGGCCTGGTCGCGCTGATGCCGATCGCGGACCGGCTGCGCCGGGTGAACGTGCAGATCGTGACGATGCCGATCCCGGCGCAGGAGGGCATCACCCGGGACAACGTGACCGTGCGGGTGGACGCGGTGGTCTACTACCAGGTCCAGGACCCGGTGAAGGCGACGGTCAACGTGCAGGACTACAACTTCGCGATCTCCCAGGTCGCGCAGACCTCGCTGCGCTCGATCATCGGCAAGAGCGAGCTGGACGACCTGCTGGCCAACCGCGAACCGATCAACCAGGGGCTGGAGTTGATGATCGACAGCCCGGCGCTGGGCTGGGGCATCCAGATCGACCGGGTGGAGATCAAGGACGTCGCCCTGCCGGAGTCGATGAAGCGCTCGATCGCCCGCCAGGCGGAGGCCGAGCGGGAGCGGCGGGCGCGGATCATCACCGCGGACGGCGAGTTCCAGGCCTCGGCCCGGCTGTCGGAGGCGGCGGCGGTGATGAGCGCGACCCCGGCGGCGCTCCAACTGCGCTTGCTGCAGACCGTGGTGGAGGTGGCGGCGGAGAAGAACTCGACCCTGGTGCTGCCGTTCCCGGTGGAGCTGCTGCGGTTCCTGGACAGCGCGACGGAGTCCCAGCAGCGGGACCTGCTGGCGGCCGCCGCGGTCGCCGCCGCCGCGAAGTCCGCGGAGCAGGCCGTGGCGCGCGGGGAGGTGCCGGAGGAGGAGCTCCCGCACGAGCGGCCCAAGCACGAACTGCCGCCGCTGGAAGAGCTGTTGACCAGGTCGCCGCTGGACGGTACGGGTCTGGACGGCACGGACCCGGACGGCACGGACCCGGAGCTCGGAGCCGGGGAGCGCACCGAGCCCGAGGCGTCGTCCTGAGCGCTGCCCGGCCGGGCCCGCCCGGTGGCGTGCCTCACCCGGTCGGACCAGGATGGACGAGGGGGTGGAAGCCAGGCCAGGAGGCGGACCATGACCATCGCCAGCGACATCATGCACCCGGGGGCGGAGTGCATCCGCGAGCACGAGACGCTCGCCGCCGCCGCCCGGATCATGCGGGAACGACATGTGGGCGCGCTGCCCATCTGCGGGGAGAACGACCGGCTGCTGGGCATCGTGACCGACCGCGACATCGTGCTGCGCTGCGTCGCCGAGGGGCGCGATCCGGCCGAGGTGACGGCGGGCGAACTGGCCCTCGGGCGGCCGATGACGGTGGAGGCGGACGAGGACTGCGAGCAGGTGCTGCGGGTGATGGAGCAGTACCAGGTGCGCCGCCTGCCGGTGATCAACCACCCGGAGCACAAGCTGGTCGGCATGATCAGCGAGGCCGACATCGCGCGCGGGCTGCCGCAGGCCCGGCTCGCGGAGTTCGTGTCGGCGATCTGCTCCGAGCAGCCGCCGAAGAAGGAGGCGTTGCAGGGCTGATGGGCCTCCCGGCCGGGAGGCCTCGGGCGCGTCGGACCAGCGGGCGGATCAGCCCAGGGCGTAGACCGAGGTCGCCCGGGCGGCGGGTTCCTCGGCGCCCTCGGCGGTGAGGGTGACGTCGAGGAAGGCGATCCGGCGGCCGAGCTTGGTCACCTGGGCGTGGACGAGGACGTCCTGGCCGGCCACGGCGCGCTGGAAGCTGCTGGACTGCTGGATGGTGGTCATCGGCGCGAAGCCGCCCCGGGCCGCGGACAGCGCGATCACACAGGCGGTGTCGGCGGCGGCCATCAGGGCCTGGCCGGACAGTCCGCCGCCCTCGCGGGCGAGCCGCTCGGACCAGGGCAGCCGCAGCACGGCGTGCCGCTCGCCGGTCTCGGCGGTGCTGAGGCCGAGGTCCAGCACCCAGGGGGCGAAGTTCTCGGCCAGGATCGTGTCCGCCTCGGCGGGGGTGAGGGTCATGGCGCCATTGTGTCGAGGGCGTCGGCGTGCTGTCAGGCGGTTGCCAGGGTGTCCAGGTGGCGGCGGAGCACGGCGCGCAGTCCGTCCGGGCCGACCAGGTCCGGGTGCTGGACGGCTTGCAGGGTGAGGCCGTCCGGCAGGGCGGAGAGGCGGCGGGTCTCGAGGTCGAGGTCGAGGCCGGGGAGCAGGGCGCCGCTGCCGCCGCTCGGGGCGGACCGATGCGGGCGGTCAGGGTGCCCGGGGTCGACCAGGGAAGAGGCCGCCGCCCGCGCCGGCACGTTCCTCGCCGAGCACGCCCGGCTCACTCGGCTCACTCGGCCCGCTGCTCCCGCAGCTCCCGGGCGATCAGCTCCGCCAGGTGCAAGGCCCGGCGACCGTCGGCGAGTTGGGCGATCTGGGTGCGGCAGCTGAACCCGTCCGCCAGGACCATGGTGTCGGGCCCGGCCGCCCGCACCTCGGGCAGCAGGACGCGCTCGGCGATCGCCTCGGACACCTCGAAGTGCCCCTGTTCGAAGCCGAAGTTGCCCGCCAGTCCGCAACAGCCGGAGTCCAACACCCGGTTGTCCAGGCCGAGTCGGGCCTCGACCCGGCGGTCGGCGGCGCTGCCGAGCACCGCGTGCTGGTGGCAGTGGGTCTGGGTGACGGCGGCCGGCCGGGCCCGGGGGAGCGGGGCGTCCGGGGCGTACTCGTCGATGAACTCGGCGAAGGTGCGGGTCCGTTCGGAGAGCGGGCGGCCGTCGGCGCCGAGCAGCCGGGGCAGGTCCTCGCGCAGGGTGGCGGTGCAGCTGGGCTCCAGGCCGATCACGGGGGTGTCGGCCGGGAGCCCGGTGGCCGCCAGCGCCGCCAGGCTGCGCCGCAACACTCGGCGGGCGGTGCCGAGTTGGCCGGTGGAGTACCAGGTGAGGCCGCAGCACACCGGCCCGTCCGGCAGCCGGGCGTCGAAGCCCAGGTGCTCCAGCACTTCGACGGCCGAGCGCGCCACCTCCGGCTGGAGGTGGTTGGAGAAGGTGTCCGGCCACAGCAGTACCGGCCGGGCGCCGGTCGGGGCGGGGTGCGCGGCGCGGTGGCGCCGGTACCAGCGGGTGAAGGTCTCGGGCGGGAAGACCGGCAGTACCCGGCGCGGGTCGATCCCGCCGATCCGCTTGAGCAGGGGGCCGGCCGGGGAGCGGACCAGCGTGTTGGCCGCCGCCGGCGCCAGCGCGACCGCGCGCAGCCACAGCGGCAGCCGTCCCATCGAGTAGTGGGCGAGCGGGCGCGGCCGGTGCCGGTAGTGCTGGTGCAGGAACTCGGTCTTGTAGGTCGCCATGTCGACGTGCACCGGGCAGTCGCTCGCGCAGCCCTTGCAGCTCAGGCAGAGGTCCAGGGCCTCCCGCACCTCCGCCGAGCGCCAGCCGTCCGGGATCGCGTCCCCGCGCAGCATCTCGGCGAGCAGCCGGGCCCGGCCCCGGGTGGAGTGCCGCTCCTCGCCGGTGGCCAGGTAGCTGGGGCACATCACCCCGGTCGTCGGGGCCACGCACTTGGCGACGCCCACGCAGCGGTGCACCGCCTTGATCAGGCTGCCGCCGTCCTGCTCGTACGGGAGGGCGAGCGGCAGCGGGCGGCGCGGGGCGGTGACGAAGCGCAGGTCGGCGTCGAGCGGGCGCGGGTCCACCAGAGCGCCGGGGTTGAGCAGGTTCTCCGGGTCCCAGATCCGCTTGAACTCGCCGAACAGGGCGATGACTTCGGGTGGGTACATGCGCGGCAGCAGCTCGGCGCGGGCCTGTCCGTCGCCGTGCTCGCCGGAGAGCGAACCGCCGTACGAGACGGCCAGATCGGCCGCCTGTTCCAGGAACTCCCGGAAGACCGGGGTGCCTCGGGGCCGGTCCAGCGGGAAGTCGATCCGCAGGTGCACGCAGCCGTCGCCGAAGTGCCCGTACGGGACGCCGCGCAGGCCGTGCCGGCGCAGCAGGGCCCGCAGCCCGCGCAGGTAGTCGCCGAGCCGCTCGGGCGGGACGGCGGAGTCCTCCCAGCCGGGCCAGGCCTCGCCGCCGCCCGGCAGCCGGGTGACGATCCCGGCGCCGGCCTCCCGGACGGCCCACAGCTGGCGCTGCTCGACCGGGTCGGTGACCAGGCAGACGCGGGCGGCGGGCTCCCGGCGCACCGCGTCGGCCAGTCGGCGGGCCGCCTGGTAGGCCTCCAACGCGGTGGCGCCACCGGTCTCCAGGAGCAGCCAGCACTCGCCCGCGGGCAGCCGGTCCAGGGCGGGCGGGCGCGGGCCGGCGGCGAGCAGTGCGGCGATCAGGTCGGCGGCCATGCCCTCGGCGGTCAGTGGACCGTACGGCAGCAGCGCGGGGACGGCGTCGGCGGCGGCGCCCTCGTCGGGGTAGCCGGCCACCACCAGGGCGCGGGCCGGCGGGTCCTCGACCAGGCGGACCGTGGCGCCCAGCAGCAGCGCGCAGGTGCCCTCGGTTCCGGTCAGCGCCCGGGCCAGGTGGTGGCCGTGCTCGGGCAGCAGCGCGTCCAGCGGGTAGCCGGAGGTACGGCGGGGCAGCTGCGGCATGCCCTGTCGGATGACGGCCAGGTTGCGGTCGGTGAACTCCTGGATTTCGCGGTGCAGTCGGCCCGCCCGGCCGGACTGTTCCGGGAGCGCCGCCCGCTCGGCCGGGGTGAGCCGGCCGCCGACGGTCAGTTCGGTGCCGTCCGCGAGCAGCAGCTCCAGCCGCTCCACGTTGTCCGCGGTGCGGCCCCAGGCGAGCGAGTGGGAGCCGCAGGAGTCGTTGCCGATCATGCCGCCGACGGTGCAGCGGCTGTGGGTGGACGGGTCCGGGCCGAAGCGCAGCCCGTAAGGCCGGGCGGCGCGCTGGAGGTCGTCCAGCACGGTGCCGGGCTGGACGCGTGCGGTGCGGGCCTGAGCGTCGACCTCCAGTACCGCGCCGAGGTGGCGGCGGAAGTCCAGCACCACCGCGCCCGGGCCGATGGCCTGCCCGCCGACGCTCGTCCCGGCCCCGCGCGGCACCACCGGCACGCCGTACCGCCGGCACAGCGCCAGCGCCGTGCGCACGTCGTCCAGGTCGGCGGGCTTGACCACCCCGAGCGGCAACTGCCGGTAGTTGGAGGCGTCCTGGCTGTACACGGTGCGCTCGGCGGCGCCGAACCGGACCTCCCCGCGCAGCACGGCGGCCAGCTCACGGGCCAGTTCGGCCCCGGGGACGGCGGACGGACGGCTCACCAGGGCCTCCCAGGAAGTGGACTCCGCCGATGATCGCAGCCGCGGCGCCGCACCGGGCCGGGGCACGACCGGGCTTCCGCCGACGGGGTGTCCTGTGACAGGCTCGGCCGTCGTGATCAACGACTCCACGGACCCGGCCGGCCCCGACGCCTACCTCGCCCGGCTGCCGATCGGCGAGCGCCCGGCCGTCCCGACCGACGGCGCGCCGTCCTGGGACATCTTCCCGTACGAGGGCGAGCTGACGGTCCGGGTGCTCCAGCCGCCGGTCCTGCCCGAGCCGCCCCGCCAGGGCGAGGACGGCCCGGAGGGCTGCGGGCAGTGCGCCCGCCCGGACTCCGACTTCCTCTGGACCGACGAGCACTGGCGGCTGAGCGGCGCCGGCGGCCCCGGCGGCCTGCCGGCCACCGTGCTGCTCCAGCCGCGCGCCCACCACGACCTGCTGGACCTGCCGGCCGAGCTGTCCGCCCGGCTCGGCCCGATGCTCCAGCGCGTCGAGCGGGCCGTGCTGTCGCTGGGCGGCATCGGCCGGGTCCACGTGAACCGCTGGGGCGACGGCGGCGCCCACCTGCACCTGTGGCTGATCGCCCGGCCCGAGGGCCTGACGCAGCTGCGCGGCTCCACCCTGCCGCTGTGGATGGACGTGCTGCCGCCGCTGCCCGCCGGGGTGTGGGCCGAGCGGGCCCGGCGGATCGCCGTCGCGATGGCGGCGGAGGGCGGTACGGCGCACCGCTGAGGCGCCCTACTTCCGCCCGGTGAGGGTGCCGCGGGCGATGTGGGAGAGCTTGGCGACCTCGAAGGCCGGGTAGGCGCCGCCGGCCAGGAGGGAGAACTTGATGCCCTCGCGGCCGGCCGGCTTGCGGTGGCCGGGCGGCTGGAAGCGGCGGTGGTGCTCGGCGGCGCGGTGGAAGAACTGGGGGCGCTCGGCCCGGGTGACGCAGCCGGCGAGGTCGAAGACGAACAGGTAGTGCCGGATCATCCGGACGAACAGGGCGTCGCGGACCGCGTACAGGTGGGGCTGGTCCTCCAGCAGGGCGAAGCTGCGTTCGTACTGGTCGAAGAGGTCGAACACGCTGCTGCCCGGTCCGCCGGCCGGGTGGACGGTCTCCCGGCGGCGCAGCTGGACGCACTCGCGGGCCAGGACGGCGGCCTTGCGGGCGCCGAGCAGGGCCGCGTGCACCACCGGGATCTCCTCGTAGCGGCCGTCGGGGAAGGCGAGCCCGAGCTCCTCCCAGTGGCCGCGGCGGATCAGCCGGTCCCAGATCAGCGGCGGCGCGCCGAACAGCTCGGGCCGGTCGAAGGGCTCGAAGGGCTCGGGGCCGGTCTCGGCGAGCAGCTCCTCGGCGCCGCCCGGCCAGTCGCGGTCGTTGTGGCGGCGGGAGTGGCCGAACAGCAGGACGTCGACCTGGCCGGTCTGCCGGAGCCGGTCGGCGAGCGCCTGGAGGGCGTCCCGGGGCAGCAGGTGGTCGGCGTCGAGGAACAGCAGGTGCTCGCCGGTGGCCCGCGCCGCGCCCGCGTTCCGGCTCACCCCGACCCCGACGGCCGCGTTGAGGTGCAGCACGGACACCCGCGGGTGCCGGGCCGCGTAGGCGTCGGCCAGCCCGCCCGCGGTCTCGGGGGAGCGGTCGGCGACCACGATCACCTCGACGTCCGCCAGGGTCTGGGCGAGCAGCGAGTCCAGGCAGTCGGCGAGCTGTCCGTGCTGGTCGTAGGCGGGGAGCACGACGCTGATCAGGGGTGAGGGCATGACGCCGGAGCGTAAGAGGGCGGGCGAACCGTGGCAAAGGGCTGACGGTGCGTAATGACGAGCAATCAGGTCAAATCGTACGAGCGTGCGCCATATCTTCACGCCGCCTTCCGGACGCGTCCACGCCAGGCGGCCGCACGCTCCGGGCCCGCGACGCGGGGTGCGTCGCGGGCCCGGAGCGTGTACGGAGGGGGCGGAGCCGGGTCGGCTCAGTACCAGTGGTGGCTCTGCCAGAACGCCCAGGCGCCGCAGGGGCTGCCGTAGCGGGAGTTCATGTAGTCCAGGCCCCACTTGATCTGGGTGGCCGGGTTGGTCTTCCAGTCCGAGCCGGCCGAGGCCATCTTGGAGCCCGGCAGCGCCTGGACCAGGCCGTAGGCACCGGAGGAGGCGTTGACGGCCATCGGGTTCCAGCTGCTCTCGCGGGACACGATGTTGCTGAAGCACTGCAGCTGGCCGGCCGGGACGATCTGGGCGGCGATCTGCTGCGGGGTGCCGCTCGGGGCGGCCAGGGCCTGGCGCTGCTGGGAGCGGGAGGCGGCGGCGTCGGCCTGCGCCTTGGCGTCCGCCTGGGCCTTCGCGTCGGCCGCGGCCTGCGCCTGGGCGTCGGCCTGGGCCTTGGCGTCCGCCTCGGCCTTCGCCTGGGCCGCCTGGGCGTCCTGGGCGGCCTGCTGGGCAGCGGCAGCGGTGTCGGCCTGCCCCTGGTCGGCCACCGGCTTGCCGTCCACCGCCACGGCGGCTGCCGGGGCGGCGGCCTCGGCGGTGTTCCCGACCTGCGGGATGGCGAGCGCGGCGGTGGCGGCGCTCGCGACCACGAGGGTGGCGACGCCGGTGATCAGGGAGTTGCGGCGGGCATGGCTGAGCTGCATGGAGCGGACAATCCTTTTCCGTCGGGGACCGTGCCGGGGCACTGGGCGCGGGGCATCGCACGGGCTCCGGGTGAGCGGGGCCCGCGCGGCCGTCCGGGACGGTCGTGGCGCCCCGGCGGTGAGCGGCGGGGCGGGCGGGCTGCGCACGGCGGACGGGGCCGGCCGGCGCTGCCTGGCGACGGGCCATTCTTGGCAGGGCCGGGGGCGGGTGGCAAAGGCGCTCGCTACTACGCGGAGTAGTGGCTCAGCGGTGGGTGGGACCGGGCGTGCCAGGGTTTTTGCAAGGATTTGTCCGGATTTGGCGTTCGAGGGTCGCGGATCGGGGGCGCCGCTGGAAAGCGGGGCCGGAAGGGTCGGTGGCCTGCGTTCTTCGGGGCGGATCCGGCGAGGGGGCGGGCCGCCGGGGTGCGGCGACCGGCACGGCGGGCCGGAGGCGCCGGTCGTGACAACTATCCGGGGCAGTAGGTGCGAAACCCCCTGTGGGCGGGCTCACACGTCCACGGCGCCGACATCGACGCAGCGTGACCGCCCGGTCGCGCCCCCGGGGTCCGCCGGGTCCGGTCCGGCGGACCGCCGGGTGCCGGGGCGGAACGGCACTGGGCCCGGGAGCCTCCGCAACGGCTCCCGGGCCCGGCGTTCCCGCGCGGGGCGGACGGGTTCAGGACCCCGCCGCCACCGCCGCCCGCCGTCGCCGGCCCACCACGGCCGAGGCGGCGAGCACGACCGCCGCGGCGACCAGCGAGAGGTACATCTGGTCGCGGCCGTCCTTGGTCGTGAACATGTACGCCATCACGAACCCGATCATGCCCATCGCGGTCCAGGTCAGGTACGGGAACAGCCACATCCGCACGGTCAGGCGCTCGGGCGTCTCCCGCTCGAGGATCCGGCGCATCCGCAGCTGGGTCGCGCAGATCACCAGCCAGACGAACAGCGCGACCGCGCCGGAGGAGTTCAGCAGGAAGGCGAAGATGGTGTCCGGCGAGTAGTAGTTGAGGAAGACGGCGATGAAGCCGAAGACCACCGAGCACAGGATGGCCACCCGCGGCACGCCGCGCGAGGTCACGGTCGCGAAGGCCTTCGGTGCGTCCCCGCGCTGGCCCAGCGAGAAGGCCATCCGGGAGGCGGTGTACATCCCGGAGTTGAGGCAGGACAGCACGGCCGTCAGCACGATCACGTCCATCACCTGGCCCGCGTGCGGGATGCCCACGTGGTTCAGGACCGCCACGTACGGGCCGCTGGCCTTGACCTCGGCCGAGTCCCAGGGCAGCAGGGTGACCACGAGCAGGATCGAGCCCAGGTAGAAGACGCCGATCCGCCAGATCACGCTGTTGGTGGCCTTGGTGACCGCCTTCTGCGGGTCCTCCGACTCGCCGGCGGCGAGCGTGACGATCTCGCTGCCCATGAAGGCGAAGACGACGGTCAGCATGCCGGTGAACACCGCGCCCACGCCGTGCGGCAGGAAGCCGCCGTGGCCGGTGAGGTTGGTGAGGCCGACCGCGTGGGTGTCGGGCAGCCCGCCGAAGACGGCGAGGGCGCCGATCACCAGGAACGCGGCGATCGCGACCACCTTGATCCCGGCGAACCAGAACTCGAACTCGCCGTACGAGGACACCGAGAAGAGGTTGGTGGCGGTCAGCACCGCCATCACGATCAGTGCCCAGCCCCACTGCGGGACGCCGGGCACCCAGTTGTGGAGGATCTTCGCGCCGGCCGTCGCCTCGACCGCGAGCACCACGACCCAGAAGAACCAGTACAGCCAGCCGATGGTGAAGCCGGCCCAGCGGCCCAGCGCGCGGTCCGCGTACGCCGAGAAGGAGCCGCTCTGCGGGTCGGCCGCGGCCATCTCGCCGAGCATCCGCATCACCAGCACGACCAGCGCGCCGGCCAGGGCGTAGGAGAGCAGGATGCCCGGACCGGTGCTCGCGATGCCCGCGCCGGAGCCGACGAAGAGGCCGGCGCCGATCACGCCGCCGATGGCGATCATCGACAGGTGGCGGTTCTTGAGCCCGGCCTTCAGGTGGCCGTCGCCACCGTGTCCGACCGGGCCGAGCTGGTGGGGGACCTGGGGGGTGTCCGCCACCTGCTTGGTGGTGTCCGCACTCATGGGGTGTCCTCTGCCTTTCCGGCGCGGCATGACCCTCGGCTCGTCGCGCCGCAGGGTGGGGGACAGATCCGCGCATTGCGGTGCAACCTAACTTCTACGCCCGAGTATCGGAACAATGCTTTGATAACTGTTCGCTCACCGAACGCAAAACCCCAGGTCAGAATAGGTGCATGGGTGTCATGAAAAGCTCAGATCTGACGCATCGTCAGGATCGGGGCCGACCGTGGAGCTCTGTGGAGGCTCAAGTCGGCCGGGCGTCGGGCCCCCGCGCGGGCGCGGTGTGGCCGATCACGGCGAACCCGGGCACAGTGGGATTCTCGGGGCATTCTCGGACGTCTCTCGGAGCCACCCCATGCAGACCACCTGGAAGGGGACGATCAGCTTCGGGCTGGTCAGCATCCCCGTCCACCTCTACTCCGCGACCCAGGAGCACGACGTCCCGCTGCACCAGGTGCACGCCAAGGACGGCGGCCGGGTGCGGATGAAGCGGTACTGCGAGCGGGAGGAGAAGGAGGTCCCGTACGCCGAGATCGCCAAGGGCTACGAGTCGCCCGACGGCCGGACGGTCACCCTCAGCGACGAGGACCTCGCCGACCTGCCACTGCCCAGCAAGAAGATCATCGACGTGCTGGCCTTCGTGGACGCCACCGAGATCGACCCGCTGATGTTCTCCAAGGCCTACTACGTGGGCGTCGCCGACAAGGCCGCCGCCAAGCCGTACGCCCTGCTGCGCGACGCGCTGGTGGAGTCCGGGCAGATCGCCGTCACCAAGATCGCGCTGCGTACCCGGGAGTCGCCCGCGGTGCTGCGGGTGCACGACGGGACGCTGGTGCTGCAGACCTGCATCTGGCCGGACGAAGTCCGCCCGGCGGCCGGGATCGCGCCCGAGGAGGACGTGGCGGTGCGCCCGCAGGAGCTCAAGATGGCTCGGTCGCTGATGGACACCCTCTCCGAGGACTTCGACCTCTCCCAGCTCCACGACGACTACCAGCAGGCGCTCCAGCAGGTGATCACCGCCCGGCTAGAGGGCGTCGAGCTCCCGCACGAGGAGGAGTCCGGCGAGGCGCCGGACAACGTGATCGACCTGATGGAGGCGCTGCGCAGCAGCCTCAAGCAGGCCAGGGGCGGGCGGGCGCCGGCCGCACCGGAGAAGGAGGAGGGGGAGGGGGAGCAGCAGCCCCCGCCCCGCAAGCGCGCCCCGGCGAGGAAGGCCAACGCCGCTTCCAAGAAGACCGCCACTGCCGAGACCGCCACTGCCGAGACCGCCGCTGCCGGGAAGGCTTCGGCGGCGAAGAAGACCACCACCCGCAAGTCCCCGGCTCCGCGCAAGGCCTCCTGACCGCGCGGGCCGGGTCCTTCCCTCCCTCTTCCAGCACTGGAGGCGGTCCCGATGGACCTGCTCACCTACAAGGAACTCGACACCGGCCCCGACGCCGAGCGGAACCCGAGCCTGGGCCACCGGGCCTGGCACTGGCTGCTCAGCCTGAGCCCCACCGTGGTGACCTTCATGGTCGCGCTCTCGATCGGCCTGCTCATGGTCGAGGTCCAGACCGAGTGGGATCCGATGATCGGGCTGATGGCCTTCTTCTGGTTCCTGACCTTCATCGCGCTGGTCGGCGTGGTCGCCCGCTGGGCGACGCCCGGCCGGGGCAGGCACCGGATGGCGGCCTCCTGACCCGACCGGCCCCCGACCGCACCGGAGGCGTCGCGGCTCCGGGAGGGCTCAGCCGACCCACACCGTGGTGACGTTGCAGAACTCCCGGATGCCGTGCCCGGACAGCTCCCGTCCGAAGCCGGAGCGCTTGACCCCGCCGAACGGCAGCGCCGGGTGGGAGGCGGTCATGCCGTTGAAGAACACCCCGCCGGCCTGGATGTCGCGGACGAAGCGCTCCTGCTCGCCCTGGTCGGTGGTCCAGACGTTGGAACTGAGCCCGAACGGGGTGTCGTTGGCCAGCGCCACCGCCTCGTCCAGGTCGGCGACCCGGTACACGGTGGCCACCGGCCCGAAGGTCTCCTCCTGGTGGATCCGCATCGCCGGGGTGATGCCGGTCAGCACGGTCGGCTCGTAGAACCAGCCGGTGTCCCACCCCATCGGGCGGTTGCCGCCGCACTCGACCCGGGCGCCGTGGGTGCGGGCGTCCTCGACCAGTTCCTCCAGGTCGTCCCGGCCCTGGCGGCTGGCCAGCGGGCCGACGTCGGTGGCCTCGTCCATCGGGTCGCCGATCCGCAGCCCGCGCATCGCCTCGGTGAAGGCGGCGGTGAAGCGGTCGTAGACGTCGGTGTGCACGATGAAGCGCTTGGCGGCGATGCAGGACTGGCCGTTGTTCTGCACCCGGGCCCGGACGGCGGTGGCCACCGCCGCGTCCAGATCGGCGCTCGGCAGGACGACGTACGGATCGCTGCCGCCCAGCTCCAGCACCGCCTTCTTCACCTCGTCCGCGGCCGCCGCTGCGACCGCCCGCCCGGCCGGCTCGCTGCCGGTGAGGGTGACGGCGGCGACCCGGCGGTCCCGCACCACGCCCTCGACCGCGCCCGAGCCGATCAGCAGGGTCTGGAAGCAGCCCTCGGGGAACCCGGCCCGCTGGAACAGCTCCTCGATCGCCAGCGCGGTGCGGGGCACGTTGGAGGCGTGCTTGAGCAGGCCGACGTTGCCCGCCATCAGCGCCGGCGCGGCAAAGCGGATCACCTGCCAGAACGGGAAGTTCCACGGCATCACGGCGAGCACCGGGCCGAGCGGACGGTAGCGGACGTACGCGCGGGAGGCCCCGCTGTCGGCCACGTCGGCGGGGGCGGGGTGCTCGTCGGCGAGCAGCGCCTCGGCGTGGTCGGCGTACCAGCGCATCGCCTTGGCGCACTTGGCGGCCTCGGCCCGGGCGGCGGCCAGCGGCTTGCCCATCTCCTCGGTCATGGTCCGGGCCAGCGCGTCCTGGTCCCGGTCCAGCAGGTCGGCCGCGCGGTGCATCAGCTCGGCGCGGGCGGCGAAGGGGGTGGAGCGGTAGCCGTGGAAGGCTGCCTCGGCGCGGGCCAGTCGCCGCTCGATCCCGGCCGCGTCGAGCGGTTCGAAGGTCTGGATGATCTCGCCGGTCGCGGGGTTGACGCTGGCGATGGGCATGCGGGGCTCCCAGAGGGGGTCGGGTCCGGTGCGTCTGCCCTCACACCCTCCCCGACGCCCTGCCCCCGGGGGCGCCACCGCCGCCCGGCGTGTCCCGCCGGGCGGCGGCCGTCCGTCACTCCGGCAGCGACTCCACCCGCGCCGCGGCCTCCCGGGCCCGGGCGCCGGCCCTGGTCCGCGCGGCGGTGACCTGTCGGCCGGGGAAGCGGTGCAGGTACTCGGCCTCCAGCTCCCCGGTGCGCAGCGTATGCCGTTTCAGCGCGTCCTCCGAGCCGTACAGGAAGGTCTCGTGGCGGGTGCGGTGCAGCTGCTCCAGCTCGTGCAGCAGGGTGTCGTTGCCCAGCGCGTGCGGGGAGATGCCCGCGGGTCGGATGTGCGGGTCGTCGGCGTGCCGCATTCTCGGTACCTCCTCGGCGGAAGCCCCCTCCTCCAGTGTCCGGTGCCCGGCGCCGGTGCACCCGTCCGGGCACCGGGGAAATGCACAAGAAGACTTGTAAAAGAAGTATCGTACAAGAGCTCTTGTGGATACCCTCCCGGCATGGACGAAGCGACGGACGAAGTGAAGAACGGAACGAAGGACGACGGCGCGGAACGACCGCGCGGCGCCCGGGAGATCCAGGACTCCCGGGTGCTCGCCGCCCTCACCCACCCGCTGCGCCGCCGGCTGATGGACCTGCTCAGGGTCGACGGTCCGGCCACCGTCGGGCGGCTGGCCGAGCGCACCGGGCAGGCGGTCGGCAACGTCAGCCACCACCTCAAGGTGCTGGCCGAGAGCGGGCTGATCGAGGAGGCGGCCGAGCTCGCCCGGGACCGGCGGGAGCGTTGGTGGCGGCTGGCCGACCGCGAACTCGGCTGGACCAGGGCCGACTTCGACGGGGACCCGGTCACCGAAGCGGTCGCGGAGGCCGCCGGGTCGATCCTGCTGGAACGCCAGGTCGAGCTGGTCCGCGAGTGGTCGGTGCGGCGCGCGGGCTACGGTCCGGACTGGCGCGACGGCTGCTCGGTGGCCACCCAGACCTGGCTGCGGCTCACCCCCGAGGAGGCCCGGGAGCTGGCCGCCGACCTGCACGCAGTGATCCAGAAGTGGGCGCAGCGGCCGGTGCCCGAGGACGGCCGGGAGCGTGAGACCGTCCTGGCCTTCGCCCACAGCGTCCCGGCGAAGCCGTGACCGCCACCGCCACCCGGCCGCCCGCCGATCCGCAACTCCGCTCCCGCTGGGGCCTGTTCGCCCGACGCGACTTCCGGCTGCTGTGGGCCGGGCAGACCGTCAGTCGGCTGGGCGGCAGCGTCACCACCGTCGCGCTGCCACTGGTCGCGGTGCTCACCCTGGACGCCGGGCCGTTCGCCTCGGGCCTGCTCACCGCCGCGATCTGGCTGCCCTGGCCGGACCGGGTGTCGGGACGGCGCTGTACGTCGTCGGGGCGGTCGGCGTGGTCGCGGCGGTAGTGCTCTGCAACGTCGTGCTCGGCACCTTCCGGCAGTCCTACACCCCGCCCGAGCTGCTCACCCGGGTCGCCGCCGGCTCGATGTTCGCCGTGCACGCAACCATCCCGCTCGGCGCAGTGGCCGGGGGCGGGCTGGGCGAGGCGATCGGCCTGCGCTCCACCATGTGGGTGATGACCGGCCTGCTGGTGGCGGCCGCCGCCCTGCCGCTGTTCTCGCCGCTGCGCACCCTCCGGGAGCTGCCTGTGGTGCCCCCGAAGATCCGGAAGATCGTAGGATGAATTCCGCACCTTCGGGTCCATTCCCCGACAGCCCCGACAGCTCGGACAGAACGCACATGTCGCTTCCCAAGGCCGAACTCCACCTGCACATCGAAGGCACCCTCGAGCCCGAGCTCGCCTTCGCCCTCGCCGCCCGCAACTCCGTCGCGCTGCCGTACGCCGACACCGAGGAACTGCGGAAGGCGTACTCCTTCAGCGACCTGCAGTCCTTCCTCGACCTCTACTACGCGCTGATGGCCGTCCTGCGCACCGAGGAGGACTTCGCCGACCTCGCGGACGCCTACCTGTCCCGGGCCGCCGAGCAGGGCGTGCGGCACGCCGAGATCTTCTTCGACCCCCAGGCGCACACCGCGCGCGGGGTGCCGCTCGGCGTGGTCGTCGACGGGCTGGCCCGGGCGCTGTCGCGCAGCGAGGAGCGGTACGGCATCAGCACCCAGCTGATCATGTGCTTCCTGCGCGACGAGTCGGCCGACTCCGCGCTGGAGACCTTCGAGGCCGCCCGCCCGTACTTCGACCGGATCTCCGGCATCGGCCTGGACTCGGCCGAGGTCGGCAACCCGCCCGCGAAGTTCCGCGAGGTCTACCGCCGGGCCGCCGAGGCCGGGCTGCGCCGGGTCGCCCACGCGGGCGAGGAGGGCCCGGCCTCGTACATCACCGAGGCGCTGGACGTCCTCGGCGTCGAGCGGATCGACCACGGCCTGCGCTGCCTGGAGGACGGCGAGCTGGTCGCCCGACTGGTCCGCGAGCAGATCCCGCTCACCCTCTGCCCGCTCTCCAACGTCCGGCTGCGCTGCATCGACACCCTCGCCGACCACCCGCTGCGCGAGATGCTGGACGCCGGCCTGCTGGTCACCGTCAACTCCGACGACCCGGCGTACTTCGGCGGCTACGTCGAGGACAACTTCCGCGCCGTCCGGCAGGCCCTCGCCCTCGACCAGGAGACCCTGCGCCGACTGGCCGCCAACTCCTTCCGGGCCTCCTTCCTCGACGACCGCCGCCGCGCCGAACTCCTCGCCGAGGTCGAGCGGTTCACCTTCGAGCCGCTCGAGGACTGAGGGGGATCCGGGCGAACCCCTGATCCGGACGGGCTGGTGGGCTTCCCCGTCGGCACTCGGGCACCGCCGCGTTCGCCCAGCTCACCGGGATGTCGAAGCAGCGCCGCGGTCCCGGGCGTAGTGCAGCAGGGTGACGCCGTTGGTGAAGCGCTGGGTCTCGACCAGGGTGAGCGGGAGGGGCTGCCCGGTGGGGCGGAACAGCAGGGTGCCGCGGCCGAGGACGACGGGCTGGACGTAGATCCGGAACTCGTCGATCAGGTCCTGGGCCAGGAAGGCCTCGGCCAGCTCGGCGCCGCCGAGGGAGAGGTCGCCGCCGGGGCCGGCGGTGAGGGCGGCGACCGTCTCGGGGGTGACCTCGCGGACGACGGTGGTGTTCCAGTCGGCGTGGTCGAGGGTGCGGGAGAAGACGGTCTTCGGCATCTCGCGCCAGATGCCCGCGAACTCCTTCATCGGGCCGTCGGCGGCCGGGTCCTGGTCGGCGGTGGGCCAGAAGGAGGCCATCAGCTCGTGGGTGCGCCGGCCGGAGATGAAACCGCTCATCCGGGCGAGCACCCGGTTGAAGTGGGTGTGCAGCTCGTCGTCGACCCGGTGCCAGCCCAGGTCGTGGTCAGGGCCCTCGAAGTACCCGTCCAGGGACACGTTGGAGGTGAAGACGATCTTGCGTCGCATGGCGGCCTCGCCGGGGGAGGGCCCGCTCCCGCCCGCTCCCGGGGCGGGAGCGGGCGGGCGGACGGGGCGTCAGATCAGGGTGCTCCAGTAGTACCAGAACCGGTTCAGCACCAGCAGCGCGATCACCGCGTACCAGAGCGCCGGGACGGCCCAGTGGTAGCGCGCGGCCTCCCGCACGACCGTCCGCAGCCGCGGCCCGACCGGGATCACCCCGGTGCGCAGGTTGTGCAGGGTGGTGTACCAGAACAGCGGGATCATCGCGGCCCAGACCACCATGCAGTACGGGCAGAGCGCGCCGATCCGGTACAGCGCCTGGTACATCAGCCAGGTCACGAAGCCGATCCCGAACACCGTCCCGGCCTGCAGGCCGAGCCAGAACCAGCGCCGGTAGGCCGCCCCGGCGAGCAGCCCGGCACCGATCGCGACCACCACCCCGAAAGCGACCAGGCCGATCAGCGAGTTGGGGAAGCCGAAGGCTTCCGCCTGGTCGCTGCGCATGATCGAGCCGCAGCTGATGATCGGGTTGATGTTGCAACTGGGGACGTACGACGGGTCCTTGAGCAGGCGGAGCTTGTCCAGGGTGAGGGCCGTCGAGGCGAACAGGCCGACTGCGCCGGTGATCACCAGGAGCCAGGCGAAGGGGCGGGCGGCGGGGAAGGTCCGGGTGGCGGGGGCGGGGGTGGGTGCGGCCCGGGTCACCCGGTCACCTGCTTGACCAGGGCGGTGAACTGCTCGGGCGAGACGGCCTTGCCGTTGGTCAGCACGTCCAGCTTCTTGCCGTCGAGCTTGACGGTCGGGGTGCCGGTGACGTCGCTCCTGTCGAACTCCTCGTTCACCTTGGCCGCCCACGGTGCGTAGGTGCCCTCCTGGACGGCCTTGACGAAGCCGTCGGTCTTGAGGCCGGGCACCTGGCCGGCCAGGTCCAGGATGTGGTTGACGTCGCCGAAGGCGTCGCTGCGCTCGTCGGGCTGGTTGGCGTAGAGCACGTCGTGGAAGGCCTTGAACTTGTCCACGCCCTCGTTCAGCGCGGCCCCGGCGGCGGCCAGCGCGGTGCGCGAGCCCTTGCCGCCGAGGTTCTTGTCCAGGAACGTCGCCAGGTGGTACTCGACCTTGTAGGTGCCGTTGTCGGCGAGCTGCTGGACGGTCTTGCCGGTGGTCGTCTCCAGCTGCTCGCAGAACGGGCAGCGGAAGTCCTCGTAGACCTCCAGGGTGTGCGGGGCGTCGGCCTTGCCGTAGCTGATGACGGTGCCGTTCGGGCCGGTGGCGTTGGCCGGGACGACCAGGGGGCCGTTCGCGGCGGCGTTCGAGGAGGAGTCGGAGGAGCCGCCGACGGCGAAGGCGACGCCGGCCGCGAGGGCGAGCACGGCGGCGGAGGCGGCGCCGACCACCACTCGGCGGCGGATCCGGTCCGAGCGCTCGGCCTCGGCGCGGGCGGCGCGCATCCGCTCGGTGGCGTTGGTCCTCTGGTCGGCCTTGCGGGTGTTGCTCATGGGGTGTCGTCCTGTGCTCTCGGGTGCGCGGGCGCGGAGGCGCGCCGGGGCGCGGTGCGGGGCGGAGAGAGGACCGTCGAGCTGTCGGGGGGACGTGCTCAGACGGCCGGGGCGAACACCGGGGGGCCGCGCCGGACGGCCGGGCGGACCACCACGTCCTCGGCCGGGACCAGCGCGCGGCTGGCCGGGGGGAACGGCACCCGGACCACTGGACGGGCCGGGACGGGCGCGGACAGCAGTCGCAGCCAGCGGGCTGCCGCCGGGAGGTGCCGGTGCAGGAACTCGCCCAGCACCCGGAGGGCTTCGGCGAGGCCGGCCAGCGCGGCGTCGGTGCGGCGCAGCCAGAAGGCCCCGGCCAGGGCGATCACCGTGTGCAGCAGCAGGAGCAGCAGGACGCCGCTCTGGTCGGACACGCCGTGGCCCAGCAGGAAGCCGCCCAGCGAACCGCCGCCGCACAGCAGCGGACGGAAGCCCTGACCGGCGTCGGGCGGCAGCGACGGACAGGTGCGCTGGGCCAGCTCGAACAGGGCGCTGACGCCCAGCTGGAGCGGCAGGAAGGCGGCGGCGATCGCGGGGTAGCCGCGTTCGCGGCCGGCCAGGGCGAGGGCGACGACGAAGACGGCCGCGCAGGCCAGGCCCATCGTTGCGACCGGCAGGGTGCGGCCGGTGACCAGCACCTGGCCGAGCCCGGCGAGCAGCACGACCAGCGCGGCGAAGACCGCCGCGCGGAGCGTCCTGGTGACCGGGCCGATGTCCATGGCATCCGAGTCTGCCACAGGTTGAAACTGGAACGGTCGGTGGGACGGGGGGCTGTGAACAGCTTCACCACCCGTGCTGAGCTGGGCTTATGTGGTTCTTATGGGGTGTGGGGGGAGTCGTGGGGGTGGGGGTCGGCGGTGTTCATCCGGGACTCCAGGAGGTCGCGGAAGTGTTCGAGGTCCTCGCGCACGGTGCGTTCGATCGCTCCTGCTTGGGCGAAGCCGCGTGGTCCGCCGAACTCGCGGTGTACGGCCTCCGGGTCGTAGTGCACCCGGATCTGGAGGCGGGTGTGCCGGGGGTCGAGGGGGAGCAGGGCGAAGGCTCCGCTGAGGTGGACGGAATCCAGGGTGCGCCAGGCCATCACCCGGCCCCGTCCGCGGTCGGTGATCTCGGTGTCCACCGAGCGCTCGGCGCCGTCGACGTGGACGGCGAGGTGGGCGAGGTTGCGGCCGTGGGGGTGGGCGGTGCGGACTCCGTCGACGAAACGGGGGTACTCCTGGACGCGATGGAGCTGCTCCCAGGCGGCCAGGGCGGGGGCGGCGATGTCGATCTGTTCCTCAAGGGTGGTCATCGGGGGGCCTCCTCGGGAACCAGCCTGCGCTTTCCCCGTGGGGGAGGCAAAAGCGGGGGTTTCTGTTGTGGGGGGCTTTCGGGAGGGTGGGTGGGTCCGGGGGCGGTGGAGGGGGTGGGCGCTCCGGGGGCTGGGTGATTTTCGGACCGCCGACCCTCATCGAGGGGGGCTGGGACCGTTGGCGGTCTGAAAATCACCCGTCACGCCCCACACCCCACACAACCGAAGAGCACACCACT